>JAHYIY010000051.1 GCA_019429255.1 Desulfuromonadales bacterium | reverse complement strand
CTACCGCGCGTCGCCCCCCGCGCGGGGGCGTGGATTGAAACGAGCCGATGTATGCCCCGGCCCGCACCTACCGCGCGTCGCCCCCCGCGCGGGGGCGTGGATTGAAACGCATCCACAAGGCTAAGGTCAGTTGTTGAAGTCGAGTCGCCCCCCGCGCGGGGGCGTGGATTGAAACAGGGCAGACACGCAGGTCTGCCCCTACGGGTTGGGTCGCCCCCCGCGCGGGGGCGTGGATTGAAACGCTGCGTGTTGATGCCTTTGCCCGGACCTCTGACGTCGCCCCCCGCGCGGGGGCGTGGATTGAAACTTTACGCTCCCACGGGACTAGGTCAGGGTGCAGGAGTCGCCCCCCGCGCGGGGGCGTGGATTGAAACAGGGCAGACACGCAGGTCTGCCCCTACGGGTTGGTGTCGCCCCCCGTGCGGGGGCGTGGATTGAAACCCCATATACCCTCAAAAAGATGCCCACCGCCGTGCGTCGCCCCCCGTGCGGGGGCATGGATTGAAACCGATCTGGCGAGATAACAGCGCTCACAAACGCCGTCGCCCCCCGCGCGGGGGCGTGGATTGAAACATTTGTCCACGGCACCGACGTGCTAGGGCTGTTGGGTCGCGGCCGGGGTAACACCCGGCAGAAGATTGAAACTTCGTGCATTTTGTGTCTTGGTGGCTCTTAAATCGTCCCCCCACCGGAAACGACCCTCCCGCCTTCCACATCTTTTGTTGCATTAGCTTGTTCACCTGTTAAGATGCGGCGTGTTTTTCTCTGGGTCAGGTGTCTGAGAGTGATGTTGCGAATCTTCCATGCGATAATTTTCCCGTTAATGATCCTGATGCTTTTAGCGTGGACGGACACTTCTCTGGCGGCTGAAGGGTCAGCAGCACAGCACCTTGAGTTTTGTATACGAGAATGATGTTTTTAATAATAGTGACGTGCACTATACCAACGGAATTCGCGTCAGTTGGATTCCGGCTTCCAGCCAAACCCCTGACTGGGCGATTAAAGTTGCCCGGGCCGTCCCCTGGTTCCCTCGTCATGGCGAGGTGCTGCACGGGTATTCCATCGGCCAGAGCATGTTCACCTCCAACGACATTTCTCAGGAAGTTCCTTCGCCGGATTCGCACCCTTATGCGGGATGGCTTTATTGTAGCATCAGCCTCAGCGTTGAGGCCGGGCGCCAACTTGATCAGCTGGTTCTGACCGGCGGGGTTGTGGGCCCGGCGGCCCTGGGTGAGCAAACCCAGAAGGTGATTCATCAACTGGTCGGGTCGCAACTTCCCCAGGGGTGGGATCATCAGTTGCATAATGAGCCGGGGTTGATGCTCAGCTGGCAGCGTAGCTGGCGCGCGTTGGCCACTCGGCCCGTTGCAGGCAGGCAGCTTGATCTGACGCCTCATGTCGGGATGACCCTGGGCAATGTGCTGACCTATGGGAATGGTGGGCTTACCCTGCGTTACGGGAGTAATCTGCCTGTTGATTATGGCCCTCCCAGGATTCAGCCCGGGTTGCCGGGTACCAGTCATTTAGTGCCGGCAGTTAATGTCGGTTGGTATTTGTTCGCCGGGGTTGAGGGGCGGGTGGTGGTGCGCAATATTTTTCTGGATGGTAACAGCTTTCGCAACAGCCGCAGTGTTGATAAAGAGCCGCTGGTAAGTGATCTGCAGTTTGGCGGGGTGATTCTCTGGAATCGTATCAGGTTGAGCTATACCCACGTCTTGCGCTCCCGCGAGTTCAAGACCCAGGAGACAAGAGATAATTTTGGCTCAATCAATATCTCGGTACAGTTTTAATCTGCTGATTTTTTCGCTGGAAGAGCATCATTGCTGCAAACAGCGGGATGTTGAAAGATGTCGCTTTTCAACACCCCGCCAGGAAAAACATCACTCATGAGCCCCATAGGGCAGGATCAGGTTGAGCATGACGCCGATGATACCGGCCAGGCCGATGCCGCCGAGTTTGACGATGGCCAGATCGAAGGTCATGCCGCCGATGCCGAACACCAGGATAATGGCGACAATGGCCATGTTGCGGGGTTGCATCAGATCGGTACCGGCACGCACCAGGGTGCCGATACCGATAACGGCGATGGCACCAAACAATAGAACCATGATGCCGCCCATGACCGGTACCGGGATGGTGCTTAACAGGCCACCGAGCTTGCCGACAAAAGCCAGAATGATAGCCGCAAGAGCGGCCCAGGTCATGATGGCCGGGTTAAATGAGCGGGTCAGGGCGACAGCGCCGGACACTTCGGAGTAGGTGGTGTTGGGCGGGCCACCGAGAAGGGCGGCAACACTGGTAGCAACGCCGTCACCGAGCAGGGTGTTCTGGATGCCGGGGTCGCGCACGTAGTCCTTTCCGGTGATACCACCGATGGCCATGACATCGCCGAAATGTTCAATGGCCGGCGCCAGGGCAATGGGCACAATAAAGATGATGGCTTCCAGATTCCACACCGGCATGGTGAAATTGGGGATTGCCAGCCAGGGAGCCTCGATGGCCTTCTGCATGGAGATCAGGGCCGGGGCCGTCCAGTTGGGGAGATCACCCGGATGAAAGGACGCCTGCAGCGAAGCCGTCAGCCCGGTCAGGTCGAGAAACAGCGATGCAATATAGCCGGCGATAATTCCACTGAGAATGGGAATCAGGCGGAACATGCCGCGTCCCAGCAATGACACCAGCACCGTCACTGTTAAGGCAACACCGGCAATGATGTAGGCGGTGGTTTCCGGGACCAGCCAGGCGCTGCCGTCACCGGTGCGCCCTGAAGCCATGTGGATGGCAACCGGGGCCAGGACCAGGCCGATGACCATAATGACCGGGCCGACGACCACGGGAGGCAAAACCCGATGGAGGATGCCGCTGCCGAAGATGCGCACGATAATACTCAAGACAATATAGAGCGCCCCGGCTGCCATTAAACCACACATGGTACCGGCAATTCCCCATTGTCCGACGCCATAGATGATCGGTGCGATGAAGGCGAAGCTGGAGGCGAGAAAGACCGGCACCTTGCCGCGGGTGATAATCTGAAAAATCAGGGTGCCGACCCCGGCGGTAAACAGGGCAACATTGGCATCAAGTCCAGTCAGCAGGGGAACCAGAACCAGGGCACCGAAGGCGACAAACAGCATCTGGGCGCCGAGCAGACCATCTTGCAGGCGAAAATGGTAGTCAGTGGGGGCGTGGGTTTTTTTCATTATGGGCTCCTGAATGGGTAAGAGAATTTACTCGACGGCGTCGCAAAATCTCACTAACTGTTGCGTTGCCGCCATCGTCTCACTGCTTCGACGTTGGTTAGTGCGCCTCATTGTTCAACAATGGCGCGCCTTGCATATGGCGCTTTTAGCTTAGCCATCCAACCTGATGTTTTTTTGCGATAGCAGCTTACTTGGTGCCGAAAATTTTGTCGCCGGCATCGCCAAGGCCGGGGAGGATGTAGCCGTTTTCATTGAGGCGCTCATCGATAGAAGCGACATAAATGTCGACATCGGGGTGAGCTTTGCTGATTCGTTCTAAGCCTTCCGGGACCGCGACCAGAAACAGCCCGCGAATACTGGTGCAGCCGGCCTGTTTAAGCATATCGATGCAAGCGACCAGGGAGCCGCCGGTGGCCAGCATCGGGTCGAGAATCAGCGCGGTGCGATCCTCCATCGAGCTGGTCAATTTTTTAAAGTAGCTGACCGGCTCCAGGGTTTCTTCGTCACGATAAAGGCCAATAACACTGACCCGGGCACTGGGAATCAGATCAAGAACCCCGTTCATCATGCCCAAACCGGCACGTAGAATCGGTACCACCGTTATTTTTTTTCCTTTAATCCGTTGTACAACGACTGGGCCATTCCAGCCGGTGATGGTTTCATCTTCGGTCTCCAGATCTTTGGTTGCCTCGTAGGTTAGCAGGCGGGCGACCTCGGAGGCGAGTTCGCGAAAATCCTTGGTGCTGATGTCGTGCTGGCGCATCAGCCCCAGTTTGTGTTTCACCAGGGGATGGTTGATTGCATGGACGGCCATGGGATTGCTCCTTGGAAGGGGGCTGGAATTATCGCCGCACAGCATAGAAGGATCGACCTGGTCGGTCAAGAATTTAGCTTCAAGCGATCGGGGTCGGCTGACAGGAGTGGAACAATGACGGCATTTTTTGCTGACAAGATGCTTTCTTCCACAGACAAAGATGGGCTATAGTCACCGGTCGGTATTTTTTGAAATTGAAAGAAATTACGTAATATGAAACCTGTTCTGTTGAGACATCGTCTTGAATACGTGGCTCTGCTTTGTGTCGCGCCACTTCTCCGCGCGTTGCCTCGCTCTGTGGCCTTGCGTCTGGGATGTGGCATTGGTAGTTTGAGTCGCTGGTTGTTGCGCCAGCGTTGCCAACTGGCGTGCGAAAATGTACGACAAGCTTTTCCTGACTGGCCAACAGAGCAGGTGAGTGCCCTGGTGAAACGCAACTTTGAGCAGTTGGGAATGAGCGCGGTTGAGACATTGCGCCTGGATTTGCTTGATCCGCACCGGCCCGCGGATCTTTTCGATATTCGTGGTGCTGAACATTTGCACGCGGCGTTGGCGCTGAATCGCGGGATTATTCTGCTGACCGGTCACCTGGGCTTTTGGGAGGCCGGGCACTACGTGTTTCCAGCCCTTGGCGTCCCCCTCGACACCATTGCCAAGCCGTTGAAAAACCGCCTCACCGATGCTTATTTTTATCGGATTCGCACCCATTTTGGCGCTGATATCCTCAATAGCCGCAAAGGAGCGCGGCGGATTCTCAAGTCATTGCAGGCCGGGCGCGCCATCGGGCTGTTGCTCGATCAGCATATTTCGCCGCCGGGCTCCATCCCGGTTGATTTTTTTGGTCGCAAAGCCTACGTCACGACGGCCATCACCAACCTGGCGATGAAATACCAGATTCCGATTGTGCCGACCTTTTGTCTGCGTCAGCCGGATAATCGTTATGATATCTGGATTGAGCCGCTGGTACTGCTTAAGGGGGAGGGGGAGACGGCACTGGCGGAAAATACCCAGTTTCTGACGAACATCATCGAACAGGCAATCCGCCGTGATCCCGGCCAATGGTTCTGGATGCACAAACGCTGGCGCAAAACCAAGAAGTAACAGGTTAAAAATCTGCTTAGGTACTTAGCTCCAGTAAAGGAAAAATCTATTCACCACCCGTTCGCTACGCTCGCTAGAGTCACAGAGAGCACAGAGAGCATCAGGTTTTTTTTATGAACTCAGTGCCTTGGTGGTGAATGCTTTATAAGTCCGAATCAATAGCTTGAGTGAACTGAATAACCAAGGTAATTAATTGTTTAAACGGAGAAACTACAAATGAGTTTGCAGCACGAAATAGCTAAACGCCGCACCTTCGGTATTATCAGTCACCCGGATGCCGGTAAAACCACCCTGACCGAAAAGCTGTTATTGTTCGGTGGAGCTATTCAGATGGCCGGAACCGTCAAGGCGCGCAAGTCGGATCGCCATGCCACCAGTGACTGGATGAATATCGAAAAGGAACGGGGCATCTCCGTCTCCTCCTCGGTGATGAAGTTCGACTACCGGGATTTCGAGATTAACCTCCTTGATACCCCCGGTCACCAGGATTTTTCCGAGGACACCTATCGGGTACTCACCGCAGTTGACAGTGCCCTGATGGTCATTGACAGTGCCAAGGGGGTCGAACCACAGACCGAAAAACTGATGGAGGTGTGCCGGATGCGCAACACCCCGGTGTTGACCTTTATTAACAAGCTCGACCGTGAAGGGCAATCTCCCCTCGATCTCCTCGCTGATATTGAAGAGAAGCTGCAGATCGAATGTGCCCCTTTGTCCTGGCCGATCGGTATGGGCAAGCGCTTTAAGGGGGTCTATAATCTCTACCGCAATGAGCTGCACCTGTTCCGCTCCGGTGAAGACCGGCGCAAAACCGACATCATCAGTATTGACGACATCAACAGTCCCGAGCTCGATGAATTGCTCGGCACTCAGGCGCAGGAATTGCGCGACGATATTGAACTCCTCAAGGGCGCGGCCAATCCTTTTGATCGCGAGGAATATCTGCGCGCCAATCAGACGCCGGTGTTCTTTGGCAGTGCCATCAATAATTTCGGCGTGCAGGAGATGCTCGATGCCTTTGTTGAACTGGCACCACCACCCGGGGTCAGAGAAGCCGCTGAGCGCCTGGTTGCTCCGGAAGAACCTCAATTCTCCGGCTTTGTCTTTAAAATCCAGGCGAATATGGACCCGGCTCACCGCGACCGTATCGCCTTTTTGCGCATCTGTTCGGGGAAATTTACCCGTGGCATGAAGGTGCGTCATCATCGGATCGGCAAGGATATTTCCCTGGCCAATGCGACCATTTTTATGGCCCAGGATCGCGCCCATGTGGAAGAGGCTTTCCCCGGCGACATTATCGGTCTGCATAATCATGGCACCATCAAAATCGGTGACACTTTCAGCGAAAAAGAGCCCCTTAAGTTCACCGGGATCCCCAGTTTTGCGCCGGAACATTTTCGCCGTGTGCGTTTGAAGGATCCACTTAAATCAAAGCAGTTGCAAAAGGGGTTGATTCAGCTGGCAGAAGAGGGGGCGGTACAGGTGTTCAAACCGGTCAATGGCGCCGAGTTTATCCTGGGTGCAGTGGGGGTTCTCCAGTTTGATGTGACCATGGAGCGGTTGAAAGCAGAATATAATGTTAACGCTGTTTATGAAGGAGTTGACTTTACCACCGCCCGCTGGATCCGCGCGACTGATCGTAAACGTTTGGAGGAGTTTCAGAGAAAAAACCAGAACAATCTGGCGATTGATGCGGAAGGCGAACTTACCTATCTGGCAGCCAGCGAGTGGCGGTTGCAGCATACCACCGAGCAATGGGAAGGGATTGAATTCCTTAAATCACGTGAGTACAAATAATTTTTCTCCCAAAACGGCGCTATTTTATTCGTGGTGGTGTCCATCTGCCGGATGACCTGTACGCCGGGCTGGTGTCGGCTCCCTTCTGCTAAGGGCTGCTTAAAACATTTAGCTGGAATGGCTGGTTTGTCTCTGTTCAGCACCGGATCTTCGGATCCTATGTCAAGAGACACGATTGTTTCCCGTTGGGTCATCCATGACCGCTTGTTGTCGCCGTCCATGGCGACAAACACCCTTGCCACAGGAACCCCGACCCTGCGCAAGGACAGCATTGAAGTTACTCTGGTTTTTTATTTTTTAGCCGCGATCCACATTTGTGTGCGACAGGTTTATCATGATGTCAGGTCGTTCAAAAATCACTTCCATCAAGTCATGTCTTAAACTTATCTCCATTTTCTCCCTGCTGATTTTTCTGCTGACAGCGGTGATTGTTGTCAGCTTTTTGCTACATATACATCAAGACATCGATCAACGCGTTGGCACCAGCTTTGAGCAGGCTCTGATCAACTCTCATAATCGCTCCGATTTTGGTTTGCTGGCAGCCCGATTGGCGGTTTTGCGCAATACGTTTTACGGCAATCAGGATCTGCTGGGTAGCGAGGGGCAGGCACTGGGCAAGCTCATTGGTCAATTGGCGGGTCGTGTAACTGACCCTGACCAGCGGCAACTGTTATATCATTTGCAGGAGGAGTACCACACCTTTCTTGTCCGCGCTTTCTGGATCAATTTTACGATTTTGCAGCGACGCTGGCAGGAAGAAGAAATTGATGAACTTTTGCTGTTCAGTAGCGAAATGTTGACGCAAAGTAGCGGCAAAGGGCGAATCAGTGACGATTTCATGGAAACCTTTGTCCCCTTGCGGCAGTTGCGGGTGAGTTTCCAGCGCTTATCCAACATGTTTTTTACGCTCGATCGTAACCATGAGGCGTTGATTCAGCCACTGGACAATCAGGCGATTATTGCTGCACTGGAACCCATCAAGGCCGCCGCCAGGCAATTTACTACTGCACCCTTCCCCCATCATCTGACCGGTCGTGAACTGCTCTCCAGGATTGACCATATGACTTACCTGTTACAGCAACAGCAACGAGAAATGATGCTGTTGAGTGGTCAGGGCGATAAGCTTGATGCGTTGACCGAGCGGATTATGGCGGCCATGCAGGTTCTCGATCAACAGACCAGCACAGCGGTTGGGGCGGCCAGAAAAGATATCGGCGACACACTTTATGTTGTTTTTGCCGGTTCTCTGGTGGTCTTCTTTGCCCTGATCGCCGCTGTTCTTTTTAGTCATCGCTGGTTATTTGCCAGGCATGTCCAGAAGCCGATGGAGCTGGTTGGCCGGCGGTTACAGGCGTTTCAACAGGGGGATCATTCAACACCCGTGCAGCTCGGCTGTTTCGACGAATGGCAGCGGATCGAGCTGGTGTTCAATGACATGCTGGGCAATCTTGAGCAAAGCCTTGGATCTCTGCGTGATTCGGAACGCCGTTACCGGGAAATTTTCACCAATGCCACCGAAGGCATTTTTCGATCGTCCCTCGATGGGCGTTTTCTGGCTTTGAATCCGGCCGTGGTGGCGATGCTGGGGCATGCATCCGAGGCCGAAGCAATGGATTATTATTCTGATTTGTCGACGCAGCTTTATGCGGATCCGCTAACGCGCTCACGTTTGCTGGAAGGCCTTCAAGCTACCGGCAGAAATATCAATTTTGAAGCGCAGATAGTTCGAGCAGATGGAAGTTTGTTCTGGGCCGCGATCAATAATCATCTGGTCTATAATACGGACGGCAACGTTCATTATATTGAGGGTACGGTTCAGGATATCACAGTTCGACGTGCCGCTCAGAGCGCTTTGCAAGAATTAAAGAGCTTTCTCCAGCGTATTATCGATTCCATGCCCTCTGTCCTGATTGCCGTGGATGCTGAACTGAAGGTGATTCTCTGGAATCACCGGGCGGAGCAGGAATGTCAGTTGCAGTCATTTCAGGCCAGGGGCGTAGCGTTGAAAGATGCCCTGTGTCTGGTCAAGTATGAAGTTGTTCTGGAAAAACTGCAGTCAGCGTTGGCCAGCCAAAAAACCATGCGCCTGCAGAAGGTCGAAGGGCGTGATACGCTTCAGGGCGGAGCGAAGCGCCATTATGATATTTTGATCTATCCTCTGCCCGGGGCCGATGAAGGTGGGGCGGTAATTCATATCGATGACGTGACGGAGCAGGTGGCATTGGAACAGGTTCTGGTCCAGAAAGAAAAGATGGAGTCGGTTGCCGGTTTGGCCGCCGGTTTTGCCCATGAGCTGAACAATCCACTGGCGGTTATTCTGCAAAGCGTTCAGGTGCTTGAACGGCGACTGTCGCCGGAGTTCAGGAAAAACTGTGAAACGGCTGAGGAACTGGGGACGACGATGACGGTGATTGCAGCGTATCTACAGCAGAAAAAATGTGACACCATGATCACTTCCATTGCTGAGGCTGGTATTCGTGCGGCCAAAATCGTTGAAAATATTCAGATCTTCTGTCGCTCTTCGGGGAGTAGTTTCACGGGTCATCGTGTTAATGATCTGGTTGAGCGAACTCTTGATCTGGCGGTCAGTGACTATGATATGCGCCGTCATCTGAAATTTCAACGCATCAGAATTGTGCGGGACTATCAGCCGGTGCCGGAGGTGGTCTGTGACTCCGCGCAGATTCAGCAGATCATCCTTATTCTGTTGAAAAATGCGGCACAAGCGCTGGTGGAGGTGCAGGATGATCCGCAGATTACCCTGCGCATTGAAGGTAAGGGGGAGTATGTGTGCCTTGAAGTCAGGGATAACGGGACAGGAATGTCCCCTGATATCTGTCGCCGCGTGTTCGATCCTTTTTATACAACCCAGGAAGTGGGTCAGGGGGTTGGACTGGGGCTATCGATTGCGTATCATGTTGTTTCCCAGAATCATCGCGGTTATATGTCGGTGATTTCGGAAGCCGGTGCCGGCAGCAGTTTCAAGGTTTACCTGCCGACCCTGAATCATATCAACTGATATTAGCAGAGGGGGAATAAGGCTATAATCAGGTGGCAACAGGTATATGAATTCGGTATCGTCGCTCTGGACAAAGAGCATCAAGGGCTGGTTCCGTAGATCAATGGCCTGTTTGAGGCGCTGCGCGACAAACGGGGAAGTGAATTGTAAGCCGCCGTTGTTGCGATGCCGGATGCTTATCTGTTGCTAATTATTCAGCTGCTGCCCTTCGCGCAGGGCCTTTGGATCCTGTGGCAAGGGTTTTTGTCGCCATGGACGGCGACAAAAAGCGGTCATGGATGACCCAACGGGAAACAATCGCGTCCCTTGACATAGGATTCCCGACCCGGTGC
>JAHYIY010000014.1 GCA_019429255.1 Desulfuromonadales bacterium | reverse complement strand
AAAAAAAATACTCAAATGATTGAATTGATAAAACAGGAAGAATTCAGGCGAGATCCACTATGCGGCAAATAACTGCGGGTTTTGGGTGGCGTTTACACCTGTTGAGAAAACCCCTCAGCTTAGGTGGACTGGAATATAAAAGCGATGCCGGTGGGGGATGTCGTGCAAGTCTAGCTTGAATAAAGTTATTTGACAATAATGAAAGCGGAACAATCAATTGTATGAAAACAATAAAGCGCTCTATTTCTCTTGTTTTATCCCGCATTAAATTTGATAGCGTGCCTGGCGAGATTCGACACTTTCCTATAATTCCTCATAAATGAGGCGTTGCAGGCCGGAAGCCACAAAGGCTGCTCAAAAATGCACATGACTAAAAAGTCTCCGATCTGGTGATTGATGGCTTTTTAGTCAAAACAGGCGATTAAGTCTTTAATTTACTTTACAGCAACCTTAAGCTGCTGGCCGGGTTTGAACTTGGCGGTTTTGGATGCTGAGATGGCTATTGCTTCGCCAGTCTGGGGATTTTTTCCGGTCCGTGCAGCACGTTCTGAAACACTGAACGTACCAAAGCCAATCAATGACACCTTGTCGCCAGCCTTCAGGGCATCCGTAATGATGTCAAGTGTGGCAGTCAGTGCCTTGGACGCATCGTTTTTGTTTAATCCTGATTTTTCCGCTAGCGCATTTACCAGTTCTGTTTTGGTCATCGATTCTCTCCATTCCCTTTTATAAGTTAGTGGTGCCAGGCAAGCCCTCGACGTATGACAACTAAACGTACAGGGGAAAACCTTTATAATCAAGCGCCTGAGTTGAAATATTATTGCCGTTCCTGATTACTTGTGATCGTTGCAATGTCCCTTACTCGTGAGAACCGGTGAATGGTAGTCAGTGAACCCTTTGATGATTTTTGGTGATATAGTGAGGATGAGGTTGTCGTGCCGAAAAAAAATGAAGGAGATTGCTATGGAAATATCCAATTGGAACCCGGCCATGCTTCTCAAGCTATCAGGAAGCTACTGGGAAACTTGTGCTCTTCATACCGGAGTAAAGCTGGATCTTTTTACTCACTTGGCTGATGGCCCGTGTGCGGCCACGGAGCTCTCTATGAAGCTTGAGCTGGATACCCGCGGCCTAACCATGCTGCTTGATGCACTGGTCGCTTTGCAGCTACTTAAAAAGCAGAGTGATGAATATTCTGTTCCAGAGAGTGTTTCTGCTTTTCTCGACCGTAAATCAACCGATTACCTCGGTTACATCATCATGCATCATCATCACCTGGTTGAAGGATGGAGTCGCCTCGATGAAGCGATACGCTCTGGTACTCCGGTACGCAACCGCATCTCTCATGAACCGACAGATGTTGAACGCGAGAGCTTTTTACTCGGCATGTTCAATTTGGCAATGCTTATCGCCCCGAAGGTCGCATCGCACATCGATTTATTCGGCCGACGTCGGCTGCTGGATCTCGGTGGTGGTCCGGGAACTTACGCTATTCATTTTTGCCAGAAAAACCCACAACTCAACGCAACGATTCTCGACCTGCAGACAACGCAGTCGTTCGCTGAAACAACCATAAAGCGTTTTTTCATGAACGAGCGGGTCGATTTTGTTGCTGGTGATTTCCACGGTGGGCCTTATCCTGATGGCTTTGATGTGGTTTGGCTATCCCATGTCTTGCATGGGGAAGGGCCAGAAAACTGCTCCAACATGTTGTCCAATGCCGTTGCTGCACTGGAGTCAGGTGGTGTGCTGTTTGTTCATGAATTTATCCTCGACAACGACCGCACGGCGCCGCTCTTCCCAGCGTTGTTTTCGCTGAACATGCTTGTGTGTACCCCGGAAGGGAGGGCTTATAATGAACAAGAAATCATTGAGCTGCTGCGGCTGGCAGGGTTGTCCAGGATCGAACGTCTGCAGATAGATCTGCCGAACGGGGCCGGTATCATATGTGGACACAAGGAGAGTTGATATATTTCGTAGGGTGATCTGCACAGTGACCGATAAAACCTATTTCCGTTTTCAGGCTGAACCCAATGGTTGTAAAAATACCGGCGGTACTTGCAGTCTGACCGAGACACATCGGAGTCTTTTTCTGGCTATCAAAAGTCTCCATAAATAGGAAATGCCCACAATCTGGTAATTGCAGGCATTTATTGATCTATTTATGGTGATATATGGGACGGAGGGGCTCAACCAAACTTCCAAAGCATATGGCATTTGCCAGTAGTGGACCAGAGGATTGGCTCCCATTTCGACGTTTTTTTTAAGATCTCCAGACTGCACCGGTCCGCTCTAACCTGGATAAAGTTTTTCTGCGCTATTCACCATTTCATGAAACCGCAACACCTTCACCGGGGCCCGTGAGTTTTCCTCCTAATTCAAATGCCCGTTTACAGTCCTGCGGGAAAACTTCCTCTCGCCGTTTCTTCTTGGCCTCTGCGTCAAAGCAGGTTGACAGGTATTTTGAATAGTCACTGAACTGGTAAGTATCCGTACACAACAGAAGATCGCAGCTCCCGAATACTCGACTCAACGTACCCTGCGAGGCGGCAAAGATCTTGTCATAGTTGTAGGTATGAACATCTTTTTCAGAGATATTCATCGTATAAATTAGTCCGACCCGGAGCTTCCCAGGAAAAATAGACACATAACCGGGCGTGTAGGTGAGAAATGGAAACAGGAAGCGTTCCAGAAACGACCTCATCTCCCCCGTTTCAGCACCGAAGTACACAGGGGTTCCCAGAAAGAGGACGTCCGCCTCAGCGGCTTTCTTCAGGATGGGTGCCAAACTATCGTTGACTGCACAGCGGCCATAACTTTTGCCGCCTATTTGCTTGCAGGCAAAACAACTGATGCAACCTTTGAACTCATGGTCATAGAGATGTATCAACTCGGTTTCCGCACCTTCCTTCGCGGCGCTCGCCAAAGCATGCTCAAGCAGAATGGCAGTATTCCAAGTCTTTCTGGGACTGCCATTAATAGCAATAGCTCTCATATTTTTTCCTTTTTGCGTAGCCTGAATTTCACTGTTTAATCACTGCAGAAATTTCTACTGGAATTTTTTTACCTGATTAGCATCAATCTTCCGCTCTCCTCTGAAAAGTCGTCACTCCCGCGAAAGCGGAAGTCCAGAAATCTGAGCAGCCCCCCTGGATACCCGCCCTCACGGGTATGACGTGCATTGTCGTTAAACACAGCGGAAGATCAGTACTAATCAGATTTTTTTATGAATTTTAGCATGCAAAAATTACATACAGATATCAAATTATCTAAACAATCGTCGTTAAACTTTAGTGGATACCGTTTATGGTGAACACTTGTGGCCTTGGAATTGCAAATAACGCATGTGTTGGAATCTCTTTTTAAAGCCACCGGAATTTTACCGACGGCTTTTTTGAAATGTCACAACTTCTGCTTCTTAGACGTTAAACGGAAATTCCAGTTGTAGCGGATCATCCACCTGAATCTGAGTTGTTAAACCAGAGATTGTCAAACCGAACAGGCGGACAGATTGAACACCAACAACCGATTTATCTAATAACTTCTCGGCCAGAAGAAGTATTTCATCGGCCGATGTGATAGGAACATCACGCGTTGTCGATCGGGTCAGGATCTGAAAGTCTGCGTATTTCACTTTCAACGTCAATGTCGCGCCACTTGTCTCCTTGGACTGAAGCAAAGCATCGACCTTTTCTGCCAACTCACCAAGGATTGTCAACATTTGACCCCGGTCAGCAATATCCTCCTTCAGAGTGATCTCCTTGCCGATCGACTTACGAACCCGGTTGGGTACAACCGGTCGCAAATCGATCCCGCGAGCAATATTCGCCTGCCTTGCCAAACAGATTGGCTAATTCTTCCTGTGAGCGTTGCTTCAGGTCAGCTCCAGTAAAAATCCCCCTGTTTTGCATATTTTTCTCAGTCACTCGGCCGATTCCGTGAAAACGGCGAACGGGGAGACTGTCGATCACGCTCTGGGCTTGTTCAGGAGTCACCACAGTCAAACCATCTGGCTTCTGCATATCTGAAGCAAGTTTGGCAAGGAATTTGTTATACGAAACACCTGCTGAAGCAGTTAACTCTGTTGTTACTTTGATTTTCTGGCGGATTTCCTGGGCAACCCAAGTTGCTGATTGAATGTTCGGTTTGTTCTCTGTCACATCAAGGTAGGCTTCATCCAGGGAAAGTGGCTCTACCAAATCCGTATAGTGGTGAAAGATTTCCCGGATAGCGGCTGAAACAGCTCTGTAGGCTTGAAACCGTGGGCGCACAAAGACTGCGTGGGGACAAAGTCGATAAGCCCGGGCACATGACATGGCTGAATGAATGCCAAATCGCCGGGCTTCATAAGAGCATGTAGCAACCACGCCCCGGCTGTCCGGGTCGCCACCAACAATCACCGGGCGAAATCGAAGTTCTGGGTTGTCTCGCTGTTCTACCGCAGCGTAAAAAGCATCCATATCAATATGGATTATTTTACGTTTTTGGGACATAAATCAACAGGGCCAATCTCAATGAAGCATACGGAATATCCGGGAATCAAGCTTCTTCTTAGAAGTTCTTTACTTGGTTCAGTCGGTAAGCTATCAACCAAAAATCAGAAGGTTCCCATCAACACTGATATTTTGGAATCTCCGTAGTCTGTGACTCTCAACCAAGTTCTTAAAATTATGAGCAAATAACCAAACAATTTGTTCAAAGTGATTTATTAGCGAGGATACTTTTCGTTCTTGTATATATAATCGTACCAATCCATACCTTCTTTTCTTACCATGTCTATATCTTCGTCTTCTTCAATATTATTCAGCCAACCCACAAGATAGAGACACCTTGCATAGCTATATATATTTTCCTTTATGTTATTTTGTTGCGCCTTTGATAATTCTAAATCTTCAGCAAAATCGACAGCGCCAATGATTACAGATTTTACCAATGGGATATAATCTGCGTCATCCATATTCAACTTGTCATATCTTTCATGAAGACGAGTAATGATAGAAATTGTCAGCTCTTCAATCTCTTTTTTGACCATTTTCTTTCCTGCTTTTTCTCAGATACCTACACAAAAAAAATATTCTTCAATTTACTGCAAGCGTCAGGCAAGGTCAAAGAGTTGCAATTCTCATTTATACTCTCGCATTGTATGAAGGTAGTGAATTTGGCCAAAGACGGTGATTCTTACAGACCCTGCATTGCCAGAAATCCCGCCAGGGCTTCAGCGTGGCCAACTATTTTCTGGCTAACATCAAGCCTAGCTCTAGTGCTCCCAGCATCTCATCGAATTTTGTTGGGTTCTTGGCTTTCAGGATTTCAAGATTCATCAGCTTCCATCGGATGGCAGGCAAAGACTCGACATTCGGTATCCCGAGCAGATCCCAGTCTGGCTCAACCTGATGGACAGAATGGAGGAATCTGCGTTCGGCATCGTCAAGTGAAGAGGGCAGCTCTGCAAATAGACGCTCTCGTGTTTCTTCGAGCTCTTTAATGCTGACATCCCGAGTTGTCATCCCGATGAATTCTTTCTCGTACGCGCCCTTTATGTCATGGATTTGTGGCGGCAGCAATTCATGCATTGGTCGATTGTGTCCTGCCAGATAAATCACGAATGCCCGCCTCATGCGAGGAGTGATTCCACCGTTTTCATTGAGCAGCATCACGTCAAAGAGATCTCGCGGATGCTGGCGGTCGAGAGCTGCGACTAACTTGCTGGCGTAGAGTTCGTCAACATCGAGCATTGGTACGCTCACCTCCCGCTCGAACATGTCCTCAGCACCCTGGGTCAAACGGCCTTCAACGATTGGATAAACCGATCCACGGAAAACATGATTCACCTCAATCTTGACTCGCCATGTGCCACGGCTGACAAAGAGCTTAGTTTCCTGGTCGGAGCCTGAAGATGTCCTTTGAACTTTTACCCTCAAACGCTTTTCTAGCTCTTGGGCAACTTGTCGCAAGCTGCCCTCGATCGTGGCGAGCGCGTCGTCTCTATTTGGTGCCGCAGGATCGATGAATACCAAATCGATATCAACTGATAGCCTCGGCATGTCACGGCAGAACAGATTGATCGCCGTGCCACCTTTCATGGCAAAACATTTCTGCGTGAACACGAATGGAATAGCGTCAAGCAATAGTGCAACGGTATCTTTGTAGCGACTATCCATGTGGATTTCTCAGCACCAAGGTTTTTTCTCCCTGGAGGGTATAATCTGACATTGAGCCGAAATCGATATCGGCAAGGTCTATTTTTTTCAGCACCGGCAATTTCAGTTCTTCGGCGACTTTCCAAAAGAGCCTTTTGACCTTGATTTTCTTGCAAGCCTTCAAGAGTTCTTGCATCTTTTTAGACCGTAAAGAATAAAGTCCTTCCATGATCTGCTTGGCTTCTTCCAGGGTCTGCTGTTTCGGCACAAAATCCAGCAATTCAAGAACGGCACGTTCCGGTTCCGATACAAAAGGAGCATTTGGTTCATTATCCAAACGAGAAACACACGGCCGCTCCGCCAAACTATCCTGCTCATCGAACAGAATACTATTCGACAGGCTGGCCCTGAATTGCTCTTGAAACCACTCTGGGAGTTTTCTTGTTCCGTGCCCGTAAAGCGTTAGCGTTTCCCCTCCTATACCCAGGTAGTGATTAAATCCTTTAAAAGCTAAAGCGCTTTTCCCACCGATATGGACTTTGACACCGTTGGCCTGAAGTGATGACACCGCACCTGTTTTGGTGAGTTTATCTCCCGCCCGAAGGTAATAGCCACTTCCTAATTGCGTTAACCAGCCCTTCTGAACATAGTGGTGTGCGAGCTGACGGGATACGCCAAACCCTTTCAGATGACTCGATGAAACAGCCATTCCCTGAGGCAGGCTAAAAAGGGCTTTTTTTAATATTTCACTGGAATGTAAAGCATCATTTGACATCATTTGCCTTATGCTAATTTTATAAAGTGCGTTTCCAGCACACAATATATTAAAATATTGACTATATGTAAAGCGACACTTTACATTTTAGCATTGTTTATATCAATTTATGCAATGCCTTCTCCGCCAGTAAGCAATTTTCCCCGCAATCACGATAAATTTAAAATTTAATCTGATGGTCACTGGTTCGATAGAGCACGTTCCACCAAGTTGAACGCTAACCCACGCCAGTCGAAATAGCAGGCAGGTGATCTCGTTTTATAAATCATCTTGCATTAATTTTGAGGGTTGAAATTGGTCTAGGTGAGAAGTTACTGAATACCCTGACTTATAGGGAATTGCCGATAGGAGGTCAGTCCGTTTTGGTTTAATTTGAAAGTTTTTCTCATTGATGAAAGGGATGATTTTATGTATTTAATTCTTGCGGAAAATGCATGTTGAGATCTGCCTGGATACGGGAAAATGTGACAGTCTGAAGAACTAGGCAAAGGTCAAAGTGGCGGTATTTTCTTGCATTATTTTTATCAAATGATGCGTTGGCATGCTTATTTATTTTATAAGTCGTTGTAAAGACATGGGCACGGTGCCCAAAGTTGGGCAAAGGTCGTTTGGGCACGGACCCTTACCCTCGGGAAAACCGCTGATTTGCCGAGGGTAAGGGTCAAAACCACAAGTGGATGGGCACAGGATGGGCACAGACACAAAAAAAAGGTCTGCGAAAGTCGCTAAACCATTGATTATATTGGCGCGCCCGAGAGGATTCGAACCTCTGACCTCTGCCTCCGGAGGGCAGCGCTCTATCCAGCTGAGCTACGGGCGCATGGGGCACGTTTATACGTCATCCGCAGCCTGAATGCAACCGGAAAGATCGCCAAAAACCTTGGTATGGAACCCTTCGTCACCATATAATAGGGCAATAAACTTTTTTTTGAGCGCGGATCTCCGACGAATGGGCAACAACTGCCGAACCTGCCGGAGCAGGAGCATTGTCTAAATGATCATCAAGCTGCTGGTAGTTGTTATAGCTGTGCTTGTCGGCGGCTGGCTTGGCTGGCTGGCTGGCAGCCCATGGGGACTAATGACAGCCTATTTTGCCGCAGTAATAGGCGCTTCTATCGGCCTATATATCGGACGCCGGATCCAGCGCAATCTTGACGACGATTAAAGTTAACAGCAGTCTAACCAGTCGTTGTCACAGCGCACCATACGCGTGCGGCGCAACAGATAACTGAGGTACAACGGACAGGCATCGTGGTCATCGGTTTGACACAATAGTTGCCACATCAGTGTCACCGTTGCAGGACGTTGACAGCAGCTTGACCGTTCGCAGTAAAGCGGGCAGGTGACACCCAACTGATGGGATCTTTCATTTGGGCTAACAGCAACCGACATAGGGCAATCTCCTTTTGGAATCTACAAAGGGCTGTTACCAGGATGCCGGTTAAGTGTTGGAATTGTGCAAGAGCGATGTTTGGTTTATATGAAAAAAGCGGCAACCACCTTGACGATGATTCCCGCTTTTTTTCTCTCTTATAACTGACCTTCCTATTTGTGATCCTCATAGGTGCGTCGGATCAGCAACGCGACACATCCCCCCAGGATCAACAACAGCACCAGCGCACCGCCGGCGATCTTGCGCCGGCCAAGGGTTTTTTCCAGCTCGTCAATGGTTGCCTTGGTTTCTTCCAGTGCGGCATCAAAACCAGCTGTTTCGGCACGGATTTTTTCGATATCGACACTATGAAACAGGCGCCGGAAGTTGTTACGAGTCGAAAACAGGTCATCCTGCAGGCGGCCGATATCGAACCCGACCCGATACAAAGAAGCGACGGAAGATTCCAGACGACTGAGCACCCCCTCGGTAGTACTGATCTCCTCTTTGATCAACGCCGGTTTATCGTAACTATGGCAACGCGAACAGCTGACCTCGTTGATCAGGTCGATGGTAGCCACCTGCACCGCATGATTTTCATGGCAGGTGACGCAGTTGGGACCGCCAAATTCAACCACCTGACCGTGCAGACTTTCGCGATAGTCCTCTTCGACCCCGACATGGCAACGACCACAAAAAGCCGGCACCGCGGCATATTCCGGCACACCGATGAAGCCGCGTTCGGCAGTCATGGCATTGACATAATCGGTGGGGTCGCCACCATGGCAATCATGACAGGAAACCCGATGGCGCGCATGGATACTGGTATGCCACTCTGCTGTCGGAATTTCACCCAATTGGCCGGAAAGCCCACTATGGCAATCGATGCAGACACTGGTGGTTTCAGCAGAAGCGCTGGAGCCAGTCAGTAAGAGAATGGCAAGAAGGAACAACAGATTGGTCAGAAATGTTTTTTTCATGAGTAATGCCCCCACAGTGACAAGCCGACAAACACCAGAATCCCCAGCAGGTAAAGGGTGACAAACAAGGGTCGGTGAGCCGGTCGCCGCTCCAGCCCCCGGTCAAAAAACGGTAACATGGCGAGAAAACCCATAGCCACCCCCTGGGAGGCTAGACCAAGAAGCTCATTGGGGAATATTTTCAGCGCCTGATAAGCCCACAGGAAGTACCACTCCGGCTTGATATTTGGAGGGGTAAAGAATGGGTCGGCAGGTTCCAGCGCATCCGGCGGAATAAAGAGCCCTGGCGCGAAGAAAGTGATAGCCACCAGCAGCGCCAGAGCAAAAAAGACCATGGCTGTATCTTTAATGGTGTAATTGGGATGAAACGGCACGCCATCATGATGCTCTTCGTGATGGAAGCTCAAGGGCATATCGGTCGTGCGATAGTCATCACCAAAAGGTGGCTTGGAGATACCAACGCGGCGGACACAAAACAGATGAAAACCGACCAGGGCTAAAAACGCCAAGGGCAGCCCCATGACATGCAGCGCAAAAAAGCGCCCAAGGGTAGCTTCATTGACGGTGGGCCCGCCACGCATGAATGCGACCAGTTGATCCCCAATAATCGGTATGGCACCGGCAGCATCGGTAGCTACAGTTGTTGCCCAGAAAGACAGCTGACTCCAGGGAAGCAGATAACCGGTCAGACAGAATACCAGTCCCAGATTAAACAGAATAAAACCCGAGATCCAGGTTAACTCACGTGGGCGCTTGTAACTGCCCATGAAAAGAACCGAGAGCATGTGCGCCAACATAAAGACAATAATCAGATTGGAGCCGACCACATGCAGATAACGGATCAGCCAGCCATAGGGGATCTCGTTCATGATCATGGTGACACTGGTAAAAGCCTTTTCTGTATCGGGCACATAGTAAACCAGCAGCAGGGTTCCGGTAAGAAACTGTAAGCCAAACATCGCCAGCAGCACCGCCCCCAGGGTGTACCAGATATTGATATTGCGCGGCAGTAAATAGCCGCCAAGGTTCTTGTGCATTAATTCACGAACGCCCAGGCGCCGATCCAACCAGTCAATTGCTTCTTTAGCAGGATTCATTGTCTACCTCCTTAACCGATCAGAATGTCGTCGCCGTCAAGGATTACCGGATAGGTATCCAGGGCGCGTGGCGGTGGTCCACCGAGAACCTGGCCGGAAGGGGCAAAGCGACCGGCATGGCAGGGGCAGAGAAATTCCTGCGACTCATCAATCCATTTAACAATGCAACCCAAGTGGGTACAGACCGCACTCAAAGCGACAAACTCTCCGGCCCGTGGTTGCAATACAACCGCCGGCCGCCCCTGGAAAGCAAAGAAATGGGCACCGCCAATCGCCACCAGATCGCGGGTAACGCGCACCTGGTTGTCCTCACCGCCACGATCAACAGGCGAAAGAAAACGGAACAGCGACCAGCCAAAAGCGCCGGCGGCAAAGGCACCAATAGCCGCCAGGATAATACCCAGAAACGTTCTTCTCTCATTAGGGGAGGCAGGGGCTTCGCTCATAGGAACTCCTTGATGATGGTTATACAGACTGCGTCGGAAATCGCCACAACGCGGTAAATTCTGACCATAGAAAAAATATGAGGGGGACTATAACACAATGGTTACGTCAAGATAATAATGGATGAGCTTTTTTTAAATACTTTTTTTATCCCATTAAAGCACTCTTGTCGCTCCTTCTGTTGCAAGAGGCTCATTTCATACGAACAACAAACCCGACAATTCCTCAAACCACCCCCGCTAAAGCAGAAAATCTCAATGAATACAAGGTGTTTTTACAACTTTAAAGAATCGCCGGGCAATGCCCTTTCAATTGACAGGAGTTATTTCTTCCTGCTATAGGTTGCTCCTATTATTTTTGATCAGGGAGCAGCAATGTCAATAACGGAAAAAGAGCAAAGCATCCTCTATTCACGAGAACGTATCGCCGTCGAAGTCGAGCGTTTAGGCGCCGAAATTTCCCACGATTTTGCCGATCAGGAGGTTATGCTGATTGGTGTTCTGAAGGGTTCTTTTATTTTTATTGCCGACCTGATTCGGGCGATCAAGGTTCCGACCGTTGTTGATTTCGTCCGGTTGGCGAGCTACGGCTCAGAAACCAGCACGTCAGGCATCATCGAGTTTCGTAAAGGGCTGGAAATGCCCATTCGCGGCCGCCATGTGATCATTATCGAAGATATTGTCGACAGCGGTTACACCCTGGAATGCCTCTACCACAAATTATTACTCCAGGAACCGCAATCGCTTAAAATCTGTACCTTGATTGACAAGCGTAAACGCCGCGAAGTTGATATTGAGGCCGACTATGTCGGTATCACCATGGATGATGGCTTCATCATCGGCTACGGCCTTGACCACGACGAACGCTATCGTAACCTGCCAGACATCTATCTGGTTAACAACGCCTGACAGCATTCTGCGCATCAGCCGACATGGCCGCCGATTGATGTGCTGAAATACTCATGGATAAGCTCCAACAGGAGGTCGCATATGGTTATCACCTGCCCTGAATGCTCCACCCGTTTCAAGGTCGCCGCTGAACGCATCCCGGATGCCGGGGCAAAGCTACGCTGTGCCCGCTGTCGGCACGTTTTCATGGTGTACAAAGCGGTAGCCGCAGAAACAGGCTCAGAAGCATCAACAGCGGCGCAAAAAGAAGAAGCCCGGGAGGGTTTTCCCCCGGAATCGGGCGCGAATAGCGAAGCTGAGCCACCGGCACATGAAAAAATAGACACTTTTTCTCGCGACCAGTTCGTCATTCCTGACGATCCGACGGACTTCAGTGATATTGAAACCAATGACAGCGAATTCGACTACGACCGCTTCCGCGAACTCGATAGCAGCGACGCAACCGCTGAAGACTTTACTTTTGGCAACGATGAAGAGCTGGCGCCCCCTCCAGCAGCAGACACTGAACCTGTTCCCGAATCTGGAAAAAAGCCGCTTGATACCCCTGTGGAGCAGGCAGAAGCCAGGGAACTGTACGCCGCTTCCGCAACAAAGAATAAAACCACGGCAGCTCCCGGCAGCTCGGTTTTTTCGATTCTGATCAAGGCCATGCTCCTGATCATTCTGGCGGCGCTGATCGGCGGTGGAGTCTATATCTATGTGGACGGACCGGAAGCCGTCAATGAAAAGCTGAAGCAATTTTTTGGTCAGACGACCGAAGAGTCAAACGGCATTAACCAGATTTCTCTGGGGACACTGGAAGGACGGTTTTTAAGAAATGAACATGTCGGCGAGATTTTCCTGATTCGTGGTGAGGCGATCAATAATTTCAACCAGCCTCGTTCCGCCATCCAGGTCAAGGGGGTATTGTACGATCAGCTCGGCAAACCGCTGACGCAAAAAACCGTCTTCTGCGGCAACCCGATCAGCGATGAACAACTGCGCACCCTTCATTTTGAGGAACTGGAGCAGATGATGGGGAACCAGTTTGGCAAAGACTTAAGCAACATGAAGGTCGACCCGCGCAGAAGTATTCCTTTTGATATTGTCTTTAGGGATCTGCCGGAAAACATTGCCGAGTTCAGCGTCAATGTCACCACTTCCCGCCCGCCTGAGCGCTAAATTTACGCCGCCCGCCCTGCTTTTTTTCCACCAGTTCGACAGCGCAAAAAAAAGCGGCGACCGTTAAATAACAGCCACCGCTTTCACCTCATTCGGTATGGAAAGGATCAGACCCCGCTGATCGCATCCACCGGACAGGAGTCAACGCAAGCGCCACAATCGGTGCAGGTTTCCGCATCGATGGAGTAGATGTCGCCTTCGGCAATCGCGTCGACAGGGCAGGTTGATTGGCAAGCGCCACAAGCAATACATTCGTCAGAGATTACATGAGCCATGATTTTTCCTCCTGAAAAATTAAGTTCTGGTATCACCAGGCACGGTTATACCCTCGCAACAGGTGGCACTTTACCCGATCTCAACCTCCCTGTCCAGACCTGAAAAACACTTGCGAAAAATGAGCTAATCGCGCTAGCCTGTACGCGCAATTGGACCAGTGTTCTGTTATGTTTAAGTGGCTGTCGCCGGCAACCCCACCATGATTATCGGACGATCGTGAGGGTCACCGATCCATTTTCTACATTGATTATAAAGGAGATTGCAACATGGACATTCTGGCTTTGAACTGCGGAAGCTCGTCGGTAAAGTACCAGTTGTTTGACTGGAAACGCAAGGAAGTCATTGCCAAGGGGATGGTCGAGCGCGTTACCATCGGCGATTCTTACATTATCCACGAAGTACCAGGGCGCGACACCTACCGTGAAGAGTACGAGTGTCCCGATCATAAAACCGCTGTTCATCTGATTGTTAAAACCCTCAGCGGCAAGGAGCACGGCGTTGTTACCAACATGAACCAGATATCTGCTGTCGGCCATCGGGTGGTTCATGGTGGTGAACAATTCACCTGCTCGGTGCGCATCGACGAGAACGTACTGGATGCTATCAAGGAGGTTCAACACCTTGCTCCATTGCACAATCCACCAAACATTTCCGGCATTGAAGCGGCCCAGGCGGTTCTTCCTGATGTCCCGCATATTGCCATTTTTGACACCGCCTTCCATCAGACCATGCCGGAACATGCCTATACCTATCCGGTGCCTCACGAGTGGTACACCAAGCACGGCGTTCGGCGCTACGGCTTTCATGGCACCAGCCACCTCTATGTATCCAAACGTGCGGCTGTCCTGCTCGGCAAAAAGCCGGAGCAATGCAACATCATCACCATGCACATCGGCAATGGCGTTTCCCATAGCGCCATCAAAAATGGCGTGTCGGTGGACACCTCCATGGGGCTGACTCCCCTTGAGGGGGCGGTGATGGGAACCCGCTGTGGCGACATTGATCCGGCGATTCCGGCCTTTATCATGGAGCGCGAGGGACTGACCCCTAAAGAGATTGATAGTGTTCTCAATAAAAAATCGGGAATCCTTGGTATCACCGGCGAGTTTACCGATCGTCGCGATGTGATCGAGGCCGCCGAAGCCGGCAACGAGCGTTGTCGCCTCGCTCTTGAGATCGAATCTTATCGGCTGAAAAAATATATTGGTTCCTATTGTGCTGCCCTCGGTCGCCTTGATGCCATTGTCTTTACCGCCGGTGTCGGTGAGATGGGATGGCTGATCCGCGAAAAAGCCCTGGAGAACCTGGAACACATGGGGATCACACTTGACCGTGAAACAAATCGCAACACCATGACCCGCAAGCGTGAAACGATGATTTCCACCCCCGACTCACCGATCAAGGTGTTTGTTATCCCGACCGACGAAGAGCTGGTTTTTACCGAGGACGTCGTTGCCATACTCGAAGACACCTACACAGATCACATGAATTTCAGCTACTCCTTTGCTCGCGATACGTTTCAACGCAGCTAGCACCCTGTAACCCATAATCTATCGCATCTTGCGACATTTCTTGAGTTACAGGGTACTGGTTGATATAAATTTGAGGCCGTCCATCGTGGCATATCAGCGGGATGGACGGTTGATTTTTGGTAACTGTTCAGCACCGGATCTTCGGATCCTATGTCAAGGGACGCGATTTTTTCCCGTTGGGTCATCCATGACCGCTTTTTGTCGCCGTCCATGGCGACAAACACCCTTGCCACAGGAGCCAAAGGCCCTGCGCAAAAATAACGGCAGAAACAATCTCAGCCCGGCAACAACCTAACGCCCCTGATCACAGGGTAAATGGACCACCTTCCTCAATCGAGCGCAGATAAGCACGCGCCCGGGCAATTAATTCCTCATCGCTGGACAGATCAATCGCCGCGAGAAAATAATGATAAGCGCTGGTCAGATAACGCGGATTTTTTACCATTGCCTGCCCTCCCCCCAGATACGCCTGAGCAAGGTCAACATCGCGTGGGCGTTCGGCAATTAATCGGCGAAAAAGAATCAATGCCTCCTGATTGCGTTCCTGGGCCAGCAGATAATTGCCAACCGCAAGCAAATCTGCGGTCGCAACCTGCTGACGCTCTTCGCGACTGTTTAAACTGAAATAACAGTGCGCCGCCTGGTCAAGATTCGCCTGATTGATGGCTGGACAGATGCGGCGCAAAGATTCCAACGGTGTATGCCGTCGCCGCGACTCTGACGCCGGGCGTTGGGGAAACAGCTGGCGGTAATGATTCCCCCCCCAGGCAACACCTAAGCCCGCAAGAAAACCGCCGATATGAGCACCATGGGCAATTCCGCTGCCTTGGGTACCGCTGACAATAAACGGCAGCAGATTGTCGATCAGCAGATAAAAACCGAGCAATAATCGGGCCGGCAGAAGAATCGTCGTTACCACAAAAGGAAACAAAAAGATCAGGCAGCGCACCCGGTTTTTGGGAAACCACAGAAAGTAACACCCCAGCACACCGAAGATCGCTCCGGAAGCGCCGATCAGGGGAATGTGGGAACGGAGTGAAAACAGCGTGAAAAAAAGTGTCGCCGCCACACCGCACCCCAGATAAACCAGCAGATAGCGCCAATGACCGAGCCGGTATTCGACATTGTTCCCAAAAATATAAAGAAACATCATATTGCCGGCCAGATGCATCAAACCGCCGTGCAGAAACAGGGAACTTAAAAGAGTCGGCAGTGAGGCAGCCGCCGGCCTGAAACCATATTTGAACACCAACAGATCGTGCGCGCTCAGGTGCGTAAGCACCTCTTGAGCCGACACCCTGCCGTACAAACCAAGTGATCTGAGATATTCCAATAGCAACGGATCAGTCAAATCGACCGAGGCACGGGTAGCCGGGAAGGAAATGAGAAGAAAAACAGCAATATTTATTGCCATCAGCCCCCAGGTGACATAGGGGCGACCAGGCGGCTTGGGAGTATCAGCAATAGGAAAAAACATTGCAATCCTGTCGGTTGGCAGGCAAATATACTAACACAGAGTCGGCGCAACCGGCACAGCGGTTGTCAGTGCCCAAATTCTCAACGCAGAGAAAGTTCTGGCCATGAGCCTATTGTTTATTCTTGACATGATCGGCACCGTCGCTTTCGCCGCCTCCGGCGCCTGGGTCGGTGTACGCAAGGAGATGGATCTGTTCGGTGTTGTTTCCCTCGGCATGGTCACGGCCATCGGTGGCGGCACCCTGCGCGATCTGCTCCTTGGTGATCTGCCCCCTTTTTGCCTGCAGAACGAAATCTATTTCTGGGTGCCGGCAGCAACGGCGGTACTGGTTTTTGTCATGCATCGCCACCTGCCCAATCTGATGCAACCACTGCTGTATCTGGATGCCATTGGTTTAGGTACCTTTGTAGTGATTGGCGTCAGCAAGGCCCTGCTGTTTGAAACCGGCCCCTTTGGTGCCGTGTTGATGGGCGTACTGACAGGCACCGCCGGCGGGGTTATCCGCGATATCCTTGCTAACGAAGTCCCTTTGATCCTGCGCCAGGAAATTTACGCCTCCGCCTGCATTTTTGGTGGTATTATGCTGGTCATTCTGACGCGTCTTGAAGCGCCTGAGCAGTTGAATCTGCTGCTGGTTGCCGGCAGCGTTATTCTGATCCGGGTACTGGCTATCCACCGTAACTGGTCGTTACCCAAAGCTCGCACAGTGCAGTAGTTTTTTAACCGACTCGACAAGGACACCAGCATGCGTCAGATTAAATTCACCAACGGCATCACCCTCAACCCCGGCAAGATCATCGGCCTGGGGCGCAACTATCTCGATCACATCCGCGAACTTGGCAATGCCGTACCGGATCGTGCAGTGATTTTCTGCAAGCCTCAGAGCAGTTTGCTCGAAAATGGCGGCACGATCATTCTGCCTGACTTTGCCCAAGAGTGTCATCATGAATTGGAGCTGGCCGTAGTGATTGGCAAAAGCGGCAAGAAAATCGCCGCAGCCGATGCTCTTGACCATGTTACCGGCTATGCTGTCGCCCTTGACCTGACCCTGCGCGACCTGCAGACCCAACTCAAGGAGAAAGGGCTCCCCTGGGAAATCGCCAAAGGGTTTGACACCTCCTGCCCTCTTTCTGACGTTGTTCCGGCTGACCAGGTGGCTACCCCTAACAACCTTGAGTTGCAACTGAAGGTGAACGGGTTGATTCGGCAGCAGGGCAATACGGCCCAGATGATGCGTTCAATTGAAGAAATCATTGCCGAGATCTCCATCTACTTTACCCTCGAACCGGGCGACATCATTCTTACCGGAACCCCGGCCGGCGTTGCCAAACTGAACAGTGGCGACACCCTCGAGGGAAGTATCGACCAGGTCGGCACACTCACCGTCGAGGTTGCATGAACAGCCGTTTTGCCCTGATCGGCCCCGGTCGGGTCGGTGCGGCCATTGCCAGAACCCTGTTCGAGAAGGGCTTTCAACCGGTCGCCATTATTGGTCGCAACGCACACACAGCGCATGAAGCCTGTTCTTTTATCGGCTGTGATGTGGATCTGGCAACAACGGATTTGCACGCTGCGGCCCCTGCCAAGCTGATTCTGATCGCGGTGCCAGATGATCAAATTGCTGCCGTTGCACGCCAACTTCACCTCAAGCAGATAGCCCAATCGGACTCTGTCCTGCTTCATTTCAGCGGTGTTCACCCGGCCGCCATTATGCGTCAACCACAAGGGCAAACGTTCCTGTTTTCCCTCCATCCGCTGCTCCCTTTTGCCGACCGAAAGCAGGCGTATGAACGATTGAGCCGTGTTTCTTATTTCGGTGAAGGGGATGTGGCCGCTTATTCCGCTGCCGCGACCCTCTGTAATGCCCTGGGGGGACAACTCCAGTTCATCAGCTCCCAGATGAAACATCTTTATCATGCCGCCGCCTGCCTGGCCTCCAATTATCTTGTCACCTTGATCGCGGAGGCTGGTTCTCTACTGGAAGAATGCGGCATTGACCCGGCCCGGGGGGACACCTGTCTGCTCCCGCTACTCGAAGCGACCTTGCACAATGTCGCCACCTGTGGCACAAAAAAAGGGCTGACCGGCCCCATTGTGCGGGGTGATATCGGCACCCTCACGGCCCATCTGCAGGCATTGGAAACCAGTACCACGGGTCTGCTTGACCTCTATTGTCTGCTGGGCAACAGAACCGTGCAGCTGGCCGAAGGTTCGGGTCGTATCAGTACAAGCATGGCGGAAAAAATACGTGATCTTCTTAATGAAAGAATCTTCACTAGCAACACCACATGAATTTATTAAAATACTTGCCTTTTTCCCTTGTTTTAGTTAATTAGATATATCTATTAGTTGTAGTCGGCTACCCACCAGCCCAACTGCCGGCATGTGGTAGCAGAACTGTCGAATCTACTGAACATCAGAGAAGCAATGAATATCACTTGCAGCGACAAAAAAAGCTATAACATCTCCAACCTCCCCACGGTCCCTCATCTGTTGGTGGAACTGCTCAACCTTTGTCATCAGGAAGATGCGGGTTTTGACAAGTTCGCCGAGATGATCGGCAAAGATACCGGGCTGACGTCGAGGGTGATGCACATTGCCAACACTCCGGCTTTTCGACAATGGAACGATGTCAGTGATCTGCGCCGTTTTTTGATCGTGCTGGGTATGCACAACCTCAAAACCATTGTTACCACCTCTGCGATTGAGCAGTTTTTTTACCAGTTCAGCAGTGCCTTTAATCACCAGTTACGCCAGATCTGGGTGCGCTCCATATGTTGTGCCAATCTGTGCGAACGGCTGGCCCGCCTGCTTAACTATCACAAACCCGGAGAAGCGTTTTTTGCCGGCCTGCTCCACCAGTCCGGCATGCTGATCCTGATGATGAACGATTGTGACAATTATCTCCAGTTGCTGGACAGTTATTACGAGACCCCCTACAGTTTCTGTGAGCAGGAAAGAGCACTTCTACAAATCGATCATTGTGAGCTCGGAGCACTGCTGGCGCAGAGCTGGAAACTCGATTCCTTTATTGCCGATGCCATCCAATTTCAACGCGCTCCTACTGATGAGTTACGCAGTGCTCCGACCCTGATAAAAATTCTCGCCGTTGCTGCCCGCTTTACCGGGAGCCGCAAACCTGACGACAACCCCACAGCGCTGGCTAGAGCGACGGAGCTTCTCGGGCTCACCTCCGAAACAGCCCTTACCTGCCTTCATGAAGCGCTGGACAAAAGTATCGCCATGCTGACCGCCCTAAGTATTCCGGATGCCGCCTCTCTGATCAACCAACAGCAGGAATCAGGTCTGCTGTCCGAGGATAAAAAATCGGCCCCGCAACTGCGCGAGGCAGTTCGCCGGGTCGCTCTGAGCCGGGCTGCTGCACCTGGCCTCAGCAAGGATATGATAACTTTTGCCAAGCAGGTTAGAATCAGCTTCTGCTCGGTCTTTCCTTTGCAGCAACTGCTGCTGCTGCGTTACGATGAGAAAAAAAATTGCGTCATTCCGATCAATGATCTTGGCTTGCATCAGTTAGAGGATCTGGTCTGGGAAGAATCTGACAACAAAAGTCAGATTATTGCCGCCCTCAACTCCGGCAGGGAAGAAACCCTGACCACAGACGGTTCCACTATCGCCGATCGGCAATTACTCCGCCTGCTTGACAGCACAACAGCCACCCTGATCCCCCTGATTGACCAGAATACAAAAATCGGCGTGATAGCCCTGGGGCTGGGCCGTGAAAAATCACCCCTGGCGGCAACCGACAAGGCCCTGTTATCTTTGTTTTGCGAGGAGGTCGCCCGGCGCCACGCTGCTCTCAACAAAACCCTGGATAATTCTCTTGGCATGGGAGCAAACCGATTCAGACAACTGGTGCATGAAATCAGCAACCCCTTGTCAATTATCAACAACTATCTTTATGTTCTTGGCAAAAAGCTTCACCAGGAGGATGCGGCCCAGGAGGAGTTGCGCACCATTTCCGAAGAAATTGAGCGGATTGGTCGCATCCTGCTGCACGCAAGGGAGAATACCTCAGGCGTTATAAGCAGCCAGGATATTACCAATATTAATGAACTGATATCCGAGCTTGATCGCATCCTGAAAAACTCACTGTACACGTCGGGACACATCCAGTCGGTTCTGCAGCTTGACAGGACATTGCCTCCGGTTCGCTGTTCTGCCGACAAGCTCAAACAGGTGTTGATCAACCTGCTTAAAAACGCCGCGGAAGTTCTTGAGTTCGGTGGAACCATTCAGGTTTTCACCCGGGATAATATCTTTCAGGATCAACAGCGTTTGGTTGAGATCACGGTCAAGGATAATGGCCCCGGCATTACCCCGACCATTTTACAGAACCTGTTCACTCCTGTTGTCAGTACCAAGGAGGGACACTCGGGTCTGGGACTGGTCGTTGTCAATACACTGGTAAAGGAAATGGGCGGCAGCATCTCGTGTTTTTCAAGTCCGGCAACCGGCACCGAGTTCAAAATACTTCTGCCACGTGAGATCGCATGATACACTGCACATCCATCTACTAATGACGACATGCTGATACTTGGGGGGAGAGAATGATGGCATATGTTAATTCTGATTATTGACGACGAAATCAAGGTAGCGCAGAGTCTGCAGAGCATCCTCAAGCTGGATGGGCGCAACTCACAGATTGTGACTTCCGGCAGCGAGGCGTTTTCAGAGTTGTCACGCCGGCAGTACGATATCGCGCTACTTGATCTGAACATGCCGCAGGTTGACGGCTTCGCCGTTTTGGAGCACATCAACAGATACCATCCGCAGACCAATGTTATTGTCGTCAGCGGTGAATCTGAAATAAGAAAAGCCGTTCATGTCTTCAACGCCGGAGCAAAAGACTTCGTCCGCAAACCCTACACTCCCGAAGAACTTCTTTTTTCCGTCAACAACGTCTGTGAAAAAATCCAGCTTGAACGTGACAACAAAGCGATGATCGAGACCCTGCAGGAATCGGAAGCACTGCACAAGTTCATCGTCCACAATTCACCTGACCTTGTCTACATGCTCGATCAACATGGCAATTTTAACTTCGTGAATAAAAACAGCATTGATCGTTTAGGTTTCACCAGAAAGGAACTGCTGGGCAGGCACTACAGTACGGTTGTTTATCATGAGGATCTGGATCTGGCGAACCGCTACTTCAAGGCTGACTCGACCTTGAGATTCGACGAAAAAGTGGAGTTAAGACTTCAGGGAAAAGAAAAGACCAACATCGTCTACACCGAGATCCGCACCCTGAATATCGAACGCAAGCTGGCCGGCGGTTACCGTCTCGGGCGGACGAAAAAAGCCGGACGTCATTTTATCGGCACCTATGGGGTGGCCCGTGACATTACCGAGAAAAAACGTTCAGAAGAACTCATCCGTTTTCAGCACAATCACGATCTGTTGACCGGTCTGCCCAATCGCAATCTGCTTCATGAGCGGCTAAGTCAGATGATCACGCGCGCCCAGGGCACGAATGAAACCTTCGCATTGATACTGATCGATATCAACCGCTTCAAACTCATCAATGACACGTACAGCCAGACGATCGGCGACAAGACGCTGCGCCGCTTTGCTGACCGTCTGAGACGCTGCTGCACCCCCGTTGATACCCTCGCCCGCATCGGTGGCGATGAATTCGCCTTACTACTGCCCACCGTCAATGCCCACAACGAGGCACTCCGTAGAGCCGAGCGTATCGTTGCTGAAACCGCCATGCCGATACGCGACAATGGCCACGAAATCCATATCAGCGTCAGTATCGGGATTGCAACCTATCCCGAGCATGGCAACAGCTGTGAAGACCTGATGAAAAATGTCGACACGGCGTTATGCAACCTGAAAAACCGCTCCATCAACTCCTATGGCTTCTACAATTGGTCACTGGAGAACAAAAACAGTCAGAAAGTCTTTACTGAAAACCTGATCCGACAGGCGCTGAAAAACGACCAACTGATCGTCTACTACCAACCCCTCTTCCACCTCAACACCATGAGGGTCAGCAGCCTCGAAGCCCTGGCAAGGATCCAGCTGCCTTCGGGCGAGATCATGTTGCCTAACCAGTTTATCGAGACAGCCGAAGAAACCTCGCTGATTCTTGATATCGGTGCGCGCGTCATGGACATCGCCTGCCGGAATATCAACGAGTGGAACCGCAAAGGCCTCTTTGTGCAGGTGTCGATCAATGTTTCTGCGGTCCAACTGCAGATGGACAACTTTGCCGCAAAAGTGCTGGATCAGATCCATTACCATCGCCTCAGACCACAGGATATCGAACTGGAGCTGACAGAGAATGTCCTGGTTCAGGATCTTAAAACAACAGTTGCCAACATCGTTGAGCTGGCCGAGGCCGGAGTTAAAATTGCGGTTGATGATTTCGGCACCGGGTATTCGTCCCTCTGCTATCTTGACCGCTTACCGCTTCATACCCTCAAACTGGACAAGTCCTTTACCCAGAAAATTTCCGCAGAGAATCCGACCGATACCATTATTCCAGCAATGATCAAGATGGCAGAGGGGCTGCAGCTACGCTTTGTTGCCGAAGGAATAGAAACCCGGCAGCAACACGAGTATCTGTTAAAACATGGTGGCGCGGTTGGCCAGGGATATTACTACAGTCGCCCACTGGCAATGGGCCAGGCCACTGACTATATTCTGGCGCACATAAACACCATTGGGGATGTCCAGCCGGTCAAACAACAACAGGCGAGCTCCATCTGACCGGGAACTCGCCTGCCGCATGATTACGTCAGAACAAAGGTGGGTTATGTTTCGAGGATGGCGGCGTGAGCAGCTGCCAGGCGCGCTACCGGAACCCGGTAAGGGGAACAGGACACATAATCAAGGCCAATCTTGTGGCAGAAGATGACACTGGAAGGCTCACCTCCATGTTCACCGCAGATCCCGACTTTCAGATCAGGACGGGTAGCCCGTCCCCGTTCAAATCCGATCCTGACCAATTCTCCGACCCCACGCTGATCCAGCGCAACAAAAGGATCTTTTTTCAACACGCCGCGGTCAACATAGTCGGGCAGGAAGTTACCGGCATCATCGCGTGACAAACCATAGGTGGTCTGGGTCAGGTCGTTGGTACCAAACGAAAAGAATTCAGCTTCTGTGGCAATAGCATCGGCGGTCAGACAGGCGCGAGGGAGTTCGATCATGGTACCAATCAGGTATTTGACCTTGACCCCATAACGCTCACAAACAGCATCAGCGACCTTGACCGCATTTTCACGCAAGATCCGCAGTTCATTGACATGAGCGACCAGTGGAATCATGATTTCCGGCTCAATCTCAAACTGCTCATCGCGCACCAGCTCACAGGCTGCCTCCATAATCGCCTGGACCTGCATATCGTAGACTTCCGGATAGGTGATCGCCAGACGACAACCGCGATGGCCGAGCATCGGGTTAAACTCGTGGAGTTTTCCCACGTGAGACTTGACCTCAGAGAAACGGATCCCGACCGCTTGAGCCAATTCGGACACATCATCGTCGTTCTGCGGCAAAAATTCGTGCAGCGGCGGATCGAGCAGGCGAATAGTAACCGGCAGCCCTTTCATCGCGCGGAAAATCCCGAGAAAATCCTCCTTTTGCATCGGCAGGATCTTGTCGAGGGCACGCTTACGACCGGCGAGGTCATTGGCCAGAATCATCTCGCGCACGGTCTGAATCCGGTTGCCCTCAAAGAACATGTGCTCAGTCCGGCACAGGCCAATCCCTTCAGCGCCAAAGTCGCGCGCCACCCTGGAATCGTAGGGGGTGTCGGCATTTGTCCGCACCTTCAGGCGCCGGCAGCCGTCGGCCCAGGCCATCAAGGTTGCGAAATCACCACTGACTTCCGGTTCGATCTTGGGAACGTTGCCCAGCAGCACCTCACCAGCGGAGCCATCGAGGGTGATATATTCGCCGCGTTTCACCACCAGTCCGGATTCAGTGACAAACTGCTGTTTCTCATAATCAATTTTGATCGCGCCACAGCCGGAAACACAACATTTCCCCATACCACGGGCAACGACTGCGGCGTGGGACGTCATCCCGCCACGGGCGGTCAGGATGCCGCGGGCGGCGTGCATGCCATGGATATCCTCCGGGCTGGTTTCAACCCTGACAAGAATGACATCTTTTTTAAGCCGTGCCAGTTCTTCTGCTTCATCGGCGGTGAAGATGACCTGGCCACTGGCCGCTCCTGGTGATGCCGGCAACCCTTTGGCGATGACAGTCGTTTTTGCTTGTGGATCGAGGGAGGGGTGCAACAGTTGGTCAAGCTGGTCAGGGTTGACCCGCAGCACCGCTTCCTGTTCGCTGATCAACCCCTCCTTGACCATCTCTACAGCAATGCGGATAGCGGCGTGAGCGGTGCGTTTACCGGTGCGGGTCTGTAGCATATAGAGTTTCCCTTTTTCGATGGTAAACTCAATATCCTGCATATCCTTGTAATGTTTTTCAAGCAGATCGCGAATCTTCACCAGTTCCTGATAACTGGCCGGCATCACATCTTCCATCGCCGGCAGGTCGCCTTCCTGGTATTTAGCGCGATTGATCGGCTGCGGCGTGCGAATTCCGGCGACGACATCCTCACCCTGGGCATTGACCAGATACTCGCCATAAAAGTAATCTTCACCGGTAGAGGGATCACGGGTAAAGGCAACGCCGGTAGCGCAATCATCCCCCATATTGCCGAACACCATTGCCTGAACGGTGACAGCGGTACCCCAGTGCGCCGGGATGCCGTTCAGCTTGCGATAGGTTACCGCACGGGGGTTCATCCAGGAACCGAAAACCGCATTGATCGCTCCCCACAACTGCGCCAACGGATCTTCGGGAAAATCCAGTTGCAGTGTCTGTTTGCAGCTCGCCTTGAACTCGGCAACCAGTTGTTTGAGGTCGTCAGCACTGAGCTCCGTATCAAGGGTTACGCCACACTGGTGTTTTTTCCGGTCGAGCAAGTGTTCGAGGATTTCACCATCCATCCCCATCACAACATTGGCATACATCTGAATGAAACGCCGGTAGGAATCGTAGGCAAAGCGTGGATCGTTACTCTGTCTGATCACCCCTTGAATGGTCTGATCGTTGAGACCAAGGTTGAGTACCGTATCCATCATGCCCGGCATGGAGGCAGGAGCACCGGAACGCACCGACACCAGCAGCGGATTATTGCCGTCACCGAAAGATTTTCCCATGCGCTTTTCGAGTAACTGCAAAGCGTCAGCCACCTGCCGGCGCACCTCATCCGAATACTGCCGATCATTGGCATAAAAGGCCTTGCACACCTCGGTGGTTATGGTGAAACCCGGCGGCACCGGCAGACCGATCGAGGTCATGTCGGCAAGATTCATCCCCTTGCCGCCCAGCAACTCACGCATGGTACTGTCACCATCAGCAGCACCCTCTCCAAACGAATAAACGTACTTTGCCATGCTGGTCTCTCCTCACACGTAGAAATGCCGCCCCAAAACCCAGCTCAGGACAAGCGATTAAAATCGGCAATTTTGCTGAACAGAGCAGAAATTGCGGTCAGTAGCGCCAGTCGATTGTTTCTGATCGGGGCATCCTCCACCATCACCATCACATCATCAAAAAAAGCATCCACCGGCTTGCGCAGTTGCGCGACAGCCTCCAGAGCGCTTACGTAGTCGCGCTTTTGTACGGCGACGGACACCTCTTTTTCCACCAACTGCACCTGCCGGTACAGCTCTTTTTCACTGGCGTCGATCAACAGATGGCTATCGACCCGGGAATCAGTCCGCTGCTTGACCATATTACCGACGCGCTTGAACGCCACGCTCAACAGGTCAAAACCGGCACGCTGTTTCAAGGTCGTCAGGGCCTTGATCCGTGCCAAGGCATCGATCGGTGCCTCGAAAGAGGCGCTCAATACGGCATCCACGACATCGGCCGGATACTGCTGCGCCAGCTGATTGACCAGACGCAGTCGGATAAAGGTGATCACATCGGTCACCACCTCCTGCGCCGGGCGCTGGCGCTTACCGTCCAGCAGAGCAACACTGCGGGCGACCAAATCGGGAATAGAAAGGGGGTAGCCGCGATCGAGAATAATGCTCAAGACACCAATCGCATTGCGCCGCAAAGCGTAAGGATCAGCAGTTCCCGTAGGGATCAGACCAACGCTGAAGCAACCACAGATGGTGTCGATTTTATCGGCAATAGAGACAAAAGCACCGACATCATCGGAAGGTAGTACACCGCCGGCCTGGGTCGGCAGGTAATGTTCGTAAATGGCGGTTGCCACACGGGGATCTTCCCCTTCGAGCAGGGCATATTCACGCCCCATTACCCCCTGCAACTCGGGAAACTCGTAAACCATTGCGGTTTCCAGATCGCACTTGGCCAGCCAGGCGGCGCGGCGGGTCAGCTCCAGAGTTTCCGCGGCAAACAGCTCGGCCAGACCAATGGCAAGCTGACTGAACCGTTCAACCTTTTCAAAACTGGTACCCAGCTGGGCCTGATAAACCACCTTTTTCAGGGCTTCCAGGCGCGACTCCAGCATTACTTTCTGATCTTCACGCCAGAAAAACATGGCATCGGCCAGCCGCGCCTTGAGCACCCGCTGGTTACCGGCGACCACGACAGCTGGATCAACCGCATGGGTATTGGCAACGGTGATAAAATGGGGGAGCAATTTACCCTGCTCATCAATCAGGGTAAAATAACGCTGATGTTCACGCATACTGGTAATCAGCAGTTCCGGCGGTAATTGCAGAAAGTCGGCCGCGATATTGCCGGCCAGAGCCTGCGGCGACTCGACCAGAAAGGTGACCTCCTGCAATAAATCGTCGTCAGGGTTGATGCGTCCACCGAGCTGCTCGGCCAAGGCCGCCAGCTGTTCCTCAATCACCTGTCGGCGGACAGCGATATCGACAATGACGTGATGCTGTTGGGCTTTGTCAATATACTCATCCACCCCTGAAACACTGAATTCTTCCGGAGCCATAAAGCGATGCCCGCGTGAGCGGCACCCGCTGTGCAAATCGCCATAGGTCACCGGCACCACTGCTCCACCATAAAGGGCAACAATCCAGTGCATCGGGCGGGCAAAACGCACATCCATATCTTTCCAGCGCATCGACTTTTTAAAACTGATTTTGTTAATGACCCGGGTCAGTATCTCCGGCAGATGATCAGTGGTGTTGCCTCCCTCAATGACCTTCGAAAGGCCAAGGTACTCCCCTTTTTCTGTCTGCACGATTTTGAGCTCCGCCACATCAACCCCGTTGGTGCGGGCGAAGCCGATCGCGGCTTTGGTCGGTTGCCCCTGCGCATCATAGGCAATCCGTGCCGGCGGACCGGTCAATTCGAGTTCCTGGCGGTGCTGCACCCGCGCCACGTCGGCAATGGAAATGGCGAGGCGACGCGGGGTGGCAAAGGTCCGTACCGCACCATGGCTGACACGGGCGTGCGCGAGTTCCTGACGCAGCAGGTTTTCCATATCTTCAAGGGCGCGCGGAATAAATCCGGCGGGAATTTCTTCCGTTCCCAATTCGAGAAACAGTTCTGCAGACATGTATGTCTCCAATCCTTGCAGGCAGTTGGCAGCTGGTAGTTTCGGTTATTTATTCAACAGGGGAAAACCAAGCCGTTCACGTTGTTCAACATAGGCAACGGCACAAAGCTTGGCCATATTGCGCACCCGACCAATGTAACTGGCGCGCTCGGTCACCGAAATAGCCCCGCGCGCGTCAAGCAGGTTGAAAGTATGGGAGCACTTTAGTACAAAATCGTAGGCTGGAAACACCAGTTTTTTCTCCGCCAGACGCACCGATTCCTTTTCGTACATAGTAAAAAGCTGGAACAGCATATCGGTATCGGCTTCTTCAAAATTGTAGTGTGAAAATTCCACTTCAGTCTGATGATGCACATCGCCGTAGCGTATCCCCTTGACCCATTCCAGGTCGTAGACATTATCCACCCCCTGAAGGTACATGGCGATGCGCTCAATACCGTAGGTTATCTCGCCGGGGATCGGCTTTAAATCGATACCGCCACACTGCTGAAAATAGGTGAACTGGGTGATTTCCATGCCGTCCAGCCAGACCTCCCAGCCCAATCCCCACGCCCCCAAGGTGGGAGATTCCCAATCGTCTTCAACAAAGCGGATGTCATGGGCAAGGGGATCGATACCAAAGCTCTTGAGGGAATCCAGATACAAATCCTGAATATTCAGTGGCGAGGGCTTGAGAATGACCTGAAATTGGTAATAGTGCTGCAAACGGTTGGGATTCTCACCATAACGACCATCGGTCGGGCGCCGTGATGGCTCGACATAGGCCACGTTCCAGGGTTCAGGACCGAGCACCCGCAAAAAAGTAGCGGGGTTAAAGGTTCCGGCACCTTTTTCGATGTCGTACGGCTGTTGAATGATGCACCCCTGGGCGGCCCAGAAGTTCTGCAGGGAAAGGATTAATTCCTGAAAAGTCACGGTACCTCCAAGAGACAGGCAAAAGCCTGCTACAACAAAAATAAGGAAAGATCATCTGCTTTCGGGAGTTTAGCGATCACCCATAAGGATGTCAAGATTCACGGGCACCCAAGCGGGCGAGAAATTTCAATGAGTTCGGTTCACGCGGCAGAATCTGACGCAGCACCTGGGAGAGCAGCATATGACCGTCACGAATGGTCGTCGCTCCCAGCCGAAATCCCTCAAACTGCTGGTGTGAAATCCGCAGTGAGCGCGCCAGTGAACCGATGCTGCCCAACCCGACCTCGAGGTCGTTGGCACCGGCACAATCACGGCAGAGGCTGCCACCACGGCGGGAATCGAAACGCACCGGCTCATTAGCGAATATTTTCAGGCACTCGCTGCAGTGTAAAAGATGGGGGATGTACCCCAGCAGATACACCAGGCGCAACTCAAACAACAGGCGCGCGACGGCATGGTCGCCACCAGCCTCAAGATAGTCAAGATAACTACAGAGCAATTGATAAATGCGCTGATGATCTGCGGCATCCGCCGCCAGCAACTCCACCAGCTCAACACCATAACCGGCCAAAGCGAGACGATCGAGATCGCTACGCAGGCCGCTACGTGAGGTCATCAGATCGGCTTCCTGTAACGTCCAGAGCTCACCGCGCCCCTGGCGCCAATAAAACAGGGCCTGGGTAAAGGGTTCCAGTGCCGCGCCAAAACGCTTGCGACTGGAGCGCGCAGACCGGGCAAACCCTTTTGTGATTCCCCAGGGGGCAGTAAAAACACTGACAATGCGATCCGCCTCACCATAATTAACGTAGCGCAACACCACGCCTTCACTGCGCAGCAGGGTTCCCTTCATGGCCACACACCCATCAGACCAGCAGCCGGACAAATACAGTCGCCGTACCGAAATAGATGAGAATTCCGGTGATATCGTTGGCGGTCTGGATAAAAGGGCTCGATGCAATGGCCGGATCGATCCCCACTTTTTTGAAGAATGACGGCACCACAACCCCCATACAGGCCGCCACGGTAATAGCTGCAACCATGGCAAGGCCAACCACCAGGCCGATATAGACATTCTGATGCCAGATCATCGCCACCAGGGCAATGACGACACCGCAGACCGAGCCCATGATCAATCCAACCCGGAGCTCCTTGAAAAAAACCTGACGCAGACTGGCAAAGTCGATGCGGCCGGTGGCAAAACCGCGAATCAGAATGGTTGATGATTGGCCACCGACATTTCCCCCCATACCGGTAATAACCGGAACAAAAGAAATCAGCATAATCACCTGTTCGAGGGTCGTCCTGAACATCCACATGAGAAACCCGGTGGTCACCCCGCCGAACAAGGTCATCAGCAACCATGGCAGCCGCAGGCGGGCGATACTGAAGGAGCGAAACCCCAGCAGCAATTCTTCTTCGGTCGTACCCGCCATGCGCAGGATATCTTCCGTCGCTTCGTCGCGCATAACGTCGATTACGTCATCAACGGTAATCACCCCCATCAGCTTGCCATGTTCATCAACAACCGGTATCGCCAGAATATTATATTTAGCCACCAATTCGGCGACATATTCCTGATCCATGTCGACCCGCACACGGATGACATTGGTCGACATGATCGCAGAAAGTTTGGTGTGGGGAACCACGGTTAGCAGCTGACGCAGCGATAAAACCCCCACCAGATGATTGTGCTCGTCGGTTACATAGACGTAAAAGACCATCTCGTAGTCCTGAGCATCGTGGAGCTTGTCAATCGCCTGCTTGACGGTGAGATCCTGGTTAAGGGAAAAAACATCCGTTGACATGATGCCACCGGCTGAATCCTCGTCATAAGCAAGCAGACGCTCGACATCCTCGGAATGGTCATCATGCATTTCGGTCAGGATATCTTCAGCCAGTTCATCGGGAAGACTGCGAATAAACAGGGCGCTGTCATCATCAGCCATCTGATGAACGATAGAGACCAGATAATCGCGGTCGAGGAGTCCGGCAAGTTCCGGCCAGGAATCGGGATCCAGTTCAGCCAGAACATCAGCAGCGCGATCAAGATCAGAAATCAGCGAAAGCAGGGTTTTTTGTTCATTAATATCAAAGTAACGGAAGATGTGCGCAATATCGGCGGGATGGATCTTGGAAAGAACTTTTTTTAGGTTTGGAGTGGCGTCACGGCGGAGTAATTTGCTGATCGAGTCCTGCAGCAAGCGCATTTTTTTTTCATGCATCGTTACCACCAATCGCGGATAAAAGTCGTCGGCCTGCTACCGATAACATGCCAAAACGAGCCTTTATTAAAAGAATGAGATGTTTAGACTCATTGGCGACCACGAAAAAAGGGCAAAGAGGTTTACATCTCTTTGCCCTTAGATAATTACCGGCTGGCCGAAATCAATTCGCGGCCACTTCCTTTTGCTCGGTTTCTGTGGCTGTTGTTTCGCTGCTGTCGGCATCATCAGTAGCCTGAGCGACATAGCCTTCTTCAACCAATTCAATAATAGCCATCGGGGCATTATCCCCAAGTCGATTTTCCAAACGCAAAATACGGGTATAGCCGCCGGGCCGGTCGGCAAACCGCGGTGCAATCATATCGAACAAGCGCGCAACGACCTGCGGCTCACGAATGACGCGCAGTGCTTGACGCCGTGAATGGAGATCCCCACGTTTGCCCAGGGTAATCATTTTCTCTGCCAACTTGCGCAGTTCCTTGGCACGGGTGACCGTGGTTGTTATTTTTTCATTCTGAAGAAAAGAGGTCACCATGTTACGCATCATGTGCTGACGATGGTCTGGTTTGCGACCCAGTGTTCTTCCTGATTTATTGTGACGCATCGGGATGTTCCTTTCTTAAACAATCACAGGACGATTATTCGTCATCCTGACCTTTTCGTATCAGTTTCAAGTATTCGGGATCAGGAAAAGAATCAATCTTCATCCCCAGGCTCAAGCCCATATCGGCCAGGATATCCTTAATCTCGTTCAATGATTTCCTGCCAAAGTTCTGGGTTTTAAGCATCTCTGCTTCAGAACGCTGGACCAGTTCACCAATCAGATTGATCTGGGCATTCTTGAGGCAGTTGGCACTACGAACTGACAGCTCCAGCTCTTCGACGGAGCGATAGAGATTTTCGTTGATCTTGTTCTTTTCGCCCTCTTCCTCTTGAGCCTGTGGCTCCTGGTCTTCATCAAAGTTGATAAAGATCTGTAGTTGTTCCTTGAGAATCTTTGCCGCATAAGCAACGGAGTCTTCAGGGGTCACACTACCATCGGTATAGACCTCCAGGGTCAGCTTATCGTAGTCAGTCATGTTACCGACACGGGCGTTGGAAACCGTATAATTGACCTTGAGAATCGGCGAAAACAAGGCATCAATCGGAATCGTACCGACCGGTGCATTTTCATCACGTACACGCTCAGCCGAGAGGTAACCCTTGCCCATGGAGACATGCATATCCATCTCCAGGTCAGATTCTTCACCGCAGGTCACAATGTGATGTTCCGGATTGAGAATCTCAACGTTACTGTCAGTGATCAAATCACCAGCGCGAACAACACCAGGGCCTTTTTGAACAATCCGAACATTACGATTCTCGTGGCCATGCAGACGAACCTTCACCCCCTTGAGATTAAGAATGATATCGGTCACATCTTCAGTAACACCCGGCACATTGGAAAATTCATGAGCGACGTTTTTGATGCGAACGGATGATATAGCTGCGCCTTGCAATGACGACAACAGCACCCGGCGCAAGGAATTACCAAGGGTCGTTCCAAAGCCGCGTTCAAAAGGTTCCGCCACAAACTTGCCATAAGTGGCAGTCAGTTCAGTCGCCTCAAGACGTTTGGGGCTGATCAGGTTTCTCCAGTTTTTGTACATATTTCTTGAATCTCCCTCTCAAGAGTCCTTGGCGAGGTTGCGATTATTTTGAGTAGAGTTCGACAATCAAACGCTCGTTAATTTCTGGAGTCGTCAACTCTGCGCGGACCGGCAAGGTCTTCATCGACCCTTTGTAAGCATCGCGTTCAAGCTCTAGCCAAGACGGTAGACCACGGCGCATAACGCTATCCAGGGACTCGTTAATACAGGCAATCTGCCGGCTCTTTTCGATCAATGTGACAACATCATTAGGACGAATCAACTGTGATGGAATATTGGCCTTGTGGCCGTTAATCTGAAAATGGCCATGACGTACCAAAGTACGTGCCTGCGAACGTGATGCGGCGAAACCCAGGCGGTAAACAATACTGTCAAGGCGTCTTTCCAGAAGAACCAGCAAATTTTCGCCGGTGACACCACGCATACGATCAGCCTTGGTAAAATACAGCCTGAACTGCTTTTCCTGCAAACCGTAAGTTCGCTTGACCTTTTGTTTTTCGCGCAACTGGCTGCCATAATCAGACAGCTTGGTACGACGCTGTCCATGTTGTCCTGGTGCGTAATTACGCCGTTCCAGGGAACATTTATCGGTGTAACATCTGTCCCCTTTAAGGAACAATTTGGCGTTTTCTCTTCTGCACTGACGGCAGACAGGTCCTGAATACCTAGACAACTTCTTCCTCCTTGTTGCTTATACGCGACGACGCTTGGGCGGACGGCAGCCATTATGGGGGATTGGAGTGACGTCCTTAATCATTGTGACTGTCAGTCCAGCGAGGGAAAGTGCACGCAATGCAGACTCTCTTCCGCTACCAGGCCCCTTGATATAGGCCTCAACCGAGCGCATGCCATGTTCCATGGCTTTGGTTGCTGCTTCTTCAGCAGCAATCTGAGCGGCAAAAGGTGTACTCTTGCGTGATCCCTTAAATCCTTTTGCACCTGAGGTTGACCAGGCTACTACGTTACCCATCGGGTCGGTAATGGTCACAATGGTATTATTAAAGGTAGATTGAATATGCGCGACACCACGCGCAATGTTCTTTTTTTCTACCTTTTTACGAACAACTTTTTTTCCTGACTTAGCCATGATAACTCCGCTTATTTCTTCTTGCCGGCAACTGTCTTCTTAGGACCCTTGCGTGTCCGTGAATTATTCTTGGTGTTCTGACCGCGAACCGGTAACCCCTTACGGTGACGAAGCCCACGATAACAACCAAGGTCCATCAGACGCTTGATATTCATCGATATTTCGCGACGCAAATCACCCTCTACGCGACAGTTGTGATCAACCAATTCACGAATCGTGGCCAGTTCAGTTTCAGTCAGATCATCGGTGCGGGCGTTGTAATCGACACCGGCCTGATCAAGAATTTCTTTTGACTTGGTGCGACCGATCCCATAAACATAGGTCATGGCCACTTCAATGCGCTTGTTGCGCGGCAGATCAACTCCAGCAATACGTGCCAATTTTTCCTCCTAGGGCCTTATCCCTGTCTTTGCTTGTGTTTGGGATTCTCGCAGATGATCCGGATAACACCTTTGCGTTTGATTGTTTTGCACTTATCACAGATCTTCTTGACCGAAGCTCTTACCTTCATTGTGAGATCCTTTTCCTATCCATTTCCCAACAGATTATGTGGGAGTTACCAATCAATCCGGGAAAGTACTTCCGGACCGTTTTCTGTTATTGCAACTGTGTGCTCAAAATGAGCTGAGCGTTGACCATCAACGGTGACGGCAGTCCACCCATCATCAAGGATGATAACGCCCGGCTTACCAACATTAACCATCGGCTCAATAGCCAGTGTCATCCCCGGTCGCAATCGGGGGCCGGCACCTGGCGAACCAAAGTTTGGTATCTGCGGATCTTCATGGAGTTGACGGCCTATTCCATGACCAACAAATTCGCGTACCACACTAAAGCCTGCATTCTCAACCCAGGATTGAACAGCGTGGGAAATATCTGTCAAATAACCATCGGGCTGCGCAGCATCAACCCCTTGCTGTAACGATTGTCGGGTCACATCAAGCAAGCGCTGGGTATCGTCATCAACCTTGCCAACCGGAAAGGTAATAGCGTGATCGCCGTAAAATCCCTCAGAGATCAAACCAAAATCGATACTGAGAATATCTCCCTCTACCAACGGGGTGGTATTTGGAAAGCCATGCACGATCTGCTCGTTTGGTGATGCACAAATTGTAAAAGGAAAACCACCGTAGCCCTTGAATGCAGGCTTAACCTTCCATTTACGACATTGTGTGTCTGCTATTGTGTCAAGTTCCAGGGAGGTGACTCCCGGCTTGATCTTGTCACGCAGCATCATCAGTACTTCGGCGACCAGACGCCCGGCCCGGCGCATTTTTTTCAGCTCAGCCTGGGACTTTAATACTATCAAATCAGCTCGCCTGTAACCCAGTCAGAATCGTCTGTTGCACGTCCTCAATGCCCGACATACCATCGACAGTAAGTAACAGCCCGGCAAGACGATAATACTCCTCAAGGGGTGCCGTCTGCTGATGATATGCTTGCATCCGGCGGCGGATTGTCTCTTCATGATCATCGTCACGCTGAACCAATTCGCCACCACAGGCGGAACATGTTCCATCTGCGGCAGGTGGATCAAACGTCACATGGTAACCCTTACCGCACTCTTTGCAGGTACGGCGTCCGGTCAGACGTTCCACCAGGGCATGGATATCTACCTGCAAGGAAACCACCGCGTCCAATTCCCTGGATAACTGCACCAATGACTCGTTAAGGGCATCAGCTTGCGGAACAGTGCGGGGAAAACCATCAAGAATGAAGCCGTTAGCACAGTCGGATTCCTGCAACCTCTCACGCACAATGCCAACAACAACCTCGTCAGGCACCAGGTTGCCGGCATCCATAAAACTCTTTGCCTTCACTCCCATGGGTGTAGAGGCCTTAACCGCTGCACGGAGTATGTCTCCAGTAGAAATTTGCGGAATTCCAAAATGCTTTTCAAGCAATACAGACTGGGTGCCTTTTCCTGCTCCCGGAGGGCCAAGCAATATCAGATTCATAACAGAAAACCTTAACCGTGACGCCCTTTAAGGGTGACGCCTTTCATAAATCCTTCATACGAACGTGAAATCAGGTGCGCATCGATCTGCGCCGATGTGTCCATACCAACGGCGACGACGATCAGCAGCGCCGTTCCACCAAAGAAGAAGGGCACATTGAGCTGACTGATCAGAACCGTTGGCAACACACAAACAGCTGACACGTAAATGGCACCTGCAAAGGTCAAGCGACTGAGCACAGTATCTAAATAGGTCGCAGTTTCCTTACCCGGCCGGATGCCAGGCACAAAACCACCCTGATTCTTGATGTTTTCAGCCACGTTCACCGGGTTAAAGGTTATAGCCGTGTAGAAGTAGCAGAAGAAAACGATAAATGCAACATAAAAGATATTATAGACCAGGTGCTCAGGTGACAGATAGCCAGAGACCCGCTGGACCCATGGGGCATCAACAAAGCTCGCTATCGTCGCTGGAAACATCATAATCGAACTGGCGAAGATCGGTGGAATAACACCAGCCATATTAATCTTCATCGGCAGATGACTCGACTGACCGCCCATATTGCGCATGCCAACAACCCGCTTGGCATAATGAATCGGTACGCGGCGCTGGGCTCGTTCCATGAAAACAATAGCGCCAACGGTAGCAAGCATCAAAACGAGAATAAAGATAACCACTGTCGGTGTCATGGCGCCGGTTTCCAGCAATCGCAGGGTATTAACGATAGCCGAAGGCATCCCGGCAACAATACCCGCAAAGATGATCAGCGAGATACCGTTACCAATGCCGCGTTCAGTGATCTGCTCACCAAGCCACATAACAAACGCGGTACCAGCCGTCAGAGTGATTACTGTCATCAGGATAAAACCAGCACCCGGGTTAGGAACAACCGGCTCTCCGGCGGGACCAACCATACCCTGGAGGCCATAGGCCATGCCGGCCCCCTGAATAACAGCTAAAACAATAGTGCCGTAACGGGTGTATTCAGTGATTTTCTTACGCCCCTGCTCTCCCTCTTTAGACAGCTTTTCCAACGGCTCATAAACAACCGTCAGCAACTGCAGAATAATGGAGGCGCTGATATAGGGCATGATACCCAGCGCAAACACCGCCATCATCTCGAGGGCACCACCGGTAAAGGCACTGACCAGACCTAACAGCGTCCCTTCCGTTCCAGCGAAGAACTGGGAGAGAACCTGACCGTCGATACCCGGCGTCGGCACATGACAGCCAATGCGATAAACTGCAAGAATAGAGAGGGTAAAGGCAATCCTGCGGCGTAATTCCGGTATTGCCAGAATATTCTGTACAGTCGATAGCATTAAATGACCTCAGCCTTACCACCTGCAGCTTCAATTTTTTCTACTGCAGCGCGGCTGAATTTGTGGGCCTGAACAGTCAGGGCCTTGGACAGCTCACCATCGGCGAGAATCTTGATCCCATCTTTCATTTTCTTCACCAAACCTGACTTGCCATAAAGCTCGAGGCTGATTGTCGTGTCGGCATCAAAGCAATCAAGATCACGCAGGTTAATCAGGTTATAATCTTTCTTGTTGATCGAGGTGAAGCCACGCTTGGGCAAACGTCTTTGCAGCGGCATCTGGCCACCCTCAAAGCCAGGCTTGATACTGCCACCGCTACGTGCCTTCTGACCTTTATGTCCCTTACCGGCAGTCTTACCCGTTCCGGAACCTGGACCACGACCAATGCGCTTTTTATTTTTTGTAGAACCGGGAGCCGGTTTCAATTGACTTAAATCCATGATACTGCCCTTTATTCTGAAATCAGTCCTCTACGACCACCATGTGTTCAACCTTGCGAATCATTCCACGAGTTTCTGGAGTGTCCGGCAATGTCACTGTCTGGTTAAGGCGTCTAAATCCGAGGCCCTTGAGTACATTGGAAAAATAAGCCTTACGGCCAATAGGACTCTTTTTTAAGGTGACTTTAACTTCTGTCGCCATCCTGTGTCTCCCTAATTTCTTGCTCAGGCCTGGTTAATTCCGCGGCGTGCGTAAATTTCTTCCGGACTCTTAAGCATTTTCAATGCATTAATGGTAGCTTTGACAACATTGTGCGGATTATTCGTACCCAGGCACTTGGTCAAAACGTTGCCAACCCCAACGGACTCAAGAACGGGACGCACCGCGCCGCCGGCAATGACTCCGGTACCTTCAGATGCCGGCTTGAGCAGCACCCTGCCGGCACCAAACTTGCCAATGACGTCATAGGGAATCGTGCTGCCCGGTTGAATCGGCACCTTGATAAGGCTCTTCTTGGCTTGCTCGACAGCCTTGCGAATCGCTTCCGGCACCTCTTTAGCTTTGCCAAGACCATAACCAACATGGCCGTTACCATCACCCACCACAACCAGGGCAGAAAAGCTGAAGCGCCGCCCACCTTTAACAACCTTGGCGTTACGGTTGATGTGTATAACACGATCGGTCAATTCCAATTTATCTGGATCAATGCGCAGCACAGATCATCTCCTCTATAGTTTGAGTCCAGCTTCCCGTGCCGCATCGGCCAGAGCCTGAACGCGCCCCTGATACAGGAATCCATTTCGATCAAAAACAACACTGCTGATATTTTTTTCGAGTGCCTTACGGGCAACAGCAGTACCAACGACCTTTGCAGCTTCAACATTGCCCTTGGAATTCATATCGATGCCGCTTTCCAGCGTAGAGGCAGCTACCAGGGTAGTACCTGCTGTGTCATCAATAATCTGGGCGTAAATATGTTTTGCACTGCGAAAAACAGAAAGCCGGGGGCGTTCACTCGTCCCACGAATTTTTTTACGCACGCGGGCTTGACGCTTGAGTCGCGCTAGACGTCTTTTCTGAGAGACATTCACAGTTTTGCTCCTTGCTTTATAAGCATCTATTTACCAGCCTTGCCGGCCTTGCGCAGGATACGTTCATCAGCGTACTTGATCCCTTTGCCTTTATAAGGTTCGGGAGCACGGAACGAACGAATCTTTGCCGATGCAGAGCCGACCAGCTGCTTATCAATACCACTAACGGTTAATTTGGTCTGTTTTTCCACCTCAACCGATATTCCTTCAGGCAACTCATAGACAACCGGGTGAGAGTACCCGAGGGACATGGTGAGCACCTTGCCGCTGACTTCGGCCCGATAGCCGACACCATGAATCTCAAGACCTTTTTTGAAGCCCTGGGTCACACCAACGACCATGTTGTTGATCAACGAACGGGTCAAGCCGTGCAGCGCCAGATCGGTTTTATCGTCGCTGGGACGATTAACAATAATCTGCTCCGCTTCAACAACAATAACCATTCGCTCGTGCAGTGCCTGTTTCAGGGTTCCCTGGGGACCAGTCACGGTTATCTCATGATCCTTTAGAGATACCTTGACCCCGGCTGGAATGGGAATTGGCAACTTTCCTATACGTGACATTTTGTAACTCCTCGCTCTGCTCTACCAGACGGTACAGATAACTTCGCCACCAACATTTTCACGGCGCGCAGAGACGTCGTCCATGACACCTTTGGAGGTCGACAAGATAGATATTCCAAGACCATTTTTAACTCTGGGAATCTCCCCCTTGCCGACGTAAACACGGCAACCAGGCTTAGAAATCCGCTTAATCTCATGGATAACCGGGAGTTGATTTTCATCGTATTTCAAAAAAATCCGCAAAATTCCCTGCTTGTTATCACTGATAACCTTGAAGTTCTTCAAGTAACCCTGCTCTTGCAACACGGTTGCGACAGCAACTTTCATATTGCTCGATGGCAAATCAAGTTTTGCATGACCAGCCATTCCGGCATTACGAATGCGGGTGAGCAAGTCTGCCATCGGATCTGTCATGGACATAGATGGTTCTCCTTAACGCTGTTACCAGCTGGACTTGACGACACCGGGAATCTTCCCTGCTGACGCCAGTTTCCGCAGACAAATTCTGCACATATCAAACTTACGATAATAAGCACGTGGACGACCGCAAATCGGGCAGCGATTATACTGACGAACACCAAACTTCTGGGTTCGTTTTGATTTAGCAATCATCGATTTCTTTGCCACAGTTTCCTCCGCTTTGGGTAATAACTATTTTCTGAACGGCATGCCGAGTCCGGACAACAAAGCACGTCCTTCTTCGTCAGTTTTTGCCGTTGTGACAATGGTAATATTCAGTCCGGAAATCTTGGCGATGCGGTCAAGATCAATTTCTGGAAAAATAAGTTGTTCGCGTATCCCGAGGGTGTAGTTTCCACGCCCGTCGAAGGCCTTTGCCGAAATCCCTTTAAAATCGCGAACACGCGGCAAAGCCACGTTGATAAGCCGGTCAAGAAATTCCCAGGCACGGTCTTGACGCAAGGTAACGCAAACACCGATTGACATTTCCTCACGCAACTTGAAACTGGCAATCGACTTTCGGGCCTTCGTAATGACTGCCTTCTGACCGGTAATCCGACCGAGTTCCTCTACGGCGGATTCGAGGAGTTTAGGATTCTGGATGGCTTCGCCCAACCCCATATTAAGGACTACCTTCTCAATTTTTGGAACTTCCATCACATTTCTGTACTGGAATTCTTTCATCAGAGCTGGAACCTGCTCGTTAAGATGAATCTTCTTTAACCTGGCCATCAAGATCTCCGTTTATTTATCAACGCTCGCGTTACATTTTTTGCAGTAACGGGTTTTATTTCCATCTTCCAGCTTGCGCACACCGGTACGAGTCGGCTGGCTGCAGGACCCACAGACAAGCATGACATTGGAAAGACTGATTGCCGCTTCTTTCTCAACAATGCCACCCTCGGGATTGAGCTGACTCGGACGCGTATGACGCTTTACAACGTTCAAACTTTCAACAATGACCCGCCCCTTGTCAGGCAACACGCGCAATACCTTACCCGTCTTGCCACGCTCCTTACCTGCGATAATCTTCACCATGTCATTTTTTTTGACATGCAGTTTGGCTATAGACATGACTTAATTTCTCCAGTGATGATTTACTACAGAACTTCCGGAGCCAGCGACGCGATCTTCACGAAATGGCGAGCACGCAGTTCTCTGGCAACAGGGCCAAAAATACGGGTTCCAATAGGTTCATTACCGGTATTGACAACAACTGCTGAGTTGCTGTCAAAACGGATAAAGGATCCGTCTGGACGGGGCACCTCTTTGGTTGTCCGGACAATTACGGCACGGACGACATCACCCTTTTTAACTTTTGAATTCGGCAAAGCCTCTTTCACGCTACAAATAATGATATCGCCAACTCCGGCGTATTTGCGCTTGGAACCACCGGGAACCTTGATACAACAAAGTTTCTTGGCCCCGGAATTATCTGCCACGCTAAGCATGGATTGCATCTGGATCATGACATCAACTCCTACGCCGTAACGGCTTTCTCCAGTATCTGGCGCACACGCCACCGCTTGTCTCTCGACAAGGGTCTGGATTCAACAATGAGAACCTTATCACCGATGGAGCAACTGTTTGTCTCATCGTGAGCCTTACAGGTGACCTTCCGCTTGATGATTTTTTTGTACATGCTATGTTTCACCAGGTTATCCATCTTGACAACAACGGTTTTATCCATCTTGTCGCTGACGACAATGCCCACCCTGGTATTTCTCTTGCCGCGCTCTGTAACTTCTTGACTCATGTGACCTCTCACTTAAGCTTGCTGCTTGCTGGACAGAAACGTCTTGACCCGCGCAATATCCCTGCGCACCTGGGACACTCTGGCCGAATTTTCTAAATGGCCGGTATGCAACTGGAAGCGTAAGTTAAACAATTCCTTCTGCAGCTCAGCCTCTTTGGCACAAAGCTCATCGATATTGAGATCTTTAAATTCGCTAGTCTTCATTACCGACCTCTCTCTTCACGAACCTGGTTTTCATCGGCAGTTTATGGGCGCCAAGGCGGAATGCCTCACGGGCGATGTCCTCGGTTACCCCTTGCATCTCATAGAGAATATGACCGGGTTTGACGACAGCAACCCACTTGTCAAGGGAACCCTTACCCTTACCCATACGGGTCTCAGCCGGCTTACTGGTGACCGGCTTATGGGGAAAGGCGCGAATCCAGATTTTTCCGCCCCGTTTGATGTAGCGGGTCATGGCTCGACGAGCGGCTTCAATCTGACGGGAGGATAACCAACCACATTCAGTCGCCTGTAGTGCGTAGTCGCCGAAGCTAACTTCCGTGCCACGAGTGGCCTGACCGGTCATCCTGCCGGTAAACTGCTTTCTATGTTTAACCTTCTTGGGCATTAACATGATATGTTACTCCTGATCAGCCCGCTGGCTGTTCTTTCTCTTTGCCTAGCACTTCACCTTTGAAAATGAGTACTTTCACTCCAATAATTCCGTAGGTCGTCTTTGCTTCAGCAAAACCGTAGTCAATGTCAGCGCGCAGGGTGTGCAAGGGAACACGCCCCTCACGATACCATTCGGTTCGACTCATCTCAGCACCACCGAGGCGACCGGAACAGGTGATCTTGATCCCTTTGGCGCCAAATTTCAAGGCCATAGTGACACTTCGCTTCATCGCGCGACGAAATGCAACCCGGCGTTCGAGTTGCAGCACAACGTTTTCAGCGACAAGTTGCGCATCAACTTCAGGTTTGCGTACTTCCTGGATATTGATAAAACACTCATCATCGGTAATTTTGGCCAGTTCTTTTTTCAGAACTTCAACCTCAGAACCTTTTTTACCGATGATAATGCCGGGACGCGCAGCATAGATATTGATCTTAACTTTATTCGCAGCGCGCTCAAGCTCTATCTTGGAAATGCCCGCATGAAAAAGGCGTTTTTTAAGAAAATCACGCAGTTTCAAATCTGCATGGAGTTTGGCAGCATAATCAGCATCTGCGTACCAGCGGGACTCCCAAGTCCGGTTGATACCCAGACGAAATCCTATCGGATGAACTTTCTGGCCCAAAGGGATACCTCCTCGAATTACTTGACGTTCAAAACCACGGTAATGTGGCTGGTCGGTTTACGAATCCGGCTGGCACGCCCTTGAGCTCGCGGCATAAAGCGCTTGAGCACGGGACCCTGATCAACCATAATCGACTTAACAAACAATTTATCTACATCAGCTGCACCTTGCTGCTCAGCGTTGGCAACTGCCGACTGAAGCAACTTACTGACGATCGGAGCACTTTTTTGTGGCGAAAAGCGCAACAGGTTCAGGGCATCCTGAATATCTCTACCACGTATCATATCGACAACGAGTCTCGCCTTACGTGGAGAAAGGCGAACGTTTCGCAATTTAGCTTGTGCTTCCATTATTCGAAACTCCTGTCAGGATACTAACTATCTGACCTTACTTTTTTTGTCACTGCCATGGCCGTAGTAGGTACGGGTTGGCGCGAATTCACCGAGTTTATGTCCAACCATGTTTTCGCTGACAAACACCGGTACAAACTTTTTACCGTTATGTACGGCAAAGGTCATTCCGACAAATTCAGGGATAATTGTTGAACGTCGAGACCAGGTCTTGACAACCTTGTTACGACTTGTGTCACCCTCAACTTCAAATTTACGCATCAGCGATGCTTGCACGTAAGGTCCTTTTTTTACCGATCTTGCCACGAACGCCTCCTACAGGCTTAGCTACTATTTTTTGTTTCTACGACGAACAATAAAATTGTCAGTACGTTTATTAGATCTGGTCTTGTAACCCTTGGTCGGAACACCCCAGGGAGTGACCGGGTGACGACCACCGGAACTCTTGCCTTCACCACCACCATGGGGGTGATCGACCGGGTTCATCGCCACACCACGAGACTGTGGGCGCTTGCCCAGCCAACGGTTACGGCCGGCCTTGCCAATCTTGATTTTTTCGTGATCAAGATTCCCAACCTGACCGATTGTTGCACGGCACTCCTGGAGCACCAGGCGAACCTCACCCGATGGCAGGCGTAACTGCGCATAACGACCTTCTTTGGCGGCAATCTGGGCATAGGCACCAGCACTGCGGGCCAACTGACCGCCCTTGCCAACCTTCAGCTCAACATTGTGAACCCAGGTACCTAAAGGGATCGAGCGAATAGCAAGGGCGTTACCAGGACGAATATCAGCACTTTCGCTGGCAACCACAGTGTCCCCGACATTAAGCCCCGATGGAGCAAGAATATAGCGCTTTTCACCGTCCGCGTAAAACAATAAAGCAATGCGCGCACTGCGGTTGGGATCGTATTCTACAGCGGCAACCTTTGCCGGCACTTCCAGCTTGTCACGGCGAAAATCGATCACACGATATTGCTTTTTATGACCACCACCGGTGTGTCTTTTGGTAATACGCCCTGCATTGTTGCGGCCGCCACTACGCTTGATCGGTTCGATTAATGATCTTTCCGGCTTGCTTTTGGTAATTTCTTCAAAAGTCGAAGACGTCATTTGACGACGACCGGGAGAAGTCGGATTATACTTTCTGATGCCCATAATTAGCTACTCCATACCTGCTAAGCGTACTGATTAGACGCCGAAAAAATCGATGTCATGGCCTTCTTCGAGGGTGATAAAAGCCTTTTTCCAATTGTTGCGCTGCCCCAAGTTGGTACCTACACGCTTAACCTTGCCTCGGATAATAGCGGTGTTAACGGTCTTCACTTTGACATCAAAGGCATCTTCAATAGCCCGCTTGATTTCGACCTTATTAGCATCGCGCGCAACTTCGAAGGTAACGACGCCGCAGTCCTCTTTGAGCAGGTTGCCTTTTTCAGAAATCAGCGGCTTGCGAATAATCTGATGCAGTGGTTTCATTGCTCCAACGCTCCTTCTACTTCTGTCACAGCCGCCTCTGTCATCATCAGATTCGGATATTTGAGAATATCATAGACATTGATGCCGGCAGCACGCAGAACCTTGACTTTATGCAGATTGCGCGCGGACAGTTCCACATTTTTGTTTTCACTGTCAATAACAATCAGCGCTCCTTCAACATCAAAACGCTCAACGAACTGACGAAATTGCTTGGTGCTGATCGTTTCAAGCGAAAGATCCTTCAACAGCAGCAATTTTTCACCCTGAAAGCGGGCAGAAAGGGCGCTGCACAGTGCGGCCTTCTTCACCTTACGGTTCAATTTAAAGGCATAGGAACGCGGCGTCGGCCCGAAGGCAACACCACCACCAACGAAGTGAGGTGCGCGAATGGTTCCCTGACGGGCGTTGCCTGTACCCTTTTGGCGATAGGGCTTCTTACCACCACCGGCAACCGCACTGCGGCTTTTGACCGCTGCAGTCCCTTGACGGCGGGCGGCGCGCTGATAACGTACCATATCATGGAGTAAATACTCCTTGACTTCGACATTAAAAACCGAATCGGACAGGGTACACTCACCTACCTGATTTTTATTTTGATCATACAAGGTTGCTGTTGCCATTATCTAACTCCTGAAGCTCCTGGCCTGCTAAGCCTTAATGCCTTTGCGAATTTCAACCAGTCCGTTTTTAGGGCCGGGAACAGCACCACGGACAAGAAGAAGATTTTGCTCCGGTCTCACATCAACGACGATCAGATTCTGTGTGGTAGTGCGCTGATTTCCCATCTGACCTGGCATTTTCTTCCCCTTCATCACCTTGGAAGGAGTAGCTGATTGACCGATAGAACCGGGTCTGCGCTTAAACATGGAGCCGTGACTGGCGCGACCGCCGGAAAAACCCCAACGCTTGATAACCCCCTGGAAACCCTTACCTTTACTTGTAGCTGTTACGTCAATGCGGTCGCCCGGCTTGAACATAGTGCAAACGATCTGATCGCCGACAGCACAGTTACCGGTCGTCTCGAACTCACGGACAAAGACAAAAGCACCTTGACCAGCCTTCTTGAAGTGCCCCATTTCCGGCTTGTTGACACGGTGCGCACTTTTTACGCCAAAGCCAACCTGAGCAGCATCATAACCATCGGTTGCGACGGTTTTCAATTGCAATACCGTACAGGGGCCTGCTTCGATAACCGTCACCGGAATACGCTGGCCATCAGCCGCAAAGGTTTGCGACATTCCTATTTTCTTTCCTAACAATCCATTGATCATTGTCGTAGCCTTAACTTATCGCTTAAAAGACAAACGCCTAGAGCTTAATTTCCACGTCTACACCGGCCGACAGATCAAGCTTCATCAGGGCGTCTACTGTCTGCTGGGTTGGATCCATAATATCGAGCAAACGCTTGTGCGTACGGATTTCAAACTGCTCACGGCTCTTTTTGTCAACATGGGGTCCACGTAGCACACAGTATTTATTGATAACGGTGGGCAGAGGGATCGGGCCGACCAGACGTGATCCGGTGCGCTTGGTTGTATCAACAATCTCTGCAACAGCCTGATCCAGCAAACTGTGATCGTACGCTTTCAGGCGAATTCTGATTTTTTGTGTAGACATCTGTAATCCTCAGTTTTTTATTGTTACTCAATTACTTCGCTGACAACACCGGCGCCGACAGTACGGCCACCTTCGCGGATCGCAAAGCGCAGCTCTTTGTCCATGGCAATCGGGGTGATCAGATCTACCGTCATGGCAATGTTGTCACCAGGCATGACCATCTCAATACCTTCGGGCAGCTCGACAATCCCGGTCACGTCGGTGGTACGGAAATAGAACTGCGGACGATAGCCTTTGAAGAATGGGGTATGACGACCACCTTCTTCTTTGGTCAGAATGTAGGCTTCGGCCTTGAACTTGGTATGCGGGGTGATACTGCCGGGCTTGGCCAGCACCTGGCCACGCTCGATATCTTCACGCTTGACCCCGCGCAACAGGATGCCGACATTATCGCCTGCCTGACCTTGATCGAGCAGCTTGCGGAACATCTCGACGCCGGTAACAACCGTCTTGACGGTGGGCTTCATCCCGACGATGGCAACTTCTTCCTGCACCTTGATGATGCCGCGCTCAATCCGCCCGGTGGCAACGGTACCACGTCCGGAGATGGAGAAGACGTCTTCGACCGGCATCAGGAACGGACGGTCAATGGCACGCTCGGGCTCGGGGATGTAGCTGTCTACGGCTTCCATCAGCTCGAGAACCTTGTTCTTGCCGATTTCGTCGTCACGCCCTTCGAGGGCGGCCAGGGCGCTGCCGGCGATGATCGGGATATCGTCACCGGGAAAATCGTAGCTGGACAGCAGCTCGCGGATCTCCATATCGACCAGCTCAAGCAGTTCTTCGTCGTCAACCATGTCGGCTTTGTTCAAAAAGACAACCATGGCCGGCACGCCAACCTGACGGGCGAGCAGGATGTGCTCACGGGTCTGGGGCATCGGGCCGTCGGCGGCAGACACCACCAGAATGGCGCCGTCCATCTGCGCAGCTCCGGTGATCATGTTCTTGACATAGTCGGCGTGGCCGGGGCAGTCAACGTGAGCATAGTGACGGTTTTCGGTCTCGTACTCGACGTGAGCCGTGGCAATGGTGATACCACGCTCGCGCTCTTCGGGAGCATTGTCGATCTGATCGAAGGCCTTGACTTCACCCTTACCCATCTTCTCAGCCAACACCTTGGTGATCGCTGCGGTCAGGGTCGTCTTGCCATGGTCAACGTGACCGATCGTTCCGACGTTAACATGCGGCTTTAACCGCTCAAATTTTGCCTTCGCCATTGTAAACTCCTCTAGCCATTAACCTTGGCAATAATCTCTTCGCTGAGCGCTTTGGGCACCTGATCGTAATGATCAAATACCATTGTATAGGTTGCACGACCCTGGGTCGCACTGCGCAGATCGGTGGCGTAGCCGAACATGCTCGACAACGGCACATGGGCATTAACTACCTGGGCGCCGGCACGTGAATCCATCCCCATAATGCGGCCCCGGCGACTATTCAGATCGCCAATAACATCGCCCATGTACTCTTCAGGAACCACTACCTCAACCGCCATAATGGGTTCGAGCAAGGCAGGTGCTGCTTTTTTGGCACCCTCCTTGAAACCCATGGAGCCGGCAATCTTGAAGGCCATCTCTGACGAGTCAACGTCGTGATAGGAACCATCAAATACGGCAACACGAACGTCAACGATGGGGAAACCTGCAAGCACACCATTCTGCGCTGCCTCTTCCGCACCCTTACCAACGGCAGGGATATATTCACGCGGAATAACGCCACCTTTAATTTCGTCAATAAAAGTAAAGCCTTCGCCAGGCTCACCCGGCTCAATACGCAACCAGCAATCGCCGTACTGACCACGACCACCGGACTGGCGCACGAACTTGCCCTGCACCTGAACCGACTTGGTAATCGATTCACGGTAGGCAACCTGTGGAGCACCAACGTTACACTCGACTTTGAATTCACGCTTCATGCGATCAACAATAATCTCAAGATGCAACTCGCCCATACCGGAAAGAATGGTCTGCCCGGTTTCTTCATCCGTTCTGACGCGCATTGAAGGGTCTTCGGATAACAGCTTGCCAAGGGCAACGCCCATCTTCTCCTGGTCAGCCTTGGTTTTCGGCTCAACCGACAGGTGGATAACCGGCTCAGGAAAATCCATCGACTCCAGCAGGGCCGGATGCTCCGGATTGCAGAGGGTATCGCCCGTGGTTGTATGCTTCAGACCGACGGCGGCGGCAATATCACCGGCGTAAACCTGCTTGACCTCTTCACGCTTGTTAGCGTGCATCTTGAGCAATCGTCCAAAGCGCTCTTTTTTGCCCTTGGTCGAATTAAGCACTGTTGAACCGGATTCAGCAATACCTGAATACACGCGGAAAAAACTCAACTGGCCGACAAAGGGGTCGGTCATGATCTTGAACGCCAGGGCGGCAAAGGGGGCCTCATCAGCTGCAGGTCGCTCGAGTTCGGCACCAGTATCAGGATGCAAACCCTTAATCGGGGGGACATCGACTGGTGAAGGCATATAGTCAACCACCGCATCCAACAAGGTCTGAACGCCCTTATTCTTAAAAGCGCTGCCACACAGCACTGGACAGAAATGGATGTTTTTCATGCCCTGGCGAATGGCTGCCTTGATTTCATCAAGACTTAACTCTTCGCCACTGAGATATTTTTCCATCAACACATCATCATGTGATGAAATTTCTTCGAGCAGGGCGTCACGAGCAGCCTGCACTTCGTCAGCCATTTCGGCTGGAATATCAATGATGTCGTACTTGGCACCAAGCGACTCATCATCCCATACCAGCGCCTGCATGGTAACCAGGTCAACCAGACCGCGGAAGTTTTCTTCCGAACCGATGGGTAACTGCAACGGCAGAGGATTTGCGCCGAGACGTTCGCGGATCATGTTAACACCGCGATCAAAATCGGCACCAATGCGATCCATCTTGTTAACAAAGGCGATACGGGGAACGCCGTACTTGTCGGCCTGACGCCAGACAGTTTCAGACTGGGGCTCGACACCACCGACGGAACAAAAGACGGCAACGGCGCCATCGAGGACCTTAAGTGAGCGCTCTACCTCGATGGTGAAGTCGACGTGACCAGGGGTATCAATAATATTGATACGATGGTCTTTCCAGAAACAGGTTGTTGCAGCGGAGGTAATGGTAATACCGCGCTCTTGTTCCTGCTCCATCCAGTCCATCGTTGCCGCACCATCATGGACTTCACCCAGCTTATGAGAAACCCCTGTGTAGAACAGGATCCGTTCAGTTGTTGTAGTTTTACCAGCATCGATGTGAGCCATAATGCCGATATTACGTGTTCTATTCAGTGGTACTATACGAGCCACAATCTATCTCCTAATGACAACCGGGTCTACCAGCGGTAATGGGCAAAAGCCTTATTGGCCTCAGCCATCCGGTGGGTATCTTCACGCTTCTTGACCGCAGTACCACGATTATTGGATGCATCAAGGAACTCACCTGCCAAACGCTCACACATGGTCTTTTCGCTGCGCCCCTTGGCATAGTTAACCAGCCAGCGCATCGCCAGTGCGGTGCGCCGTGACGGGCTCACCTCTACCGGAACCTGATAGGTCGAGCCACCAACGCGGCGCGACTTGACCTCAAGCATGGGGCGAACATTGTCCATTGCCGTCCGGAACACATCAAGAGGATTGTTGCCACTACGTTCAGCGACAATATCAAAGGCGCCATAGACAATCTGCTCGGCAGTGCTTTTTTTGCCGTCGACCATGACGTTATTGACAAACTTGGCAACCAGCTGATCACCGAACTTGGGATCAGGCAGGATAACGCGCTTGGGAACTTCTCTTCTTCTTGGCATAAGGTCCTCTTCTTCAGACTTTGTTTACTTCGGGCGCTTGGCGCCGTACTTGGAACGTCCCTGCTTACGATCTTTTACGCCGGCAAGGTCAAGAGTTCCACGCACAATATGATAACGCACACCTGGCAAGTCTTTTACCCTGCCGCCCCTGATCAACACAACGGAGTGTTCCTGCAGGTTATGACCAACACCGGGGATATAAGAGGTAACGACCATACCGTTAGTCAAACGTACACGCGCAACCTTACGCAATGCCGAGTTTGGCTTCTTTGGGGTTGTGGTATAAACTCGCGTACAGACTCCACGCCGCTGAGGACAGGATTTCAACGCTGGAGAGCCTGACTTGGTCACCCTCTTTTTGCGTCCGTTGCGAATCAGCTGGTTAATTGTTGGCATCTTGTTGCTCCCAGTTTCTTATCATCATTTCAATCACCTATGTACCGGGCTTTCCGCGAGGAAAACTCGCAGACATTATCAATCGGCCCAGCCTTTGTCAAGACCTTTTATGCCCGGCGTGCGTTTTCTGCATACCGTTTAGCGCCCAAAAACTCACAGAGCCTCTAGTCCTCCATTTCCTCAGTATCTTCCGTTTCCGACTCATCTATCTCAAGCGGCGCCTCCAACTTGACTTCAGGCTCCGGCGTCCTGAGTTCAGCAACGCGGTATTTGGCCACCCCGGTTCCAGCAGGAATCAAGCGACCCATGATGACGTTTTCCTTAAGACCGTGCAGTACATCAACCTTGCCCTGAATGGAAGCCTGGGTGAGAACCTTGGTGGTCTCCTGAAAAGAAGCCGCCGAAATAAAGGATTCAGTAGACAAGGAGGCTTTGGTAATACCAAGCATGATCGGCTCACCAATAGCAGGCTGACCGCCATCTGCCAGAACCTTCTCGTTCTCCTCTTCAAACACCCAACGATCAACCTGATCATCACTTAAGAAGTTGGTATCGCCGACATCATTGATCTGTACCCGCCGCAGCATCTGGCGAACAATGGTCTCGATGTGCTTATCGTTGATCTTGACCCCCTGCAGGCGGTAGACCTCCTGCACCTCATCAACCAGGTACTTGGAGAGTTCCTTACTGCCAAGGACACGCAGAATATCGTGCGGATTGCTCGATCCATCGACCAGTTCTTCACCGGCATGAAGGAAATCCCCTTCATGGACAGATATGTGCTTTCCTTTAGGAATCAGGTATTCAACCGGCTCACCGATCTCCGGGGTAACAACCACCTTACGCTTGCCCTTGGCGTCCTTGCCGTAACTGACAACCCCATCCACCTCTGAAATAACCGCAACTTCTTTCGGTTTACGCGCCTCGAAGAGTTCGGCAACACGCGGCAGACCACCGGTAATGTCCTTGGTCTTGGTGGTCTCGCGCGGGATCTTGGCGAGGATCGCACCGGGGTGCAAAGGCATACCTTCTTCAACAACAATGTTGGCACCAACCGGCAGCATATAGCGTGCCGGCGCGCCATTGGGCAGCTTGGCTGTCTTGCCATCGTCCCCCTTGATGGTAACCCGTGGACGCTTATCGGCTGAGCGTGCTTCAATGATGACTTTGCGCGACAGGCCGGTCACCTCATCCACCTGCTCCTCCATGGAGACCCCTTCAAGGATGTCACCATAGCGTACGGTTCCAGCAACCTCGGTAATAATTGGCACAGTGTAGGGGTCCCACTCGGCAAGGGTGTCACCAGTCTTGACCGGGGCACCATCCTGGCGCGTCAAGTGCGCACCGTAAACAAGGGAGTAGCGTTCGCGCTCACGGCCGGCATCATCAACAACGGCAACCTCACCCTTGCGATTCATAACCACCGGCAAGCCCGCCTCATCATCAACCGTATTGAGGTTGATAAACTTCAAGGTACCGTCGAAACGGGCTTCCAATGCCGTCTGTTCGGCACGCCGCGAGGCGGCACCACCGATATGGAAGGTTCTCATGGTTAACTGGGTTCCCGGCTCACCAATCGACTGGGCAGCGATAACGCCGACCGCCTCACCGAGGTTGACCAGGTGACCGCGAGCCAGATCGCGACCATAGCACAGAGCGCAGATGCCGCGCTTGCTTTTGCAGGTCAGAACCGAGCGGATTTTAACCCGCTCAAGGCCGGCATTTTCGACTCTGGCAACGGCATCCTCGTCGATCATCTCGTTGGCTTCAACCAGCACATCATCGGTGATCGGATCGACAACATCATCCAGCGTCACACGACCGAGGATACGGTCACCAAGACGTTCGATAATCTCGCCTCCTTCGGTCTGGGACGAGACCTCGATACCATCGAGGGTGTCGCAGTCCTGCTCAGTAATGATGGCATCCTGGGCAACGTCAACCAGACGGCGTGTCAGGTAACCTGAATTGGCCGTTTTAAGCGCCGTATCGGCCAGACCCTTACGGGCACCATGGGTTGAGATGAAGTACTGCAGCACGGTCAAACCTTCACGGAAGTTGGCCGTGATCGGGGTTTCAATAATGGAACCGTCCGGCTTGGCCATCAGACCGCGCATACCCGCTAACTGACGAATCTGCTGGGCACTGCCCCGCGCGCCCGAATCAGCCATCATGTGAATCGCATTAAAGGAGGGGACTTTTACCGTCTCCCCTTCTGCGGAAACCAGCTTGTCGATCGCGATATTGCCGAGCATGGTGGTGGCGATATCTTCAGTACACTTGGCCCAGATGTCGATAACCTTGTTGTAGCGCTCGCCATCGGTGATCAGACCCTCGGTGTACTGCTGATGGATGTCCTTGACCTCATCCGCTGCCACTTTGATCCGTGCTTCCTTCGACTCGGGGATCTCCATATCGTCGAGACAGATGGAAACACCAGCAATGGTCGAATAGCGGAAACCGGTCTCCTTGATCCTGTCTGCCAGAATGACTGTTTCTTTGGTACCAGCCAGGCGGAAGCTGACATCGATCAGATGAGCGACCTGTTTCTTGCCCATGACCAGATTGACGTGCTTGAAGGGGATAACCGCAGGAACAACCTCGCGCAGCAAAATTCGCCCCACGGTTGTTTCGATTAACTGCAGTGGCGCACCCTTCTCAGCAGCCATCCGCACCTTGATGCCGGCCTGAAGATCTGCTTCACCGGCATCATAAGCCATCCGCACCTCTTCCGGAGAAACAAATACCTTACCGGAACCGATGACAAAAGGACGCTCTCTGGTCATATAGTAAAGGCCCAGAACCATATCCTGCGATGGCACAATAATCGGCTGACCACTGGCTGGTGAAAGGATATTGTTGGTCGACATCATAAGAACGCGCGCTTCAATCTGACTTTCGATGGACAAAGGCAGGTGGACAGCCATCTGGTCACCGTCGAAGTCGGCGTTGAAGGCGGTACAGACCAGCGGATGCAACTGGATGGCCTTACCTTCAATCAGGACCGGCTCAAACGCCTGAATACCAAGGCGGTGCAGCGTCGGTGCGCGGTTGAGCATGACCGGGTGTTCCTTGATAACCTCCTCAAGCACATCCCAGACCTCGGCCTTTTCCTTTTCCACCATCTTCTTGGCGCTCTTGATGGTAGTCGACAGACCGCGTTCTTCGAGCTTCTGATAGATAAAAGGCTTAAACAGTTCCAGCGCCATTTTCTTGGGCAAACCGCACTGGTGCAGCTTCAGCTCCGGGCCGACAACGATAACCGAACGGCCGGAGTAGTCGACCCGCTTACCGAGCAGGTTCTGGCGGAAACGCCCACCTTTGCCCTTGAGCATGTCTGACAGGGATTTCAGCGGACGCTTGCTCGGACCGGTGATGGCACGACCACGACGACCGTTATCGAACAAAGCGTCAACCGCTTCCTGCAGCATACGCTTTTCGTTACGCACAATGACTTCCGGCGCGCGCAACTCCATCAACCGCTTGAGGCGATTGTTACGATTGATGACGCGGCGGTACAGATCATTGAGATCGGAGGTGGCGAAACGGCCGCCATCGAGGGGGACCAACGGGCGGAGCTCCGGTGGCAGAACCGGGATGGTTTCAAGAATCATCCATTCGGCCTGATTGCCGCTCTGACGAAAAGCGTTGACAACTTTCAGGCGCTTGGAAACCTTTTTGCGCTTGGCCTCGCTGGTTGCCTCTTTCATCTCAAGGCGCAGCTGTTCGCCAATAGTTTCCATATCCAGTTCGGCCAGCAACTCACGCACGGCCTCGGCACCCATACCGGCAACAAACTGCCCGGCAAACTCGTCCATCGCTTCGCTGTATTTGTCATCGGGTAGCAGCTGCCCCTTGACCAGCGGGGTATCCCCGGCATCAAGAACAACATAAGCCTCGAAATAGAGAACCTTTTCCAGGTCCTTGAGAGTCATGTCAAGCAACGCGCCAATACGGGACGGCAATGACTTCAAAAACCAGATATGGGCTACCGGGCAGGCAAGATCGATATGACCCAGACGCTCGCGCCGCACCTTACTCGGAATAACCTCAACACCACATTTTTCACAGACGATGCCGCGGTGTTTCATGCGCTTGTACTTGCCGCAGTTACATTCGTAGTCCTTGATCGGGCCAAAAATCTTGGCGCAGAACAGACCATCACGTTCCGGCTTGAAGGTCCGGTAATTAATGGTTTCCGGTTTTTTCACTTCACCGAAAGACCGCTCCCGGATCTTGTCCGGAGAGGCTAAAGACAAGCGGATCGAATTAAAGCTCAACGGATCTTTCGGGCGCTCAAAGAGACTGAAAATATCTTCCAAAACGCATCCTCCTTGTTGGACGAGTGCTTGGGTTGCTGTAAATTTATAATGTCAGGAGTCGAAAACCGCTCCTGACTATTCTTCTTCGAGCAGATCAACATCGAGACACAAAGCCTGAAGCTCTTTGATCAGAACGTTGAAGGACTCCGGCAAGCCGGCTTCAAGGGTATGCTTCCCCTTGACGATGGCTTCATACATGCGGGTTCGACCGGCCACATCATCCGATTTAACCGTCAAAAACTCCTGCAAGGCATGAGCTGCTCCATATGCTTCCATCGCCCAGACCTCCATTTCACCAAGGCGCTGGCCGCCAAACTGCGCCTTACCGCCCAGCGGCTGCTGGGTAACCAGACTATAGGGGCCGATGGAGCGCGCATGGATCTTGTCATCAACCAGGTGGTGGAGCTTGAGCATATACATGATGCCAACGGTCACTTTCTCCTTATAAGCATCACCGGTTTTACCATCAAACAGCGTCATCTGACCACTCTTGGCAAAGCCGGAGCGCTCAAGCTCGGACTTGATCTGTTCTTCGTTAACCCCCTCAAAAACCGGTGACGCCATGGGTACACCGTCTTGCAGGCGCCGGGCGAGGATAAGCAGGTCATCCTCCGTCAGACCATCGATAAATTCGTCGAGTTCCGGATCAGCGTAAGCGGTCTTGATCTGCTTTTTAAGCGCGGCTTCGCTATACTGTTCTTCCAGCACCTTTTTGATCTGATTACCGAGGCCACGTGCCGCCAAACCCAGATGAGTCTCGAGGATCTGGCCAACGTTCATCCGTGACGGCACCCCAAGGGGGTTCAGTACAATCTCGACCGGCGTGCCGTCTTCCATGTAGGGCATATCTTCCTGCGGCAGAATCCGCGAAAGAACACCTTTATTACCATGGCGACCAGCCATCTTGTCACCGACCTGGAGCTTGCGCTTGATGGCGATATAAACCTTGACCATCTTGATGACACCTGGGGGCAAATCATCACCACGCTTGCATTTTTCGATACGGTCCTCAAAAACAGCGTTGACCAGTTGCTCACGTTCGGCCAAACGGACCTGCAGATTGCTGACTTTAGCTTCAATTTCATCGTTTCCAGAAATAGAGATATCCTGGATACGTGAGAAAGGAACCTTATCAAAGGCCTCGTCAGTAATTTTGCGCCGCTTGGGCAGTAAGACATTGCCGTCGCTATCTTCGATGGTTACAGCGGCGGTTTGACCGGACAGCAGTGAGCGAATCTTCTTGCGTGTGGAAGATCGCAGAATGCGGATCTCATCGTTCAGATCGTTGCGCAGTTGCTCAATTTCGCGCGCCTCAATCTGCTCGGTGCGGGCATCCTTGTCAGATCCCTTGCGCGAGAATACCCGCGCACCGATGACGACGCCTTCTTCACCGGGTGGAACCCGCAGTGAGGTATCGCGGACGTCACCAGCCTTCTCACCGAAGATGGCACGCAGCAACTTTTCCTCCGGCGAGAGCTGGGTTTCCCCCTTGGGGGTAATTTTACCCACAAGAATATCGCCGGCCTTAACACTAGCGCCGATGCGGATGATCCCCGACTCGTCAAGATCCATGAGGGCATCTTCACCGAGATTGGGAATATCGTCAGTAATTTCCTCCTTGCCGAGCTTGGTATCACGCGCAACACACTCGTACTCCTCAATATGGATCGAGGTGTAACGGTCATCCTGGACCAGCTTTTCGGAAATCAGAATTGAATCCTCAAAGTTGTAACCATGCCAGGGCATAAAAGCGACCAGGACATTCTGCCCCAACGCCAACTCACCCCACTGGGTTGATGGACCATCAGCAATCACATCACCAGCCCTGACTCGATCACCAACCTTGACGATCGGTTTCTGATTCATACAGGTGTTCTGGTTGGAACGGCTGAATTTGAGAAGATTGTAGATATCGACCCAGGTACCGGTTTCTTCCATATCCTTGTCGTCAACCTGGACAACGATACGGCCGGCATCAACCCGCTCAACCACCCCATCGTGGCGAGCAACGATGGAACTGCCGGAATCATGGGCGACAATCCGCTCCATGCCGGTGCCGACCAGCGGCGCATCGGAGCGCAACAATGGTACAGCCTGACGCTGCATGTTGGAGCCCATCAGGGCGCGGTTAGCATCATCATTTTCCAAAAATGGAATCAGCGCGGCGGCGACCGAAACAATCTGTTTCGGCGACACATCCATGAGGGTAATATCCTCAGGGGTCAGCAACATGAATTCGCCGTTTCTGCGCACATTGACAAGGTCGTTGATAAAGACATTATTTTCATCGATCGGGGCATTGGCCTGAGCGATCGAATGTCCTTCTTCCTCCAGCGCTGAGAAATATTTTATTTCATCAGTCACCTGGGCATTGCTCACAATCCGGTATGGGGTTTCAACAAAGCCATATTCATTGATCCGCGCATAGGTTGAAAGTGATGCGATCAGACCGATGTTCGGTCCTTCCGGGGTTTCGATGGGACAGACGCGGCCATAGTGCGTCGGATGCACGTCACGCACCTCAAAGCCGGCCCGTTCACGGGTCAGACCTCCCGGTCCCAAAGCTGACAGGCGCCGCTTATGGGTAACTTCGGAGAGGGGGTTGGTCTGATCCATAAACTGCGAAAGCTGCGACGATCCGAAAAACTCCTTGACGACGGCAGAAACCGGCTTTGAGTTGATCAGATCGTGGGGCATCAGACTGTCGACATCCTGCAGGCTCATGCGCTCTTTAATAGCGCGTTCCATCCGCACCAGGCCAACCCGATATTGATTTTCCAGCAGCTCACCTACCGCCCTGACACGTCGATTGCCAAGGTGGTCGATATCATCAATCGATCCCTTGCCGTTACGCAGGTCGATCAGATAGCGCACCACTGCGATAATGTCGTCCTTCGTGAGGGTCGACTGTTCAAGGGGTGAGTCCAGGCTGAGTTTGTGGTTCAGCTTGAGGCGCCCCACCGCCGAAATATCGTAGCGATCGGGATTAAAGAACAGGCTCTCAAAGAGCGCCGTTGCCGTTTTAACCGTGGGAGGATCGCCGGGCCGCAAGCGTCGGAAAATTTCGATAATGGCATCTTCTGCGGTCTCGATCTTGTCCGTGCGCAGGGTGTCACTTAAATAGGAACCGACATACAGGTGGTCAATAAACAGAATATTGAAATCCTGGATGCCACGCTCTTTGAATTCAGCGAGCTTGTCTTCAGTCAGCTCGCTGTTGCATTCGAGCAGCACCTCGCCGGTTGCTTCGTCGACAATGTCGGTAGCAACGATCTTACCGAGCAATTCTTCGGTGGTTACCGGCACAAACTCGAGCCCCTCTTCTTTGAGTTTGCGAATTGCAGCCCGGGTGAATTTGCGGTTCGCTTTAACCAGCACCTCACCACTGTTGGAAAGGACATCCGAAGCGGCACGCTGGCCAACAAGCAGGTCATAGTTGACCCTTTTGACATACACCGAGTTGTTCCAGGAAATTTCTTCAAAATCGTAATAATGCTTGAGCAACTCTTCCGTCGTGTAGCCCAACGCCTTCAGCAGGACAGTCGCGGGCAATTTCCGGCGACGGTCAATACGCACCCAGAGCAGATCTTTGTGATCAAAATCAAAATCCAGCCAGGAACCGCGATACGGAATGATGCGGGCGCTGTAAAGGACCTTGCCGCTGGAGTGACTTTTGCCCTTGTCGTGAGAGAAAAAGACGCCGGGAGAGCGATGCAACTGACTGACGATAACCCGCTCGGTGCCATTGATGATGAAGGTACCATTCTCTGTCATCAGCGGGATTTCACCGAAATATACTTCTTGCTCTTTGATGTCACGAATCGACTGGGTGCCTGAGTCTTTATCGGTGTCAAGAGTGACCAGACGCACCTTGACCTTCATCGGTGCAGCGAACGTCATACCGCGCTGATGACACTCATCGACATCATACTTGGGCGTACCTAAATCATAGGATACATACTCCATAGAGCAGGTATCGCTGAAATCACGAATAGGGAAAACCGAGCGAAACACTGACTCGAGGCCACTTTGCTTGCGCGACGATGCAGGAATGTCAGCTTGTAAAAAACGGGCATAGGAAGTTTTTTGAATATCGATTAGGTTCGGAATATCGATGATATTCGAAACCTTTGCGAAGTGCTTCCTGAGGAGCGGATTATTCGCAAACGAATAGGCCATGGTTTCTCCTTGGGGTCAAAATCAAAAGGCCGGTAAAGACAGTTAACCAACTACTATAGTGTCACGGGTTCGGCCTGTCAGCGGGGGATAACAACCCCGGGGGCGACCAAATCCTGTTATGGAACAAGGTCTTCCAAACAACGAGAATAGCCAAGGCCGCACCGCGACCTTGGCTAATGCTCGACTATTCACTTACAATTGCTATTTCAGCTCCACGCCGGCGCCAGCTTCTTCAAGCTGTTTTTTGACGTCTTCCGCTTCAGCTTTGGAAACGCCTTCCTTAACCGGGTTCGGAGCGCCATCAACCAGATCCTTGGCTTCTTTCAAACCGAGACCGGTCAGGGCACGAACAACCTTGATGACGTTGATTTTCTTCTCACCGGCACTGGTAAGAATAACATCAAACTCATCCTTTTCTTCAGCAACCTCAGCAGCAGGACCGGCAGCAGCAGCAACGGCTACTGGTGCAGCAGCAGAAACACCAAATTTTTCTTCCAGTTCCTTGACGAACTCAGACATTTCAAGAACAGTCATGTTCTCAAGAAATTCAACAACTTGTTCTTTAGTTACTCCAGCCATTTTTTCCTCCGTAAGATATATGTAGCGATGTTTATAAAAGTTTAGGGATCAAGATCAAGCAGCTTTACTTTGGCCAATGGCGTTTAAAACCTGGACCAACGAACGCGGAATGGCAGCCAGCGTACCAACAAAGTTGGATACCGGAGCATTCATCGAAGCAAGGGCCTTAGCCAGCAGTTCTTCACGGCTCGGCAGATCGGCAAGGGCATTAATGTCGGCAACGGACAATAACTTTCCGCCCAGCACCCCTGCCTTTAATTCAAAGGCCTGAACATCCTTGGCAAACTTGCTCAGAATTTTTGCTGGGGTGACCGGATCAGCTCCCGCCAGGGCAATAGCCGTTGGCCCGGCACAGAATTTCTGCAGAGGTTCGGCAGAGGTTCCCTTGGCCGCCAGTTTAATCAGATTGTTCTTCACAACCCGGTATTCAACCCCGGCCTGGGTTAATTCACGCCGCAGTCTGGTCGCCTGATCAACGTTGATGCCGCGATAATCGGCCAGAAAAGCCGCATCCGTCTCAGCAAGGCGTTTTGCCAGTTCTTGAACAACTTGTTCCTTTTCTGTTCTGTTCATTCACTCTCCTCCTTTCTTTAAGATCGTGGGATCTGGATGTCCCGACCAAGTCAGCATGAGGGAGAGCGGTGACTTATTGTCACAGCACCCTGCAGCCTCGGCAGGTGGCAAAACCATTAAATGCACTAACGCATGCCTGCTGTCTTTGACTTAGAGTCTGTGTTATTTGATCATTGCCTGTAGCGCTGGGATGTCAAGATGGATACCAGGTCCCATGGTGCTGGACAACGACATCTTCTTCAGGTAAATCCCCTTGGATGTCGAAGGCTTCGCCTTGACCAGGGCATCAAGCAGAGATAGGATATTTTCTTTGAGCTTTTCGGCGTCGAAAGAAATTTTGCCCACCGGAGCGTGCACGATACCGGCTTTTTCAACTCGATACTCGATCTTACCCGATTTTGCTTCCTGAACGGCGCGCGCCAGATCCATGGTGACTGTGCCAACCTTCGGATTAGGCATCAAACCACGCGGGCCGAGCAGGCGACCAATCTTGCCGACGACACCCATCATGTCCGGGGAAGCAATAGCGGTATCAAAATCAAACCAGCCACCCTGGATTTTTTCGGCAAGGTCATCGGCACCCACGAAATCGGCACCGGCAGTTTCAGCCTCCTGAGCTTTTTCGCCCTTGGCAAACACCAGCACCCGGACATTCTTACCCAGACCGTTGGGCAAAACGTGAGCACCACGGACCATCTGATCGGCTTTACGCGGATCAACACCAAGGCGTACGCTGATTTCAACAGTTTCGTCGAATTTGGCGAAAGCCGCCTTTTTCAACAACTCCAGGGCTTCATCAATACCATAGGTGCGGGCACGATCTACAAGCTCTTTTGAATTTTTAATCTTCTTGCCAGTTGCCATCTTTTTTCTCTCCACTACTCGCTATTTCAGGCGATTTCAATTCCCATACTGCGCGCCGTACCCTCGATAATCCGCACCGCAGCATCTTCAGAAAACGCATTGAGGTCAGGCATCTTCAGACGAGCGATTTCGAGCACCTGATCGCTGGTAACTTTTCCAACCTTGTCCTTGTTTGGAACCCCGGACCCTTTTTTCAGGTTAGCTGCCCGCAACAGCAGGACGGCAGCAGGGGGGGTCTTAGTGATAAACGAAAAAGACCGATCTGCGAAAACCGTAATAACAACAGGAATAATCAATCCTTCCTGATCCTGGGTCTTGGCGTTATACGCCTTACAGAACTCCATGATATTGACACCGTGCTGACCAAGTGCCGGGCCCACAGGTGGGGACGGGTTTGCTTTGCCAGCGGTGATCTGCAATTTTATCTGTCCTATAACTTTCTTGGCCATTACCGACTCCTTAAACGTCCAAAACCTTTACCCCAGCAGCACTCAACTGGTTTTTTCGACTTGAATGAATTCCAACTCGACCGGGGTGACCCGACCAAAAATACTGACCATAACCTTCAGGGTCCCACGTTCGGGCCTGACGTCTTCAACGATGCCGGTGAAATTCAGGAAGGGGCCATCAACAACCCGTACGGTTTCACCCACATCAAACTCAACCTTGGGCTTGGGCTTTTCGACACCCTCAACCATACGATTGGTAATCTTGGCAACTTCATCTTCAGGAATCGCCGGCGGATTGACGCCGCCACCGACAAAACCAGTGACCTTGGCCGTTCCGGTAACCACATGCCAGGTTTCATCGTTCAAAACCATTTTTACCAGGATGTAACCAGGAAAAAACTTGCGGGTTGAGGTTTTGCGCTCACCTTTACGCATCTCAACAACCGTTTCAGAAGGGATCAGAATCTCTTCAAAAAAATCTTCAACCCCGGTAGAACGAATTCGCTCCTCGAGACTGAGCTTCACCTTGTTTTCATAACCCGAATAGGTGTGTACGCCGTACCATTTCATTGCCATGAAAAAGCCTTTTACTCCCGTCAGCCCAGAACCACTTGGATCAAGCGCGAGAGAATCATATCGACAACCCCCAGATAAACTGCACAGAACACGACAACGACTATAACTACCATGGTGGACCCATAGGTGTCTTTTTTAGATGGCCAGGTAACTTTTTTCAGTTCTGCTTTTACATTGCCAAGAAATTCGTTCATTTTTCCAGTCATTGGTCCGTCAGCCTCACTGTGTGGAGCTTGCTCTATAAAAAGTGGCAGGCCAGGAGGGATTCGAACCCCCAACACCCGGATTTGGAATCCGGTGCTCTAGCCGTTAGAGCTACTGGCCTGCAGAGAACCCAGGCAGCGATTAAATGCTACTTGGTTTCCTTGTGTGGTGTATGGCGCTTACAGAAGCGACAGTACTTGTTGAACTCCAATTTATCCGGAGTATTTTTCTTGTTCTTTGTTGTTGTATAGTTCCGGCGCTTGCACTCGGTGCAGGCGAGAGTGACAATGTCACGCATAATAGCTACCTCGTAAAACCCCTCCCGAGACAATCGGGAGGGATCAGTTCAGCTTGATTCCTTGGTTGTTACTCAATCACTTCGCTGACAACACCGGCGCCGACAGTACGGCCACCTTCGCGGATCGCAAAGCGCAGCTCTTTGTCCATGGCAATCGGGGTGATCAGATCTACCGTCATGGCAATGTTGTCACCAGGCATGACCA
>JAHYIY010000050.1 GCA_019429255.1 Desulfuromonadales bacterium | reverse complement strand
GCCGTTTCCGGATCAATAATACTGTTGACCCAATCTGTTTCCGTTTGTTGTCCCGAGTTTGAAAGTTCTGTAGAAGCGAGTAAGGTGTCAACACCCCCTACATCTGTCCCTCCGTAAGTCCCTCCATCGATTGCGATTGCAAACGCAGAGCCGGAAACCAAAAACATCATCGCCACTAAACTAACTAAAATCTTTTTCATAACGCCCTCCTCGAGCATGGGTTAAGTCTTTATTGTCATAATGTATTAGCACATCCCATGCCAAATCTTAGTTCATTATGATTTCAGCAACTTAGCAGCTATCCACAACCGACATTCATTCTTTGTAAAAAATTTCGACACAAAAAAACCGCGAAACGGAGAATTTCGCGGTTTTTTATGATTAATGTGTAAAGTTTTTCGACGTCAGTAGCCGGCAAGGGCAACAAAACCTTGGGAAAAGGACACCAGGGCAAAAATCATCGGGATACAGACATTGGCGATGAAATGCAGGGTCAGCCCCTGGCTACGCCCCCAGACCTTCTTCATCACCACCAGATAATAATGTTCCTCGTCATCCATAAGGCGGATAAGCGCAACGCCCACCACGTAAACAGCGAATACACCCTTGATCAAATTGATGTCCATGACCGCCTCCCACATACCCGAAGCTTGCTGTTGTACCTAACCCTGCATAACTGCGATAAACATTTGCGTTATAACGTTGTTATAAACATATCAAAAAGAAAATACTTATGCAAACGATGTTTTATCGTTTTTTGTTTTTTTTTCTAATTGTAGCGATAAATGTTGTTTTAACCTATTTTATAGGTATTTGCTCTACTGAACGGAGACATTTCGAGAAGGTAAAAACAGCACATAAGAAAAAAATGCCGCTAAAACAGGTAAAGAAATCAAGATAAATATAAGGCAAGGACGTCTCTATATGACGCTGTTCTATTAAAAACAAAGACAACAATCGTGAAGGAAATGTCGGGATACGCCCTTTTGAAACGGGTCGCACCCCAGCCTGGAAGAATTAGTCCGAAAAAAAGTCCCGGCCGATATGGCCGGGACTTAGGTCTCGCTATGGAAGAAATAATTAACCCTAAATGCTAACCTTACGACGATACACGCCCATGCCTACTAATCCTGCACCTAAAAGCAGCAGGGTTGCAGGCTCGGGGACAGCCTGGGTATTGTTGAACACAGAGTAGTGCGATAGATCTCTGTCAATATTGCCAGGAAGAAAAAAAGCATTTAGTCCACTAACAACCCACACGTGAGAAATAGTTGCGTATTTTCCCAAGATGTAGTCAGCAGTCACACCAACAAACTCTAAACTAGCGAATGGTGAATCTATTTTATAAGAGAAAACCGCTTCGGGAAGTGGGTCAATATTGTTACTGGAACGAGTGTACACACGTGTGAACACAGGGTTCAGCGGCTCAGAAAATTCGGTATTAACATCCATACCAATGAGCTGATTCACATAACCAGTTTCAGCAACAGGGTTTGCAGGATCACTTGGACTAATTGACCCAAGATAATAGTCATCTGTGATACTTAGAGCAAATGCTCCCGATACACTGAACATCAACATTACCATCAAACTTAAAAATATTCTTTTCATATAGACCTCCGGTTCATGTTGTACTTTTTAAACAATGGTATTTTTAATTTTATTTTAATTAACATTGGATTTATTTAGATCAACCATAGCAAAACAACAAATTCATGTTCTTATTTTTTCTAATTTCAGTATAGATACCTTACAATAAAGGTTTCTGATGTATCAGGACTCAATATATAGTATCTAAATTCAAAACCATTATTTTCTATCTTACTATTTAAAACAAAAACCCCGATCAAATTTTCTGCTGGTGAAAACGCCGCACCTCCTAGAAAATCCTGATTTTCTGTGAATGCAATAACTTCAGTTCCATTATAAAGTTCTGCTCTTGTGATTCTGAAGGTTAATTCTGAATTATTTGTAATGGCAGCATAAAACTTTGATCCAGTAAGGTAATAAACTCCATCATCCGATTCGTATAAGGCGCTCCCATCGCCAACGATCGAAAATAATGACACGTAACTGTTTTCACTGATAATGATAGTTTTTACAGGATCTGATGCTACCCCGGTAGCAGCATCAAAAACGGTCAAATAGATTTCAAAGACTCCATCTACGTCAGCGGTAAAGGAAGAAGTAACTTCTTCAGGGGTTATTAAAACAGCGCTGCTGTCGGCAGGTCGCAAATTCATGTCCCAGCTGTAGGTCAGTAGTCCGCCGACTGGGCTGGTGGTGCTGCTGCTTGCGTCAAGCTGAACGATTTGCTCCGTTTCAACATACTGATCTAATCCTGGATTTGCTGTTGGGACGATGGATACATAATCACTTGCAGGAACACCGGGATCACTGGAACTGCCACCTCCCCCACCACCACCGCAGGCTACAAGAGCGAGCACACTGACAACCAGAGCTGAACACCTCAAAATCTGCCGAATGAATTTTTTCCACTGTAGCGGCATCATCAAAACCTCCCTAAATATAAAAACCAACCCATTCCGCGAGACATATCAACACCCTATATGCGCAACTAACATGCCACCACGGAGGACACCCTGAGAGATATGCTATCTACATGATTGTATTGATTAAATTGAGAACTGCGGGGGGAGGGCTCAGTAAAATCCAGCAAAGACACCCATCATATTTGGCTTTTCTGCTACATATGATAGGTCTATGGTCCGCTTCAACTGAGCATTGGGAACAAAAAACAACAACGCACAAAAAAAAGGGTTCGACCATAGCAGCCGAACCCTTTGTCAACATCTTTTACTCTCACAAAGCCACGAAGACACCAAGACACCAAGAAAATCAATATTGAACGCAGATAAACGCAGATGTCACGCAGATTAAAACCTTTAACTTCAAAAAACAGTGCTTATCGTTTTAAGGTTTTAAACCCAGAATCTTTTTTTTGCTTTTGAGTTTATCCGCTTTTATCAGCGTCCATCTGCGTTCAGATGTGCCTATAAGCTTTTCTCTGTGCCTTCGTGACTTTGTGTGAGGCCGTTTTTTAGTTCTCCGTCAAAAAAATCTTCTCATACAAATCTTCCAGAATCCGCAGATGCCGGGTTTCATCGGCCATCAGGCGCTTGAACAGTTCCATCATCGGCGCGCCTTCGCAGCCGCTGATCAGGGCTTTGTAAAATTTCACTGCCTGTTTTTCCATGTTAATGGCATAGGCAAGGCATTCACGGGCGTCAGCATCAGAGGATACTTTCTTTTGTTGAAAAATATAGTCAAGGTTCATACTCGGAATTTCTTCCGTCATCAGGTCTGAATTTTTATCAAACCCTTCAAACAACGCCGCTTCGATCAGATGCTTATGATTCAACTCTTCTTTTGCTGCATCGCGCAGGATCGCTTTGGCCTGACGATCCTTGACGATGCGAAAGGCATTGAGCAAGTTACGAAAGGCGCGTTCTTCCATGACAATCGACTTCTCCAGGGCCACTTCAAGGGTATAACAGATGTTTTTCTCTATTCCTGCTTCCTCGACAAAATCACTCATTAACTCTCTCCTTGTCTGGTTTAATAAATAACAATGTAGCCATGTCTGGTGGCAATGGCTGAAATCTCCAATACATCCTGAATGTCATACTCGGTACCATCGAGAACAAAACGGTAGCCGCCCTCGGGTTTCTCCTTAGCCAGGCCGATGAGATATTCGAAACTGGCGGTTTTAATTGTTTCCATCTTTTTCTCGTTGTGTGGTTGATCGGCTTGATGCCGCCTGTTGTGGCGCCCAGCATAGCATATTATTGGTGCGGCGGATAAATAGTCTGTCATCCTCGAGGGCTTTAGTCGGGGATCCATTTTTTAACAGCCTGAAATCTCACTGGATTCCCGCTTCCGCGGGAATGACGCTCGATTGATTGCTTAACCACCGAAACAATAGCGCCAATCTGTGCTGCTGTCAGGTGCCGATGATTTTGACCAGCACGCGTTTGTGCCGGCGGCCATCGAATTCACCATAGAAGATCTGTTCCCAGGGGCCAAAATCGAGGCGGCCGGCGGTAATGGCGACAACCACTTCGCGCCCCATGATGGTTCTTTTCAGATGGGCGTCACCATTATCCTCACCGCTATCATTATGCCGATAACGGTTGATGGGCGCATGGGGGGCGAGCCCTTCGAGCCAATCCTCAAAATCCTGATGTAGACCCGACTCGTGATCATTGATAAAGACACTGGAGGTAATGTGCATGGCGTTACAGAGTAACAGACCCTCCTTGATGCCACTCTGTTCAAGACACTCGACGACTTTCGCGGTAATATTAACAAAGGCCCGGCGAGTGGGAATTTCAAAGGAAAGTTCTTTGCGATAGGTTTTCACGGCGCCTCCAGAGTCTGTCAGGTTCCGGCAAAACCGGTGCCGGATGCCGACATTGACATAATTTACCTGCTTCGGTATAACTTCGTGCTGACTTTTTGCATGACGATCAGGCTATTGAAAACCTTCCTGGGTTACAGCAAAACGACGTTAACCTCCCGCACCAGGGTGAGGTTCCACGCGGCACAAAAGGATGTTTCTATTGAAATCGACAACCCTGTTCTTCATCGTTCTGATGTTAGTGCTGCTGCTGGCAAGCTGCCGCGACAGCACCTTTCCGGTAGAAGAAAAACCGACGCCTGTCGTTGCCGGCGCGCCATCATATCAGGGACTACAAGAAACATTCAAACGCTACAACTACCAACTCGATCAGATCGACGATGGGATACCCCCCTTGTTCGTCGAAAAAATGCCGGACGACTTAGGCCACATTGCGGAGACCGAAACGCGCAAGCGGCTATTTTTTAAAATCATGCTCCCCCTGGTGCTGCTGGTCAACGAGGAGATTCTGGCGGAACGTGAGCAGTTGCTTGCCATACAGCAACAGCTTGACCACTCAGACAGTTTATCTCCGGAACAACGTGCCACCCTGGATAATTTGGCTGCGCGATACCGCGTTGACCTCAAAACTGAGGGTTTAGCAACGGCGATAGACATTCTCCTGCGTCGTGCCAACATTATTCCGGTTGAGCTTGCCCTGGCGCAGGCGGCCAATGAATCGGCCTGGGGAACCTCGCGCTTCAGCCTGGTGGCCAACAACCTGTTCGGGCAATGGACCTTCATCCCCGGCCAGGGGGTTGTCCCCGAGGGTCGCCCGGAAGGGGAAATTTACGAGGTGCGCAGGTTTTCCAACCTCTATGAATCTGTGCGCGCCTACGCCAATAACCTCAACACCCACCAGGCCTATCAAAGCTTCCGCTACCTGCGTGAAGACCAGAACATCGCGACCAAACCTGACGGCCTGGCTCTGGCGGAAGGGTTGCTGAGTTATTCCATTCGTGGCGAAGAGTACATTCGTGAAATTCAAGCGCTGATCCGTCACAACAATCTGCAGCGCTTAGGTGGCGCCAGCCTGCGGAAAACGGAATAACCCGAAGACCCTGTTTCTGGTCCACGGAAAACACGGAATCACACAGAAGTTCACATCATATAGAAAAACAGCTATTCACCAAACAGGTTACACAATAACGTTGCCTACATGTTCGATTCAGTGATTAACACGGATCTTCTTTGATGTTGTTCGTGCCTTCCGTGTCTTCCGTGGACAACTGATTTTCACAAGATTATTATTTACGCGGTGGATTATCGGCATTGATCCACAACTGACTGAACCACTGCCACCCGCCATCTGGCGCCTGCCGCGTCAGGGTATATTTGTTACGTCTACCCTTGAGGGGACTGTCACCCGTCACCTGATACCACCCTTCCCCACGTTCCTGATTGACACTGACCGTACAGCGGTTTGCGCCTTGAGCGAAACAGTTGAACTGAGTCGCACTGCCCGATATTCCCGGCATATAGAGATCGAGCACCGGTGGGGCCTTGGCAGTGTAAATGATTGAATCAAAGGGGTGCTGCTCAGCGACAACCAACGCCTTCATTACTGACTTTGATTTAAAATCATCGAGGGTCGCAAATGGTCCGCCCATGGGAAAGCGCGGCAAGGTGAAGGGATCATGCGATGAATGAATCACTCCGGATTGCTGGGCAAAGGCAGCTATAAAGCCGAGAGCCTTCAAAACATCGATTATTTCAGAAGAATACTCACCATAGGGGTAAGCGAAGATATTCGGCGCAAAGCCCAGTTCGCGTTCGAAGGCATGCTGCGCTTTGAGGATGTCATCATGAACACGCCGGCGCCATTGGGCATCTGTTTCCCCTGCCTCCTTTTCCACCAGGTAGGCATGGCCGGCTGTATGATTGCCGATTTCAACCCCCTGTGCTACTACTTCACGAATCTGTTTCCAGGTCATGTAACCCGGGGTACCGACGGAATCGGTATTGACAAACAGGGATACGGGCACATCAAACGTGCGGATTACCGGCATGCCGGCTTCATAAAAAGACAGGTAGGAATCGTCGACGGTGATCATCACAGCACGTTCGGGCAAAGGCTCCCCGCGGGCCATGCGCTCAGCAACCTCCTGAGTCGATACAACCGGGATATTGCGTTCATGCAGGAATTCGAGCTGTTTGGTGAAGACATCGACAGCGATATTGGTTGAAGGGTAACGATTATCGTCAAAACGATGATAAATAAACGCATTGACCTGTCCGGCAGCGGCAACAACCGGCACCAGCAAACAAACAAACAGAAAAAAACCGACAAAACGAAACAATCTACGACTCCTTTTCATTTATTGATTCCACTTGCGCTGCCCGCACCTTGTTGCGCAGATAACGACGGATACTGTTCCGCGCCCGCGGGGTTATTGCCCACTCCAGCCACTTGGGCAACACTTCAGGTTCCTGGGCGGTTTCAACCATGACCTGATCGCCGTCAAGCAGTCGGGTTTTCAGTTGACGGATGCGGCCGTTGATCACACCACGGCGAGCACGCAGACCTACTGAGTCGTGAATATCGAAGGCAAAATCCAGAACACTGCTCCCTTCCGGCAGTTTGCGCACTTCCCCGTGCGGGGTATAGACCTGAATGGTTGCCGATGCCAACTTTAAGGATTCGGTATCGAAAGCCGACTCACCATCCATCAGGGATTGCATCAACACCCGGAAATTATCATGACGGAACCTGAAACCTGGCGCCAGCACCCCGGCAAGATTAAATCGTGCCAGTTTGCGTGTGGTGATTTCTATGCGCATCCGCTGCTCTTCCGCCTGCACGGTGGTTTTTATGGCCAGATAACCATGTTGCGAGGTCTGATTTAAATGATCCCGCAACTTGCCGGGAATCGGCGGAAATAAACTATGCAGGATGCCAAGAAACAGATAAGCGTCCATCATCCGGTCGACATGCACTTCCAGGCTAAAAAGGGCGACAAAACCGCGTCCCATCTCGCGCGCCGACTGGATAGTAAAGGGGCGCCAGCGTTCTTTTACCAGCACTGATAACTTCTGTTTTTCACAGGCAATGTGGATTTGGCCGCGGATCTGGCGCAGATAGCCTGATGTTTCTTCCTGGAGCGCAGCAAGGGCTTGCCGGTAACGCTTGGCACGCTTGGGATAAAGGACCGAATGCGACAGGGATTCAAGCTCCGTTGCCACATAGCCCATGCCGAGATGACGCGCCAGAGGCACATAGACGCTGCGGGTTTCTTCGGCGATCAATTTTTGTTTTTGCAGAGGCAGGGCATCAATGGTGAGGAGATTATCGATACGATCCCAGAATTTCAGACACAGAACGCGGATGTCGTCGATCGCAACCAGCAGGGTTTTTTTATAGGTTTCCTGCTTTAAATCCTCACGACTCATTAACCCCGAGGTCACCTTGGTCAAACCGTCAACCAGATGGGCAACCTCGTCACCGTATTTAGTCTGCACTTCTTCCAGGGTGACCGGGGTATCTTCGACGACATCGTGAAGCAAGGAGGCGATAACCGACGAAAAATCCATCCAGTGGCGAGCCGCCAGATGCGCTACCCGCAGGGGATGAAATATGTAAGGCTCCCCCGACTTGCGCACCTGCCCACGATGGGATTCCCGGGCATCACTAAGAGCCATCTCCAGGCGCGCAATTTCGCTATCAAGGACATCCTCCGAGAGCTCCGCGCCATAGTGGGTTACCAGCAACTCCATAATGTCGTGCATGAGGCGTTGTTCAGTTTTTATGTCAAACTTCACCATAGTAATCTACCAGTGTCATTTACCCGGGAGGCCAGGACAGTTGCCGTTGGCCAAGAAGATGAAAATGCAGATGCCAGACGGTTTGACCGCCGGCCTGATTACAATTGTTGACAATGCGAAAACCGTCCTGGGCGAAACCGAGGTTGTCGGCAACTTTTGCAGCAACCTGGAAGATATGACCAACCAGGGCGTTGTCTTCCGGCGTAAGGTCAAGGGTAGTCGGGATGTGCCGGCGTGGAACGAGAAGCAGATGGGTGGGTGCTTGCGGGTTGATATCTTCAAACACCACGACAAGATCATCCTGATAACGGATGGTTGCCGGTATGTCACCGGCGGCTATCCTACAGAACAGACAATCGGACGACATGAATCACCTCTATTCTGATGATGGTTTTATAATAAACTTTCTAACCCCGCATTCTAGCAAAGATTGGTGACAACAGCTAATCATTTGACATTTTCGCACAGGGTATAGTTGTCATTTTTTTGCAAGTGAATGAGGAACTCCCGGTTACCTTTTGCACCCAGCACCGGACTTTCAATAACGCCGTGAACGCGACAACCCAATTCACCTGCCAGGGCACGAATGCGCTCTACCACCTGGTCATGCAGTTCAGCGTCTTTGACAATCCCCCCCTTGCCAACCTGCCCTTTGCCAACTTCGAACTGGGGCTTGATCAAGGCAATAACATCAGCCTGGGGAGCAAGCAGGTGCAGGGTGTTGGGCAACACCTTGGCAAGCGAGATAAAAGAGGCGTCGATCACTGCCAGTTCGGGGACATCAGCTAAAGCATTGCGCTGCAGGTGCCTGATATTGCACCGTTCAAGGTTGATCACCCGCGGGTCCTCACGCAACGACCAGGCCAGCTGGCCATAACCGACATCCACAGCGTACACCCTGGCGGCACCATGCTGCAGCAAACAATCGGTGAAACCACCGGTTGATGCACCCACATCAAGGGCAATACAACCTTTGACCTGCAGATCGAAAGCCGCCAAAGCGCCTGCCAGTTTCAAACCGCCGCGGGAAACAAAAGGGATGTCATCTGATTTCAGGCGGATCTCGGCCTGTGGGTCAACCTGTTGACCGGCTTTGTCGATACGGTGGTCGTCAACGACCACATTACCGGCCAGAATCAAGGCGCGAGCCCGTTCACGCGACGCGGCCAATCCTCGTTCCACGAGAAGCATATCGAGGCGTTTTTTCATGATACGTACCGTGGCCGCCGGGGCAGCAAAGGGGAAGCAACTGGCGACGTGATCCGGGCAGCTATGCGCTAACAACGCAGCGTTTTTAAACTCTAACAGTTCAGCACCGGATCTTCGGATCCTATGACAAGGGACGCGATTGTTTCCCGTTGAGTCATCCATGTCCGCTTGTTGTCGCCGTCCATGGCGATAAACACCCTTGCCACAGGAGCCAAAGGTCCTGCGCAAGGATAGTGCACAATAGTTACTTTAAACTAAGCGTCAGTCCAAAAAAAGATCGGGGAACAATGGACTATTGGGGTCGACAGCATAGTGGCTTAAATCGGTGATTCCTTCTTCGCGCAACACCTCTTCGTCAATAAAAAACCGACCGCCGGCATGACGACTATCCCGCGTCAGTAAATACCAGGCGGCATCAGCCATAATCTCCGGGACGCGGCAGTTTTCAGCTTTGACCGCGCCGCCAAGCATGGCAAGAGCGGCGGTAGCGATGACCGTTTTCGGCCACAACGCATTGACGGCAACGCCCTGCTCGGCATATTCAGCAGCAAGACCGATGACAGCAAGGCTCATTCCGTACTTTGACATGGTATAGCCGGCATGATGTTTAAACCAGCGGGGATCAAGGTTTAACGGCGGAGAAAAAGACAGGATATGAGGATTTTTTGCCTTGAGCAGATGCGGAAGACAATACCTGCCCGCCAGATAAGACCCACGAACGTTAACCTGGTGCATCAGATCAAAGCGCTTGACCGGCGTCTTTTGAACTCCAGCCAGAAAAATGGCGCTGGCATTGTTGATCAGGATGTCTATACCGCCGAAGGTATCAACAGCCGTTTGGACCGCTTCCTGCAGCTGATTTTCATCACGGATATCAACGGCCAGGGGCAGGGCCTGCCCTCCGGCAGCGACAATCTGTTGCGCGGCGGAATAGATGGTTCCGGGTAATTGCGGATGAGCTTCTGTTGTTTTGGCCGCGACGACAATATTGGCACCATCAGCAGCTGCTTTAAGTGCTACCGCAAGGCCGATGCCGCGACTGGCACCAGTAATAAAAAGGGTTTTCCCGGATAAACTCCGCATTATTCCTCCACTGGTCTGCCGCTTTGCGGGGTCTGCCGCTTTGCGGCGTCACTTGTCCATCGCTGCGCGATGTCTGCCGCTGCGCGGCGTCATTTGTTGAAAAACGTGAGCCGTGAGCCGTGAGCTGTGAGCTGTGAGCTGTGAGCTGTGAGCCGTGAGCGGTAACTGCTTACTGCTTACCGCTTACCGCTTACTGCTTACTGCTTAGCGCTTACCGCTTACTGCTTACTGCTTACTGCTTACTGCTTACTGCTTACTGCTTACTGCTTACC
>JAHYIY010000013.1:0-60000 GCA_019429255.1 Desulfuromonadales bacterium | reverse complement strand
CGACAAGGGCCGCCAGGTGATAGCCCGGCACGGCGATGGGTAACTCGCGACAAACTCGCGACACGGCTTGCAACAAAATGTCGGTGATGGTGAAAAGCGGGTGGTAGCACAGTTATTCGAATTTTTCGAATAGCTGGTGAAGACGGCCTCAGTGTGGCAACTGTCCGGAAATTCCGGATAGTTCAGATTTTAGAGAACTGAGACCGCAACTGTTAAGCAATGCTTAATAATTCGTCAGGAGGAAAAGCGGCGGACGGCATCATGAAAAGGATTCAGTTATCCGGAAAAGTCGGATAACTGCCGTCGGCAGCGCCCCGATCCATTTTGAGATGGGCTCGACTTGAGGGCTGACTTGGGGGGTGAAACTTGCGACAAACTCGCGACACGGCATGCGACATGCCCTGGCTCAGCGATCAAGTACCGACCAAGTAAGCGATCAAGTAAATTTCTGAAAGTGAGTTTATGACGCATCCTGCCTTCCAACGATATATCGGTATCGACTACTCCGGCGCGGAAACCCCGGATTCCAGTCTGAAGGGACTTCGGGTTTACGAGGCGAGCCGCGAGTCTATGCCGGTAGAAGTGGAGCCGCCGCCCAGCCCGCGCAAATACTGGACCCGGCGCGGCCTGGCGGAATGGCTGGCGGTGCGGTTATCCGGGGATGTGCCGACCATCGTTGGTCTCGACCACGGTTTTTCCTTTCCCCTGCGGTATTTCGAGGTTCACCACCTGGAACCGGATTGGCCGAGCTTCCTCGACGATTTCCAGAAGCACTGGCCGACCGATGCCGAACACACCTACGTCGATTTCATTCGCCACGGTTCACGGGGCGAGGGCGAGGCCCGGTCCGGCAGCGCCCGCTGGCGACGGATCACCGAGGAGCGAGCCGGGGCCAAGTCGGTCTTTCATTTCGACGTACCCGGTTCGGTAGCCAAATCGACCCACGCCGGGCTGCCCTGGCTGCGCTATCTGCGCAATCAGCTTGGCGGCCGGGTTCACTTCTGGCCCTTCGATGGCTGGGAAATTCCTGCGGGTAAGTCTGCACTGGTCGAAGTCTACCCGTCGTTGTGGAGCAAGAGCACTCCACGTGAAGGCCGCACACCAGACCAGCACGATGCCTATGTCACTGCCGCCTGGTTGCGACAGGTGGATATGGATGGCAGCCTCGGCAAATTTCTCAAGCCGGACATGCTGCCCGGCCAATATCCTGTTGCCCCGGTCGAGGGGTGGATTTTGGGGGTGATGTGAATATGGTCAGGAACAGTGAAGCAGTGAGTTTTCGCGCCTGGACACCGGATTTCGACAGATGGCCGAGGAGCTGGATGGGCGTTGCGGAAGATCTCGCCTACGGCCAGAAGCTGTTGCCCTGGTTTGGCGGTTTTCTGCAGGCGCTTTATGACGAGGGATTGTCCAAAAAAGACCTTCGCCCAGTATCGTGGCCATCTCTGGTTGCTTGGCGGCACGATCATCCGAGATGTTTCCCTGCACGAGGAGTATCAGGACGATCCGCTGGAGAAGCTGTGCGAAGCGGTCGCTGATGACGGTATTCTGCCTGATCATTACGACCAGATGACCCAGTCCGAATTAAAAGCCTTCGAGCGTATGTGCCGCAGGTTTGAAAAATATCTGGAAGGATTAAAATGAGAACAGGAACTTCCCAGAGGATTGAATTCTGGTATGAGAAGCCATCATAGATAAAATTCCGCGGCGCAAGCTGTCCGCCTGTAGTGAATTGGATATCTTTACAATAACCGAACCTGATCGGGAGACACATTAATGCATTACACTTTTGAGCATCAGCAGGAGGACCCCTTTTACTTTGACCGTGAAGGTTTGGAGCAGATAGCTTCAATAGAGACGGTTAATGATGGATTGCGTTTTTTCAAGGAAAAGCGGGTGTTAGATGTTGACCAAAGCCAAACACGGCTTTGGGCGCAGGTAGAGGACTCAGCGCTTCAGTACCCATGTGCCGTTGAGATCTGTGCAGCGGAAGATGAACTTGTACTGGAATGCTCCTGTCAGGATGGGTCAGGAATCTGTTGTCACATGGTGGCGGCACTTTATGCCTACGCGGAGCAAAAGGATGCCGTTGGGCAATTGTTTTCTGCTGTTGATTCGGCGATCCGCGACCGGGTTCAGCGCGGCCGAACGGAAGTGAAGGTGGAGCATTTAGGTGGTGAGCCCTGGTTTGGTGTGTGGCAGGCAGAAACGGTAGCGTCTGCAACCCACTTCCCCCGGCGCTATCAGGTGGTTATTCGTAGCCTGAAAAAACGCGCCAATCTTTCCCTGGTCAGGAATAAGCAGAATTTGTTTGATAATGTTATTAATGAGGATGCTACCGAGGATGTTGTCGGAGTGTCAAAAAAGCTGCTTGATACCCTGATTGAGGATTTGTCTGGATCTCGACAGGCTACTGACGAAGCGGCACAGACTACAGCCGAAAATGTGGAGCACGCGACGGCAAATGTTGCATCCATTGAACCAAATCCGAGCCGGTATACGGATCAAGAACAGGAAGCTGCAATTAGCCATTGTATCGAGGCGTTGCAGCAGGCTTTTGGATTGCGTATTGAACAGATTTTTGGGTCCGGCGGTGGACTGGTAGTTGTCCTCGATCAGGTCGATAGTGATGATGATCTCCGTGCCGAAGGCTTATCGAAGCATGTGCCAGTTGCCTTGATCGATCGTTTAGCGCTAAAAGGTTTGCAGCGACTAGGCGGAGCAACGCCGCTTGCGGGGATGCACAATTATTATGACGTTGCCACCTCTCAAGCCTTAAAAAGCGAATCCAGGTTACAGCGCCAGGCTGGAGAGAAAATTGACGCCGCCCGGCTATTGCTGGATCAGCAGATGCCGGACAGCGCTGTTGATCTGGCTTTGACAGCTCTGTTGTGTGCGGTAGCAGATCGGGCAGGTCGCGAAACTCCTTTAGGCCGAACAGAAGCCGGTGTATGGGCTTATGCAGAAGCACTGCCGGGTGGAATCCTCGATTATGATCAGATCGGACTGCTGCTGCGGGCCTTAAGCTTTGCCCAGGGTGGCGATATCCCTGCTGAGTTGGCAACAGTGCTGGTTGATGATGTGACGTGTTTTTGCGACAGCGTCCGGAGTCGTAGCGCTGGTCATTCGATAGAATAAACATTCATGCCATTTGATTTCACCACATTAGAACTGTTGCGGGCAAATCACCCGGCCTGGCGCCTGCTGCGGGCTCAGCACGCGCCGCTGGTTGCGAGTTTTTTGCAGCGGGTTTTTATTGTACCTAACCAGCGGGTTATGGCTCAGGCTGATCTGGTTGAAGCGCTGGAGGATGAACTCTTTGCCTTGCGCCAACAATTGGGAAGCGATGCGTTTCCCGGTTCCGCACAAACTTATCTGAATGATTGGGCTGATAATGACAAGGGGTGGTTGCGCAAGTTTTATCCAGCCGCTACCGATGAACCCCACTTTGATCTGACTCCGGCGACGGAAAAAGCCCTGACCTGGCTGGAGAGTTTGACGGAACGTTCTTTTGTCGGTACAGAATCGCGACTGCTGACCCTGTTTGAATTGTTGCGGCAAATGAATGAGGGGAGTCAGGATGATCCGCAACTGCGCCTGGCGGAATTGCAGAAGCGCCGCAATGAGATTGACGCGGAAATGGCTCAGGTGATGGCGGGAAACATCCCGCTCCTCGATGAAACGGCGTTGAAGGATCGTTTTCAGCAGTTTCTGCAGCTGGCGCGTGAGCTGTTGACCGATTTTCGTGAGGTGGAGCATAACTTCCGCACCCTCGACCGCCGTGTACGTGAACGCATTGCCCGGTGGGAGGGGGCCAAGGGCGCTTTACTCGAACAGATTATGGGGGAACGGGATGCCATTGCAGATTCGGACCAGGGTAAAAGTTTTCGCGCTTTCTGGGATTTTCTCATGTCCCAGTCGCGCCAGGAAGAATTGAGCCGGCTGCTTGAACAGGTTCTGGCGTTACCGCCAATCCTTGAGATGCGCCCGGATATCCGATTGCAACGGGTTCACTACGACTGGCTGGAAGCTGGGGAGCATACCCAAAGAACGGTAGCGCGCCTGTCGGAGCAGTTACGCCGTTTTCTAGATGATCAGGCATGGTTGGAAAATCGGCGGATTATGGATATCCTCCGCAGTGTTGAAAGCCGCGCCCTGGATTTACGGGAGCATCAGCCGGTGGGAAATTTTATGCCCCTGTCCGACACCAGCGTTAGCGTTGACCTGGCGCTGGAAAGGCCGCTCTATCGCGCCCCATTTAAGCCGGTGATTTCTGATCTGGTGATGGATGAAGGGGACGCTGATGTTGACGCGGCTATCCTTTATGCCCAGATTATCGTTGACCGTGCGGAACTTACTGACCATATTCGCCAGGCGCTGAAGGGGCAACATCAGGTCAGCCTTGCCGAGGTGGTTGCCCGCTATCCGCTGCGCCATGGACTGGCCGAACTGGTGGCCTATCTGCAACTAGCTGGTGACTGGCCTGATACCGTGGTTGATGATGAGGTGGAGGATCACATCAGCTGGGAAGCAGATGACGGAGTGGTGCGGCGGGCGAGTCTGCCACGGATAATCTTACTGAGGAACCAATGACGGATAATATACAAAAGGATCGTGCCGAGTCGGGCAACCCTCCCCACGAACTGTCACTGGTCGTGGTGCCCTTGCTCAAAGGGGTGGTCTATCGTGAAGAGCAGCAGGGGCTGTGGACTTCTTTGCTGCAGTTGCAAGGCAGTGTTCAGGATTATGTTGCGGTGATCGGCCTGGAGCTGATTGTCGATGAGGCAGAAGGCTATGCCTTTTTACGTTCCCGCCCGGAAACAGATGAGGAGGGTACTGCAAGTGTTCCACGGCTGATCGCCCGCCGCCAACTATCCTATCCCGTCAGTCTGCTATTGGCATTGTTGCGCAAAAAGCTGGCCGAGTTCGATGCCCAGGCCGGGGAGACGCGTCTCATCCTGTCTCGTGAAGAGGTGGTGGAATTAATCCGCATTTTTCTGCCTGAAGGGAGTAACGAAGTCAAGCTGATGGATCAGGTTGACGCGACCCTGAACAAGGTTGCCGAACTCGGCTTTGTTCGGCGCTTGCGCGGGCAGGGGCAGATGATTGAAGTTCGACGAATCATCAAGGCTTATGTCGATGCCCAGTGGCTTGCCGATTTTGATCAACGTCTGGCTGAATATCAGCAGCAATTAAGCGGTGCAGCGGAGGGGACAGATGAGTGAAAACCTGGAGCTGGAATTTATCGGCGACGATCAATTGGCCGGATTCCGCTTGCATCGTCTTGAAGTTTTCAACTGGGGCACCTTCGACGGGCGGGTCTGGACCTTGCGAACCGGTGGCAAGAACGCCCTCTTAACCGGTGACATCGGTTCCGGTAAATCAACCCTGGTCGATGCCGTTACCACCCTGCTGGTGCCGAGTCATCGGGTTGCCTACAATAAAGCGGCCGGGGCCGACAGCCGCGAGCGCTCATTGCGATCCTATGTGCAGGGCTACTACAAATCCGAGCGTCAGGAAGCCCTGGGCAGTACCAAGCCGGTTCCCCTGCGTGATACGAACTGCTATTCGGTCATCCTCGGGGTTTTTCACAATGCCGGTTACAACAAAACCGTAACCCTGGCCCAGGTCTTCTGGACCAAGGACACCAGCACCCAACCGGCACGGTTGTATGTGGCCTGCGAGCGCGATCTTTCCATCAGTGCTGACTTCTCGGGCTTCGGCAGCGAGATCGGCGGGCTGCGTAAGCAGCTTCGCGCCGGCGGCGTGGATTTGTTCGACAGTTTTCCTCCATACGGTTCCTGGTTTCGGCGCCGTTTTGGTATCAATAATGACCAGGCCCTGGAACTGTTTCATCAGACCGTGTCTCTCAAATCGGTCGGTAATTTAACCGATTTTGTTCGCAGCCACATGTTGGAGGCGTTTGACGTGGCGCCGCGTATCGTTGCCTTGATTGGCCACTTTGAGGATCTTACCCGGGCTCATGAGGCGGTTTTAAAGGCCAAACACCAGGTCGAGGTACTGGAACCTTTGGTGGCTGATTGTGATCGCCATCAGCAACTGTCGCGGACCGCTGAAAATCTACGTGGTTGTCGCGATGCCCTGCGCCCCTGGTTTGCCCGTTTAAAATTGAGTTTACTGGAAAAACGCCTGATAGCGTTGAATGAGGATCTAAGTCGTCATCAGTCGGCTATTGCCGGACTTGATGAACAACGCCGTGATGGACAAGCGCAGGAACGTGAATTGCGCCGCAATATTGCTGAAAATGGTGGCGATCGCATTGCTGCTATTGGTGAGGAGATTCGTCGTCATCAGGAAGAGCTTGACCGACGTCGCCAAAAAGCCCGCCGTTATGAGAAGCTTCTGGATCTGGTGGGTGAGGCGCCGCCAGCGACAATGGAAGGCTTCGGACGTTTACAGGCGCTGATCTCACAGCAACGGCAAGCAGCAGAGGATGAAGAAATCCGCGTTCAGAACGAGATCAATGAGGCCGGGGTTTTCTTTGCCCAGGGTCGTGGTGAGTACGACCAGCTTAAAACCGAAATCAGCGGTTTGAAATCACGCAAGAGCAATATTGATGAAAAGCAGATCAGCCTGCGGCGTTCACTAAGTAAGACGCTGAATTTGCCCGAAGCTGAGATGCCTTTTGCCGGTGAATTGATGCAGGTACGCGAGGAAGAACGCTCATGGGAGGGGGCGATTGAGCGGCTGCTGCATAACTTTGGTTTGTCGTTGCTGGTCCCTGATACCTACTATGCCCGGGTAGCACAGTGGGTTGATCAAACCAACCTGCGTGGTCGACTGGTCTACTTCCGCGTCCGTGATGTCAAGCGGGGCGGACTGCCGACCCTTCACCCCGATTCCCTGGTGCGTAAACTGCTGGTCAAGCCTGATTCCCCCTTTTACGACTGGCTTGAACGGGAAGTAGCCCACCGCTTTGACCTGGCCTGCTGTCTCACACAGGAGCAATTTCGTCGCGAAAAGCGCGCCGTCACACCTGCCGGACAGATCAAGGCGCCGGGAGAACGTCATGAAAAAGATGATCGCCACCCTCTCGATGATCGCAGTCGTTATGTGCTGGGATGGAGTAACGCCGAAAAGATCGCGGTACTTGAAGCCAGAGCCAAAAAACAGGAAGACCACCTGGCGGAACTGGGCAGCCGCATCAGTACCTTGCATCAGGAACAGTCGAGGCTGAAAGAACGTCTGCAAACCCTGTCCAAGCTTGGAGAATATGCGGACTATCGTGAGCTGGACTGGCAGCCTGTCGCTGTTGCCGTCGCCCGGCTGGAAACCGAAAGGCAGGAACTGGAAGCGGCATCCGATCTGTTAAAGACCTTGATGGATCAGCTGCACAGCGTTGAGGAGACCATCAGCGGGATCGAGCAAAAACTTAAAGATCGCAACGATCAGCGCGCCCGCACCGAACAAAAAATCAGTGATGCCAAAGAATTGCAGCAACAGTCTCAGATGTTGCTGGCGGATCTGCCCGACGCTACCGTGCAGCGCTTTTCGGTTCTTGAGGAGCTGCGGGAAGAAGCCCTGGGAAGTCATCAGCTGACAGTTGAGTCCTGTGACAATCGGGAACGCGACATGCGCGACTGGCTGCAGACCCGGATTGATAACGAAGACAGAAAGCTCAGCAAGTTGGGTGAAAAAATTATCAAAGCCATGGCGGAATACAAGAAAGAGTGGCCACTTGAAACCCGTGATGCCGATGTCAATATTGCCGCCGGTTCCGAATTCAGAACGATGCTGCAGCAGCTTCAGGCCGACGATCTACCGCGTTTCGAGAGTCGTTTCAAGGAGTTGTTGAATGAAAATACCATTCGTGAAGTGGCGAATTTTCAATCACAATTAGCTCGTGAGCGCGAAACCATCAAGGAGCGGATTGCCCGGATCAACGAATCATTAACCCAGATCGACTACAATCCGGGCCGTTATATCAGCCTTGAAGCCCAGCTGACCCTAGATGCTGAGATTCGAGAATTCCAGAGCGAGTTGCGTGCCTGCACCGATGATACCTTGCGCGGTTCACAGAATCCCCAGTATTCAGAGGCCAAGTTTCTTCAGGTGAAACGGATCATTGAACGCTTTCGTGGGCGCGAAGATTTTTCTGACCTTGATCGACGCTGGACCGCCAAAGTAACGGATGTGCGCAATTGGTTCGTCTTTGCTGCCGCCGAGCGCTGGCGCGAAGACGACAGTGAGTACGAACATTATGCTGACTCAGGTGGCAAGTCCGGGGGACAGAAAGAGAAACTAGCCTATACCGTATTGGCCGCCAGCCTCGCCTATCAATTCGGCCTTGAGTGGGGGGTAATCCGTTCGCGTTCGTTTCGTTTTGTTGTCATCGATGAAGCTTTCGGGCGTGGGTCCGACGAGTCGGCCCAGTATGGCTTGCAGCTTTTTTCGCAACTCAATCTGCAACTATTGATTGTTACCCCGTTGCAGAAAATCCATATCATCGAACCTTTTGTCGCCTGCGTTGGTTTTGTTTACAACGAAGATGGCAAGGCTTCGGTTTTGCGCAATTTGAGTATCGAGGAATACCGGGCTGAAAAGCAGAGGCTCAAGGAATGAAATGGACGATACCGGCTGATCTGAAGACACAAGTCAAGCGGCTGTGGGATCGTGGTCTGTTGCTGTCGGCGCTGGTGAGCGGAGAGGCGGGTTTTCCTCGGCGTTTGCAACTTAAGGGGCCTAATTCAAGGGAGTTGAGTGACTCTTTTGCCGAGGTCAGGGGCTGGATTGCGCGCTTGAGCGCAGGGTCCGGGAACTACCGGATTGAATGGCGCCGCATCAATCACCCGGTTCTTGGTAATAATGATATTCCCGCCGCAATCTGGGTCGATACCTTAGACGATGCTTTTGAATTGATCGGTAAAATGCATAGCGCCGGGCAGTTTCGCACACTGGTGGCATTAACCAGCGAACAACAACCCGAATTGCTCCCCTGGCTTGTCAAGCGGCCACTGAAAGTTCTTGAATTAGAAAGTGTCTGGCCACAACTGCTGAATGTGGTTGACTGGCTTAGAAAGAATCCGCGCCCGGGTATCTATTTGCGCCAGATCGATCTGCCAGGTGTCCACAGCAAATTTATTGAAGCGCATCGCGGCATTTTGACGGAATTATTCGATCTGGTTGTGCCTGAAGATGCAATCGATGCCAGGTTTTCAGGCAGCGGCGGGTTCTGCCGGCGTTACGGCTTTCTCGATAAACCGGTGCGGGTGCGTTTTCGCTTGCTGGATCCAAACATCCCTTTATTGCCGACGCGATCTGATCAGGATCTTGTTGTCACGCAAACAGCCTTTGCTGACCTTGATCTGCCGATTTCAACGGTGTTTATTACCGAAAATGAAATCAACTTTCTTGCCTTTCCGCAGGTCGCCGGTTCCATGGTGATTTTTGGTGGTGGATACGGGTTTGCCAATCTGGCTGCGGCATCCTGGCTGCAGCGAAAACATATCCACTATTGGGGCGATATTGATACCCACGGTTTTGCCATTCTTCACCAATTACGCGGACACTTCCCGCACGCTGAATCACTGTTGATGGATCGATCGACCTTGATGGCGCACCAACGCGTCTGGGGTACTGAAACCCAGCCCAAAATAACCAATTTGACAAGGCTGAATCAGGTTGAGAATTGCCTCTACCGGGAATTATGCAACAATAGTCTGGGTAGTTCGGTTCGTCTGGAACAGGAGAGAATTGGTTATCAATGGCTTGTTGAACGACTGAGCCAACGGTTTGGACATCGATTAATCTCGCCGATGATTACTTGACCTTAAAACTCACAATGGCCCTCTCATTGACCCCACCCCGACCATCATTGACGACAACTTTACAGTCGTAGATGCCTGCGCTTAAGGGTCCGATGGTTTGACTGAAATTGTAGGCGGTCGGCTGTTTTCGATCAGGTAAAGAGCCTTATCCACATTGAGAAGTCCGAAACCATAAGCATCATCTGTCCCAGGGTGGGGCAAGATCGGTAGTGGTCGGTAGCGGAATATTTCAGTGCCAGGTCAATTCCAGTAATGCCAAAATGGCTGATAAAAACATTTTTACCGGCATCGTCGGTCATCTCGTCACGGATCTGTAGCCTTTGCCCAAAAAATACAGACAACCCGAAAAAACTTTGGGTTGTCTGTATATCATGGCAAGGCTGAGGATGTTGTCTCTATACCATGCGCTTAAGGGCTTCGATGCGTTCTTCGAGGGGTGGATGGGTCATGAACAGGCGTTTAATGCCTTGACCTTTAGCACCGGAAATACCGAATGCGGCGATCTGCTCAGGCAGTTGCGCCGGGCCGCTGTTGCGCTTGAGCTTTTCCAGTGCTGCAATCATTTTTTCACGGCCGGACAATCGTGCCGCTCCGGCATCCGCACGGAACTCGCGTTGCCGGCTGAACCAGAAAACAATGATGCTGGCAAGGATACCGAAAACAATCTGGGCAACAATCGACGTAATGTAGAATGCCGGGCCATGACCCCGCTCGGTTTTGAAAACAACACGGTCAACAAAATGTCCGACAACCCGCGACAGGACAATAACAAAGGTATTCACCACCCCTTGAATCAGGGCCAGGGTGACCATATCGCCGTTGGCAACATGGCTGACTTCGTGGGCCATGACAGCCTCGGCTTCATCGCGGCTCATGGAGCGCAGCAATCCGGTACTGACTGCCACCAGAGCACTGTTGCGGCGCATGCCGGTAGCAAAGGCGTTGACTTCCGGCGCATCATAGATAGCCACTTCCGGCATGCCGATGCCGGCAATTTCCGCCTGTTGTTTCACCGTTTGTAATAACCAGGCTTCAGCTTCATTGTTGGGGGTGGTAATCACTTTGGCACCGGTCATCCGCTTCGCGACGAATTTAGACATGGCCAGGGAGATAAAGGCGCCGCCAAAACCGAACACCGAGGCGAAAATGAGCAGGTTGGTCATATCCAGGCCGACACCCTGCTCATCAAGCATGCTGCCTACACCGAGCAAGCTCAGCACAATGCTCAAGACCAGAATGATTGCCAGGTTGGTTGCAACAAAGAGCAATACACGCTTCATAACTGCTTGATCCTCCAAGTAAAATGATGATTCAGATGGTGTTGTTAAGGTCCACCTTTTTTGGTGTGTGGTTTTTTGTTGCGATGAGATGACAATAAATCCACACAGGAAAAAAGTTTACAGCCGACTATTATGCGCTATCTGTCCGGGGTGTCAAGGTAAACCGCTAACAGGTAAACCGCTAACAGGAGAACGGTAAGTTGAATGTTCTGTCGCAAGAGTTGAAATATGAATAAAATCAGTTACAATGACAGGAAATCTATTTGCCGATGGAGGAATGCCATGCTGAGCGTGCCGGTTGTATATGAGGATGGAATGATGGATCAGGTAGATCCACTCAGTCTGCAGATCCTCATAGAAGAAAATATGATCGTCAAGTTCCAGCGTGGCGAAGGATGGGCTTATGTCGGCTTAGATCCGATACGCAGAAGCGACAGTGATGAATATGCGGGACCTGAGCGCCGCCAAAGACATTGAAGGCTCTGCGTTTGTTGCCGGGATAACTGTCTGTGCAATTATGGCAGCAGGCGGGTCAGGCGAAAATGGTAATTGCGTAACACCGACATGACACGGGTACGCTGCTCCTTACCCATCCGCAGCAGGATCTTTTGCCCGGCAGAAAGGTTTTCCAGCGTCACGTCGGCGTAAGTATAGAGCACCGATGGGTGATTTAAGGCCAGCGGATCCTCGGGGTTGGGTGTTTCCAGCAGATGGCCAATCACATAAACCAGTCGATCATTAAAGTAGGCGTTAGGATAGCCCAGTTGTTGATAGGCGGTTTGCAGCAACGGATAGAGATAAACGTAGACTCTGATAACCGTGTCCGGGTTGGTATTCTCAAGCAGATCCAGGTACGGGACATAGCGCTGGTAGTTTTCATCAGAAATCCGCAGGTTTTCTTCCTCACCCGCCGCAATGAAGATTCCTTCAGGAAATTCAAAAGGGACATGGGCTAAAGGCAATTTTTTTTCCGGTAGATTATTGACGGTCAGCACCAGGCGTTGAATAAAGCTGTCAATAATCACCAGGTTACTAAAGGCACGACCGCTTAGCACATCAACCAGGGCCTGATCGACCAGAACGTCACTTTCGTCAATGGTTGGCAGTTGTTCAGGCAAGGTGCTGAGCGGGTCGCTCGACGGCGGTGCTACCTCTGCAACCGGTTGTTGCGGTGCAGGAGGCTGATCTGGTGCCGGCACGCTGTCCGGCACCGGGTAGCGTACCACCGGGCGTTTTAGCGGTTCTTCCAGGGGCACTGGAATGACTGGGTCGCTGACACTGAGGTCATCGATGCGACTGTGAAAATAGATCGACAGTCCAAAAGCAATGACCAGAGCCAACAGGAAATAGATAACCAGATTGATCGTTTTCATGGATCTTTCGTTTCTGTCGTGGGTAAAAGAACGACTGCGTCATTGCCATGATAACATGGGGGGCTGGGTAGCAGGGTGTCATCCGGTCAAGCGGCGTAACGATGATAACGATCACCCGTAGCCGAAGATTGTTGCCGCCTGCTGTTCACTGATTTTTTCGAGAGCAGGTGGTCCACCATCTGCCATCTGCGGCGCAACCAGCCAGTAATGCCAGAGGCTGTTGTCGACCGGATAACGGTATAGCTGCCCGACAGCGGTTTCCCCTGGTTTGACTAATTCCAGACGATTGGCGATCAGCCATTCGATGCGTATCCAGCCGGAGTCTTTTTCCATCCGGCTACCGAGGTCAATCCAGAAGCCGCGGATGAGGGTGGATTCTGGTGTGAGTTCAAAGTCTGCCGGTTCACTGTTCATTGTTTGCCTGTACAGTATATGGTTGTAAGCTATGCTACAAAGGGTCGGAGGAACACTTAAGACACCAGTCTATGATTAGCGCCCGGGCCGATTATTTCCGGCAGCAGACAGCTTTGTTATTGGTAACTATTTACCACTATCCTTGCGCCGGATCGGGGCTCCTGCAGCAAGGGTGTTTGTCGCCATGGACGGCGACAACAAGCGGTCATGGATGACGAAAAGCGTCCCTTGTCATAGGAGCCCCGATCCGGTGCTGAACAGTTACTGCTATTGTAGCGAAAAAAAATCTGCAAATGTAGTGAAAAACGCCATGACCCCGCCGCAGTTTTCAGTACCCCCAGGTTTGAATTGCTGATCGTTCTATGGTACTTATGACGGTTGAATTTCTGCCGGCTTGGCCCTGTTCCTTCCTTGTGTTGCGAAAGAGTTATCATGATCAACCTTTTTGCGCAGCAGGTTATTACGGCTGTTGAAGAGGGCGCTGTCGTTCTTACCGCAAACAAGCGCCTGTATCGGCATCTGCGCACAGTTTATGACCGCTCGATGGTCGCCAAACAGCTGCAGGTATGGCCCAGTGCGCCTATCTATCCCTACACCGCCTGGTTGCAGCAGGGTTTAGCTGCCATTGGCGAAAGCGGGCGCCTGCTGACAACATATCAGCAACACCATCAGTGGGAAACCTTGATCGCCTCCGTGACTCGCGGTTCCTCTTTGGAGCTGATGAATCTTGATTGCACCACCGATACGGCGGTGCGCGCCCATAATCTATTGAGTGAGTATGCTCTGGTCCCTGAGCGCCACCAGTTAACCGAGGACCAGCACATGTTTATGGGCTGGCGCAGCAAGTACCTGCGGCTATGTGAAGAGCGGCAGTGGCTCGATGAGGGCGGGCTGTCAACGCGTATTCTTGACGCATTTGCCAACAAACAATTATCTCTGCCGCAGAAAATACTGCTGGTCGGTTTCGATCAGTTGCCGCCTGGTGTCGTCAGACTTAAAGCCCTGATGCATGAATGTGGACACCATTGCAGTGAACTCGATATGACCCGCGGGGCAGTGGGGCGGGTAATCCGTTATGCCGCCGCCGATGAAGATGACGAAGGGCTGCGGATGGCGCGCTGGGTGCGGCTGTTGTTGGAACAGGGGGTTGATTCTATTGGCATTGTTGTGCCCGATCTGCAGCGTCGCCGTTCACAGATTGAGCGCGCCCTGGGGCAGCAAATGGATCCGCTAGCAGCAATAAAATTCGATGAAACCAGCGTGTTCGGCCTTTCGCTTGGTTCCCCCCTGGTACAACAGGGGGTTATTGCCGCAGCTCTGGCCTGTCTGGATGTTCAACCACAGATGTCCATGGATCGTGTTTCTTGCCTGTTGCGTACCCCTTTTATCAGCGGCAGTCAGCAGGAGGCGGATCGTCGTGCCCTGTTTGACCGGCGCTTGAGAGCTTTCCAGCAACAACAATTCAGCCTTGCCGCATTGCTGCGCTTAGCAAAGGAGTTTGGCGGACTTTCCGGTTTTGAAGATCTTCTGTCCAGTATGAAGGCTGCTGGTCAACGCGCGGTCACGGCAGAAGAGTGGGCCGATCTTTTCGCCGCTGAGCTGAAATCCTGTGGCTGGCCCCAGGGAGCTATTTTATCAAGTGTCAGTTATCAGGCGGTCACAGCCTGGTACGACAAAGTTTTGAGCCGCTTTGCTGCAATTGATCCAACCGCCAAACCGATCGAGCGCAACCGGGCGCTGCGGATAATACGCAGAATCGCCACGCAGACAGAATTTCAACCGCAACGCGCGAGCGGCCCGGTTCAGGTGGTCGGTCTATTGGAATCGTCGGGACTGCATTTCGATCATCTCTGGGTGATGGGATTGGATGCCGCCACCTTGCCCGCTTATCCACGTCCCAACCCCTTTATCCCTTTTCGCCTGCAGGACGAACTGCAGATGCCGCATGCCAGCTTTGCCCGTGAATTGGAGTTTGCCGGACAGGTAGTGTCACGTTTACGCTGTGCTGCCGGCAATATTGTTTTCAGCTATGCACAGCGTTCGGGTGATACCGATTTGAGTCCGAGCCCTTTGATCAAGGAAATTGAGCTGGTCGATACGCTCCCTCTGGCAGATGATGTCGCCCTGCCGAACCAGTTGCAAACCATGGTGGCGGATCTTGAATCCTGGCAGGATGATCAGGGACCGCCGTTGCCAACCCACGAGTCCAGCGGTGGCACCCGTTTATTACAGGATCAGGCGCATTGTCCGTTTCGTGCTTTTGTCCATCATCGGCTGGCGGTGCGCCGCTTTGATCAGGTTGTCGCGGGGCTGTCCCCCTTGGTACGTGGTAATCTGTTGCATCTGGTGTTGCAGGATGTCTGGAGTCGATGGGGTAGTCAACATCAGTATCTGCAACTATCAGCAGTGCAGGTACAGGAGGGCATCACCACAGCGGTTGAAAAAGCTCTGGCAGCGGTATGGGGCGTAGAACCTGCTCTGAATCAACAACTTTTTCTGTTGGAAAAGCGGCGCTTGATCAAGCTGGTGAGCGAATGGCTTGAACATATTGAAAGTCGGCGTGAGCCTTTCATGGTGGTCCAGACCGAGCAGAGTCACCAGGTCAGTATTGGCCCGCTGCTGTTGACATTGAAGATTGATCGTATCGATCAGCTGGCTACAGGTGAGCGGATGATCATTGACTACAAAACCGGCAGTGCCATGAGTATCGCGGATTTTTTAACAGTGCCGTTGATTGAGCCGCAGTTGCCGTGCTATGCGGTTGCTGGTGATGCGAAGAGTGATCAGGCTCAAGGGATTGTTGTCGCCCAGGTCAAAGCCGGGCAATGCAGGATCACGGGGATTGCCGGTGAAGACGGTCTGCTTGGCAAAGTGCGCGCAGTGGCAGCAATATCCCAGGCTCAGGAGATTGGCGTCAGCGACTGGCCCACCCTGATCGACTTCTGGCACCAGCAACTTGATCAACTAGCAACCGATTTTGCCGCCGGTGCTGCCCGTGTCAAGCCGTTTGATCTCCATAGAAGCTGCCGCTACTGTGATCTGCCCGGTCTGTGTCGCATCGGTGACATCGACGAGGAGGGGAGCAATGAGTAGCGCTGACCAACAACAGCGACTCCGGGCCATCGACGTTAATATATCCTGTATTGTCCAGGCTCCGGCCGGTTCAGGTAAAACCGAGTTGCTGATACAGCGGTTGCTGGCTCTGCTTGCCGTCGTCGACAAGCCGCAGCAGATTCTGGCGATCACCTTTACCAATAAGGCCGCCGCTGAAATGTGCCGGCGTTTGCTCGATGCGTTATCTGCAGCCGCGACCACACCGGAGCCCACGGCCGAACATGAGGCTTTGACCTGGCGTTTGGCGCGCCGGGCCCTCGAACGCCAGGGTGAGGGTCTGCTGCTCAATCCCGCCCAGTTGGCGATTCAGACGATTGACAGCTTTGGTGCCACTATCGTTCGCAAGATGCCCTGGGTGACACGCTTTGGCGGCATGCCGGATATGAGTAACGACGCGACGGAACTGTACGAAGCGGCAGTCGTCCAGCTCCTCGCGCAGCTGGAACAGCCGGGCCCGGTCAGCGACGCGTTGAAAATCGTCCTCGACCATCTGGATAACGACATGGCAGTGGTGCAGCGCATGCTCATCAGCCTCCTCGGCCGGCGCGATCAATGGCTCAGGCACTTATCCAGCGATAAAGACATGCTGCGCAGTGAACTTAATGCCGGCCTGGAACGCATCTGTAACGACCATCTGGAGCGCGCCCGCCGGAGTATTCCCGTACCCCTGGTTGACGACCTGCTGGCCTGTGTCGATTTTGCCGCTCACCACTGCCCTGACGATGTTGCCATAGGCCAATGGCGTGGCCGGCTAGCGTTACCCCCGGCGACCATGGCGCAGATGCCGCTCTGGTGCGGGCTTGCCGACTTGCTGTTGACCAACGCTGGTACATTGAGGAAATCCTTGACGAAAAACAGCGGCTTTCCGCCGGGCGAGAAGTACAAACCAGCCAAGCAGAAAATGGCCAATCTGCTCGAGCACTTGGAGCGGGTGCCCGGTCTGGCGCCGGCATTTGACCGGTTGCGGACGTTACCGCAACACCTGTACAGCCCCACCCAGTGGCAACTGCTCGAGGCTCTGTTTGATCTGTTGCCACGCCTGGTGGCGCAGCTGTGGCTGGTATTTCGTTCCCGCGGTCAGGCCGATTTTATCGAGATCGCGCTGAAGGCTAATCAGGCCCTGGGGGAGGCGGAAAACCCGAGTGATTTACTGCTGCAATTGGACCATCAGCTGCAGCATATTCTGGTCGATGAGTTTCAGGATACATCGCGCCTGCAATATCAGTTGTTCAGCACTCTGACCGCAGGCTGGACTGCGGGAGATGGCCGCACCCTGTTTCTGGTCGGTGATCCGATGCAGTCGATCTACCGTTTCCGTGAAGCCGAGGTCGGCCTGTTCCTCCATAGTTTCAAAGGATCATTCGGCAGCGCCAACCTGCCGCTGACCCCGATACGCTTATGCTGTAATTTCCGCTCGCAACAGGGGATGGTTGACTGGGTCAATCAGGCTTTTACCACCATCTTTCCGGCACAGATGGATGTCACTAGCGGCGCTGTGCCGGTGGCAACCGCCCTGGCCGTCAAGCCGTTACTGGCCGGGGAAGCGGTCACTATTCACCCCTTTGCCGCCGTTGATGATAACGCCGAAGCCCAGCGGATTGTCGCTATTATCCAGGCTGCCCAAGCCCAGGATCCGCAGCAAACCATCGCCGTTCTGGTGCGAGGTCGTAACCACCTGCGTCAGTTGTTGCCGCTGTTGCGTCAGCGTGGCCTCGACTATCAGGCCAAAGATATCGATCGTCTTGAAGCGCGTCCGGCAGTGCTCGATATTGTTCACTTAACCCGCGCGCTGCTTCATCGCGGTGATCGCCTGGCCTGGGCCGCGATCCTCAGAGCGCCCTGGTGTGGACTGACCCTGGATGACCTGACCATCCTCTGCGCTGACCCCCATGAGCGGACTATTCCTGCCATGATTGCTGATGAGACCGTCATTGCGGGCTTGAGTGATGATGGCTGCCGGCGCCTCAAACGGGTATGGCCGATTCTGCAACGGGGAATGAAAGTACGATCACAGCTGCCGTTGCGTGAACTGGTTGAAGGCTGCTGGTTGGCCCTTGGTGGCCCGGTGGGGCTGGCAGAACATGCCGCAACCGATATCAAGCTGGTTTTCGACCTGATTGAAGAGCTTGATCAGGGGGGAGATCTTGCCGAAATCGAGCAATTGTCACGGCGCTTGCAGCAGCTATATTCCCCCCCCGACAGTCGCTCGAGTGGCAAACTGCAGATCATGACGATCCATAAGGCCAAAGGATTACAGTTTGATACCGTCATTCTTCCCGGACTGGGAAAGAAAACCCGTACCTCCGACGCGCCCTTGTTGCGTTGGCTTGAACATCCGGAACACGGGCTGTTACTGGCGCCGGTCAGTGCGCGTGGCAGCCGCGAAAAAGACCCGGTTTACAAATTGGTGTCACAGCTGGAGGCGTGCAAGGATGATTTTGAAAATGCGCGGCTTTTGTATGTTGCGACCACCCGGACCATCCGTCATCTGCACCTGCTCGGCCACGCCCAGGCGGATAAAAATGGTGATTTGCGGCCGGCGACGGGATCTCTGCTGGAAAAGCTCTGGCCCCAGGTTGGCCATGCCTATGAGCAACTCGAACCGCAGGCGGTTACGGCTGTTGCTGCAGAGCGGTTGGTGACACTGCAGCGCTTGCAGAGTTCCTGGACCTTGCCACAAGTTGCTGGTGTTCCACTGATCTCCTTACCTGCCGTCAAAACGGCCTCAACCACCGCTGCCGGCAACCTGGTTGACGAGCTGTACAGCGGCTGGGAAAAATCGCTGCATCGTCATGTCGGCACCCTGGTTCATCAGATTTTTGAACGTATCTGCCTGGCTGGTCGTGGTGTCTGGAGGGATTTGAAACAGGGGCAGCGGGCAGCACAGGTCGCGCAATCGTTACAGGGCTTAGGCGTCAGACAAAAAGACCTGACCGCAGCAACCCAAAAGGTGATGGAGGCTGTTGACAGAACATTGGCAAGTCCGCGCGGACAATGGTTGCTGGCCTCCTATCCTGAACAGGCAACGGAGCTGTCTTTGAGTGGTTTTAAAGATGAACAGATGGTCCACGGGGTGATTGACCGGACCTTTGTCACTGATGGGTTGCGCTGGGTTGTTGATTATAAAACCAGCATGCCCACGCCGACTGAAAAGCTCGAAGATTTTCTCCAGCGTGAAGCGTCCCGCTATCAGCCGCAACTGCAGATATACACCAAACTGATGCAGGATTTTGACCCGGACCACGAGGTCAAGGCCGCCTTATATTTTCCGTTGGTGGACGGTTGGCAGGAAATTACGTTCTGAAACGAGATAGCGTCTATCCGAAAAAAACGATGGCCGCGCAGCACGTTTTCGTTTTGGTGAGCAGACAGACTGCCGGGTTGAAACTGAGATCTGCTGTTCGCAGGGTCTGTGCCTTGACTGTTAGCGGACTGAGCAGGGCTGCACACGATTGCCGACCATGTAACTTCGCTGCGGATCGATGTTGGCAATTTTTTTCATGGCCTGGGACGCCAGATGCAGGCGAAACGTGGAGGAGGAGTCTTTGACCAGATACAGCTCCACGGTTTTTTTCATTGATCCGATGCGCAGTTCGGTTTCAATGCTGTAACACCAGTGCCGCGTCCCATCCGCCATGGTTAAAAGGCGGCGATTTTTTGCAGCTGCTACTGAGTAAACTTCGACATCGGTGTTTTTCTGGATTGGATTGACACCAAAGCTGATCAACAAATCCTCTCCCTCCTTGAAGGTGGTATAGTCAAAAACATGCAGCAGGGAAATTTGGCTGTTCATGTCGATTTGTGCTTCAATCGCCGGTATTTTCAATTGCGGAAAGGCGACCCACTCACACCAACCGATATCGACCAGCAGCGAATGTTTTTCTCTTTTCATGTGTGTCCTCTTGTGAAGATTTTAATGTTTTCCCTAATCTATTCGTGTCGTCAAAAAAAGTAAAGACTTCTAATATTAATCTTGTTTCCGGAAAATTATCTGATGAGTCCTGATCTTTCGCTGTGTTTAACGCCAATCCACGTCATGCCGGCGAAGGCGGCTATCCAGGGGGGTTGCGCAGATTTCTGGATTTCCGCTTTCGCCAGAGTGACGACTTTTCAGAGTAGAGCGGAAGATTGGTGCTAATCAGGGAAAATTGAGTGTTTCTGGTTGCTTTTGTAAGAATGGAAAAATGTGTTGAAGAAGAACAAACAGGTTCACATCCGGCACATTCACGGGGCAATTGATCCCCCTGGTTTGGCTTATTTATCTACAAGACGCTGGTTTTCATTGACTGAAAAGGTAAAGATCACAGATACTGATTAAAATATCTTTAGTTCTTCTTCGGGGAGGGCGTGCATGTCTGGAATAGTCAGGTTTTTTTTGCTTGTTGTCGCTATCGTCAGTATTTTATTAGCGCTTCTGGCTGTTCTTATCCAGACTCAATTAACACCGGAGCGGGTACGTTCAACCTTGCTGCCGATGATGGAAAAACAGCTTGGGCGAACAATAACCATCGGCGACATCGACATCGGTATTTTTTCCGGTGTGTCGATCAGCGACTTGAACATCCACGAGGCAGAGTCGACCGATCTGTTTGTGACAGTTGGTTCCGCGCGCCTGAGTTACCGACTTTGGTCGCTACTTAAAGGGCAGCTGGACATCAGTGAGATTCTCCTGGACGGGCCAGTTATTACCGTCATTCGTTATCCTGATGGTCATTTCAACTTCACTGATTTGCTGGGTGAGGAAGATCCGGAAACATCGCCCGGCAGAAGCGATGTCCAAAGGAGCACCAGGATAGAGGCGCCCTTTGATCTGTTGATCGCGCGGATCAGTATTCATAACGGCCAGATTCTTTTTATTGATCGTTCTATCAATCCGACCGCCCCGTTTCGTTACCGCTTCAGCAATATGAACCTGACGGTTAAAGATTTGTCACTTGCCAAGAGCTTTCCCCTTGATCTTTTTGTGGTGCTCAATCAGTCCCAGCTTAATCTGTCGGCGCAGATCAATTTAGCGCGCCAAACCGGTAACGCTGTGCTGCGTGTATCTCCGCTGGATCTGATCCCCTTTGCTCCCTACTACCGCAATCTTCTGCCCGGCACACTGGGTAGTGCGCAACTGGAGATCAATCTTGATCTTGATTGGACACCCGAACGCCTGCTGTCACGGGGGAAGGTTTCCCTGAATCAGGTCGATATGGTGCTGCGTGAACTAGCGGACATGCCGTTACGTGGAGTCCGTTTGGCAACCGATTACTCTATTCGTTACGACCCGACGCAGCAGCAGCTTGAAATCTCGACAGCCTTGTTGAATTACAACGATATTAAAGCGACCGTGCAGGGTAACATCAATCTGGGCGTGGCCGATCCCGCGGTCGATCTCCAGGTCGTTCTTGACAAGGTTGATCTGCGTCACAGCATTCAAAGCCTGCCGCAAGGTCTGACGCGACAATTGCAGCCCTACAGTCCGGCGGGCGAATTTACCCTGCGGCTACACCTGTTGGGGAGGGCAAGTACGAAAGAAAAGCTGATTCATTCGGCCCAGATCCGCCTGAACGAGGTACAGGCGACTGTGGCTCATCTGCGCACCGGGATAAATGGTGATATCAATTATATCCAAAATCAGCTTACGTCCGACAATCTGCTCCTTAAAGGGGGCGATCAACAAGCGCACTTGACTTTTAACCTGACTGACCTGCTGACGCCGCCTCTCAGGGGCACATTTACTCTGTCCTCGCGTGAGTTACATCTGGATAGTTTTTTTGCGGAAGAAAATGATCCGACCCCGACGCCATCACGAGCAACGGCGGCTTCAGGACCGGCACCGGAACCTGGTCCCTATGACCTGCCTCTTGATATCACGGGAACAGCAACCTTTGATCGCTTGCTGTATCGGCAGGTAACGATGCAGCAGGTTCATGCCGTTATTGCCCTGAAAGATAACCGTCTGACCATCTCCCCATTGAGTGGACGGATCGGTGAAGGGCAGTTCAGTCTCGCCACGGCAGTTGATCTGGGGGTTGCCGGTTTTCGCTATGAGGGGCAAACGATTTTGACCCAGCCCGATCTGTCAACTCTGGTGAACGGATTGTTTCCGACCGCAATGCAGAACGTCAGCGGCCAGGTCAATTGGGTTAACAGTTTTTCCGGGCGCGGTACCACCGCCGACAACCTGCTCAAGGCACTGCAGCTGGATGGTGAAATCCAATTGTCACAAGGGGCACTCAGTGGTTTTACCTTGCTTGATCAGGTGTCCTGGTTTCTCGACAGTCCGGACCTGAAAAACCTGACGTTCCAGGATTTTCAGGGGGTTTATCGGCTGCGGGATGGCAAAGCGCTGATCGACAGCCACCTTGATGGGGCGCAGGTAAAATTGACCACCAAAGGAAGTGTCGGTGTTGATGGCTCCATCAGCCTGTCGTTGGCAACCCGTCTGGCGCCGGACATTGTCAGTCGTATGGGAGCCTCCGAGCGCTTGAAGCAGGCTTTTGTTGACAGCAGCGGTTGGGGGGTGCTGCCCCTGGAACTCAGAGGCAGCTTAGCCAGTCCCCAGGTCAGGTTCGACACCGGGGCACTGGAACAGCAGGCCGTCGACCAGGCCAAGCGCGAGATGTCGGATCGGCTGCTGGATAAGCTGCTGCCGGAAGGTCAGGGGGAGAACCGGGAATCAATGAAAAATCTGCTGGATAGTACCTTGCGGCGCTTGCGTAGCCAGTAAGTGTTGATGGCGTCACAAAAACTCACCAACTGCTGCGTTGCCACAATTTCCCGGCTGCGCTTTTCATCTGTTGATCGAGCGCGTTTTACTGCGCATGGTGACGAATTCTTCCGCGCTGGTTGGATGGATGCCGATGGTCTGATCAAAGATGGCTTTGGTCGCACCGGCTTTAAGGGCAATGGCTATCCCCTGGATGATCTCTCCGGCGCCTTCGCCCACCATGTGGGCGCCAAGCACCCGATCGCTGTTCGCGTCGACAATCAGCTTCATCAGGTAGCGTTCCGTTGTGCCGGCCAGCGCTTGCTTGAGAGAACGAAATTCAGCGGTATAGATGTCTATATCCGGGTATTGTTCGCTCGCTTGCTCTTCGCTCAGACCGACGGTGCCGATATTGGGCGAACTGAAGACGGCGGTAGGGATCAGTTCGTAGCTTAAAGGGGTCTTTTTGCCGCGGTACAATCGATCAACCAGATTCATGGCTTCAGCCAGGGCGACAGGAGTCAGTTGCAGACGATTGATAACGTCACCCAGCGCATAGATAGACGGCACGCTGGTCTGGAACCCTTCTCCCACCTTGATGGCACCCCGCTCATCCAGTTCGACCCCGACCTCCTCTAGACCAAGAAAACTGGTGTTCGGACGGCGCCCGGTCGCCGCCAGAACCAGATCGGTCGTACCTGTTGAACCATCGTTAAAACTTACCAGCAAGGAACCATCGACGTTTTTTTCTATCCGCGTTGGTTGACAATGAAAACGCAGATCAAGGGCTTTTTTGCGCATCTGGTCAGCTACGTAGGTGCGAATTTCTTCATCAAAGCCACGCAGAAACAGGTTGCCTCGATAGGCCTGGGTGACCGCTACCCCGAGACCATGAAAGATGCCGGTAAATTCCGTCGCTATATAACCTCCACCAATAATCAGGGCGCGGGTCGGCAGCTGTGGCAGAGTAAATAACTCATCAGAGGTCACCATCAGATCGCTGCCCGGCAACTCCGGGACGAAGGGGCGACTGCCGGTGGCAATCAGGATGCGTTCGGCACTGTAGCTGGTGCCGGCCACTGTCACTTCATGCCGGCCGGTGATCGTTGCTTTGCCCCTGATCAGGGTGGCACCGGCCTTGCTTAACATCCCCTCAATACCACGGTTGGCCTGGGCAACAACGCCATCCTTGTTCTGCTGCAGGGTCTGCCAGTCGAGGGGAGGGCGCGAGCTGTCAAAGCCGAAGCCGACCGCCGCGGCAAAAGCGGAACCATATTCAGCGGCATGGACATAGAGTTTTTTCGGGACACAACCGAGATTCACACAGGTGCCGCCGGCGCGATCCTGTTCAACAACAGCAACGCGTACTCCCAGGGCGGCGGCCATACGCGCAGCTCTGACACCGCCGGAACCGGCACCAATGACAAACAGATCGTACTCATACTGATTATTCGCGTTCATGATAAACCTTTTCCTGGGTAGGCACTTCACTCAAGCTATGGATTCGGGCTCATAAATATTCATCACAGTCACAGAGCCACTGAGACATTCATCAAAAAAAAGCAGGTTTTCTCTTTATTCTCTGTGTCTCTAGTGAGCGAAGAGAACGGGTGGTGAAAAGATTTATTGCCTTTTTTTGGAGCCAAAAGCATAACCAATTTTTTTAACCGACTTCGTTGTATTCACGAATACGAAACGCGACCCCTAATTCCTTTGCCAGTTTCTCGCAGGCAGCAATATCGATACCCGGGTAGGTGACCATGGTCGCAGTCACGTCGGGAATATAGTCTTTGGCCAGGCGCAGAAATTCGGTCACTGCGGCAAAGGATTGTTCGCCAAAGCGCGATTGACAGAGATTCTGATAGGTTGTTGCATCGGCAGCATTGAGGGATACCGAGATCGCATCCACCAGCCCGTTAAGGTCGGGCAATATGTTGCGGCCATGGACCAGGTTGGCCTGACCATCGGTGTTGATACGGATGCAGCAACCTTGTTCTTTAAGACGTCGTGCTACGGCCAGGATCAGATCGAGACGCAACAGGGGTTCGCCATAGCCGCAGAAAACGATCTCACGATAGGGTGTGGGATCACCAATCGCGCTAAGAACTTCATCGACATCGGGTTCATGATCAAGTTTAAGTTCATGCCCCTTGACGACAAAATCGTTAAACTTGGCGCAAAAGATACAGCTGTTGGTACAGCGGTTGGTGATATTGAGATAGAGGGAATCGCGAATCTGGTAGGCAATGGTTGCGGCGGTTTCAATCGTGCCGATACCGAACAGGTCGTAACAGTTGCGACTGGTGATCCGGGCAACATCGGCCAGTTTCAGCCCCTTGATTTCAGCAAGGGTCTCTGCTGTCTGAAGCAGATAGGCTGGCTCGTTGCGTTTGCCGCGATACGGTTGTGGTGCCAGGTAGGGGCAGTCAGTCTCAAGAAGAATCCGCTCCAGGGGCAGTTGACGCAACATGGCGCGCACCTGATCATTTTTGGGGTAGGTAATCGCCCCGGTAAATGACAGATAAAAACCCATATCAAGGCACTTGTGAGCCATTGCCAGGTCGCCGCTGAAACAATGCAGGACACCACCAACCGCAGCGGCCTGTTGTTCAGCGAGGATCCTCAGAACATCCTCATGGGCATCACGATCATGAATGATGACCGGCTTGCCCAATTCTCTGGCGAGCTGGATCTGAAGCCGAAACGCCTGCTGCTGGGTGTCGTGGGGGGAACGGTTGCGATAATAATCGAGACCGATTTCACCGACGGCAACAACCTTTGGTTGTTGTGCAAGGTGGCGTAATTGTTCCAGGGCACTATCATCAAGTTGTGACGCATCGTGTGGATGAAAACCGACGGCTGCGTACAGCGGTTCGTAGCGCGACGCCAAATCGACATTGGTGACAGAACTTTGCAGATCGCAGCCGATAGAGAGGATGTAACGCACCCCAGCTGTCTGTGCAGCGAGGAATACCTGATCCAGATCTTCAGTAAAGCGACTGTTGTCGAGGTGCGCGTGGCTGTCGACCAGTTTGGGTGTAGCATCAATCATGTTTTTATGCTCAACAGTAAAAAGGGTCCGTCACCACCCCCGTAGGGCGCAACCGGTTAGAAAAAAAGTAGTTACTATTAAAAATGGCGTTCTTGGCGCAGGACCTCAGAACCGGTGCTGAACAGATGCAAAGGTTACTGGGTTTCGATGCGTGGAAACATCGGCGTTGCTTTTTCAATGGCGGTTCCCGGGGCCAGGCGTACGGAAAAATCGAATGTTTCTGTATGCAGGGTGCTGATGTCGCGCCCGAGCAGGGTAAGGATTTTCTCTGCAGTCCGGGGCATGAACGGCGTCACCAGTAGAGCGATAACCCGCAATGAATCCAGCAGGTTGTACATGACCGTACCCAGGCGTTGCTGCTGCGTCGGGTCCTTGGCCAAGGTCCAGGGCGCGGTCTCGTCAATGTATTTGTTGCCGGCGGAAATCAGTTCCCAGATGGCAATTAACGTCTTGTTAAAGGCCATTTCATCAAGCAGGGCATCGGCTTTGGTGACGGTTTCGGTGAACAGGGCAATAAATTTATCATCGATTGTCTCTGCCGTCCCTGGTTGCGGCAGGGTGCCGCCAAAGTATTTACCGAGCATGGCGGTAGAGCGGCTGATCAAGTTGCCAAGATCGTTGGCCAGATCGGAATTGATGCGGCCGATCAGGGCACTGTGGGAGAAGTCGCCATCCAGCCCGAAGGGAACTTCGCGCAGTAGAAAGTAGCGGATGGTGTCGACACCGTAGGTATCGGCGAGCATGTGTGGCTCCACCACATTGCGCAAGCTCTTGCTCATTTTCTGCCCTTCGACTGTCCACCAGCCATGGGCGAAAACCTGACGGGGCAGAGGAATCCCGGCGGCCATCAGGAATGTCGGCCAATAGACGGTATGGAAACGCAGGATATCCTTGCCGATGACATGGACCGCCGGCCAGAAGGTGGTAAACAGCTTGTCCTGATCCTCAGGGTAACCGAGGGCGGAAATGTAGTTGGTAAGGGCATCAAACCACACGTAGATGACGTGCTTTTTGTTTCCCGGCACCGGAATTCCCCAGGAAAAAGAGGTTCGCGAAATCGACAGATCACGTAGACCTTCACGGACAAAGCTCAAAATTTCATTGCGGCGCGACTTCGGTTGGATAAAATCGGGATTGGCCTCGATATGGGCAAGGAGTTGCTCCTGATATTTACTCATCCGGAAGAAATAGGATTCTTCCTTGAGCTTGGTGGTTGCGCGACCACAATCGGGGCAGTTGCCGTTGATCATCTGGATTTCGGTCCAGAAGGTTTCACAGGGGGTGCAGTACCAGTCTTCGTACTCACCCAAATAGATGTCCCCCCTGGCTTCAATGGTTTTAAACTGTTCCTGTACCGTGTGTTTATGCCGCTCCTGCGAGGTGCGGATAAAATCGGTATGGGAAATATTGAGTTTGTCCCATAGCGCCTGAAAACGCTTAACTACCCGATCCGCCAGTTCCAGTGGGGTTTCGCCGTTGGTCCTGGCTGCTGCTTCAACCTTTTGCCCATGTTCATCGGTGCCGGTCAGAAATGCCACCTGATAGCCGCGGGCACGCTTGTAGCGGGCCATCACGTCACAGGCCAGGGTGGTGTACGCATGGCCGATGTGCGGAACATCATTAACGTAATAGATTGGTGTGGTGATGTAGAAAGTCTTTTCCATTATTGTGCGCTCCCGCAAGGAAGAGGGTTGTCATTGTACTGATCAGGATGCCGGCGTATCCGGACTTTTGGGTCGATTGGAACGTCGTCTGGGACGACGGCGTTTTTTTGCCGGTTTGTCTTGTCGGGATGCGTCGACCGGAGTCGTCGGCGCTTTTTCCGGTGCCGTTGTTGCTCCCGGTTTTTCCCTGGCCGTCTCCGGCGTAACCGCTTGACTCCCAGGTTCCCGCCGTTGGCGGATACGTCGCCCTTGATTTTTAGGTTTTTTCGCCGCCGGATTGTCCTGGGGTGACATCGATTGTTTTTTCGCCAGAGCTGGTGACTCGAGGATGTCCGCCGGCTGTGGATTGGCCGCCAGGGCAATCTCATGCTGGAGCGCCTCAATCTGCATGCGGCAACGTTCACCACCGGGGCAGGACAGGGTCACCGCTTGTTGCAGAATATCGAGCGAGACCACTTCAGCCGTCCCCGTGCGCAAGGTGACTTTTTTGCCGAGTTTAGGCAGTTTTTTGCGCATCTCGTTGTAGTTTTCATACTCGTAAGCGAGGCAGCAGAGCAGGCGTCCGCATTGACCGGAGATTTTTGTCGGATTGAGGGCAAGCCCCTGGGCTTTTGCCATTTTTACCGAAACCGGTGCAAAATCGCGCAGGTAGCTGCTGCAACAGAGCTCCCGGCCACACACGCCGAGGCCACCGACCAGCTTGGCTTCGTCACGTACACCGATCTGGCGCATTTCAATACGGGTGCGCAGCTGTTGAGCCAGATCGCGCACCAGATCGCGAAAATCAATCCGCCCATCGGCAGTAAAGTAAAAGAGTACCTTGGAACCATCAAACAGGTACTCGGCACGTACCAGTTTCATGTCAAGACCACGCTGTCGAATGCGTTGGCGGCAGTAGGCAACAGCTTCTTTTTCTTTTTCGTTGTTGCCGGCAGCCATGGCCAGATCGGCTTCAGTGGCCAGGCGCAGGACTGATTTGAGCTTGGGCGGGGCTTCATCAGACGGGGTGTCACGCGGGGCGCTCACCACCGTGCCGAGGGCGCGCCCACGTTCAGTTTCAACAACAACCTTGGTGCCCAGTGCTAACTGGAGGTCGCCTGCTGCAAAATCGAATATTTTCCCTGCACAGTGGAAGGAGATACTGACAAGTTTCAACGGTTGGGTCATGGGTGTCCCTGTTTACGTTCAGGCGTGGGCAATCTGCATCAGCATATGATCAAGGGTCAGGTGCAGATTGACGTTGCGGCCCAGATAGGTGCGCGCTTGTGCCACGGCCCCCAGTTTAGTAATCAGTTGCGGCGTTGACAGCCGGCAGCTCTGCTGCTTAATCAAGGGTAACATATCCTGATTGATCAGTTGATCTACCGGCTGTCCGTGCTGATAGAGCAGCAGGTCGCGAAGATAGATATCGAATATATTGAGGATTTCACCGATGAGATCCTTTTCTGCTTTAAGGGTTTGCGCCAATTCGAACGTTTGAATAGTACTTGTTGATGACAAAGCTGACAAGGATTGAATCAGCCCGGCACGTTTTTTAAGGTAAAGATCCTGATGCTGCCCTAAGGCTTTTTCGAAACTGCCGTCGGCAACCGCAGCCAGCACCAGCGCTTCGGCTGCACTGATGGCGAGGTCGTGCTCAAGGTGGTGGGCGAGGGCCAGACGCGGCAAACGGGTGAAGCGCACCCGCTGACAACGGGAGCGAATAGTTTCCAGCAGGCTTTCGGGTCGACTGCTGATCAAAATAATCAGGGTGTCGGCAGTGGGCTCTTCAAGGGTTTTCAATAGAGCATTGGCCGCTTCACGGGTCATCAATTCGGCGTTGTCAATCAAACACACCTTGCCCCGTCCCGCAAAAGAGCGCAGCGCCAGTTGTGGCTGCAGGGAGCGGATCTGGTCGATTTTTATCGTCTCGCCGTCCGGCTGCAGGAGATGAACATCAGGATGTGAGCCGGCAGCCAGGTGAGTGCAGGAGGAGCAGCGACCACAGCCGCACCCTGTTTCACACAAAAAAGAGCAGGCGAAGGCTTGTGCAACCAGCTTTTTGCCGATACCGGCATGACCATCAAAAAGATACGCGTGGGCGATCCGCTGCTGTGCAATGGCGCTTTTAAGCATCTTGATTTGCTGCTGGTGGCCAATAATGGTATCGAAGTTCATCACCGCTGAAATATTTCCTTGTCGAGCTATAGTACGCGGATTTTTAGCCAGGTAAATCAGGGAATGGCATTATGGTGCACGTGCGGCAAGTTTTCAAGTTCTATCCCGTTTAGTCGCAACATCAGGTTTTATCGACTATTTATGACAACCACTAAAGGGAAGAATGGAAGCGTTTATCGATCATTGTCGTGGGTTGAAAAGAATTTGTGCTAAGTTGATGAATTGTCTATACTGCCGCTTCATTATCGGGGTTTTACGGAGACAACGTGGAAAACGAAATTTTCCAGCTGCAACAACAACTTGGCTACATGTTTTCTGATTCTGGATTGGCTGTCCAGGCGCTAACCCATAAATCGTTCAGCAACGAGCAACCAGAGGCTGTTGACCACAATGAACGTCTCGAATTTCTTGGCGATGCGGTCCTGGAATTGGTGGTCAGCGATCTGGTGTATCGCCTTTTTCCTGATATTCCTGAAGGCGGGTTGACCAGGATTCGTGCCGAGGTGGTCAGCGAAAAAGGGTTGACGGAAATTGCCCGCAAACTGCAGATCGGTCCCTGCCTGCGGCTGGGGCGAGGTGAGGTGAACAATCAGGGGTACAACAAGCCGAGCCTGTTGTCTGATGCCCTTGAAGCGTTGCTTGGGGCAGTGTTCCGTGATGGCGGTTTTAGCGCAGCCTGTCAGGTTGTTGAAAAGAACTTTTTGACGGCTATCGAAGATTCAGCGCGTTTGCGCTATGGCAGCGATCATAAAACCTGTTTACAGGAACGCCTGCAGTCGCATTTTAACAGTTTGCCTGAATACCACTTATCGCAGATTGAAGGGCCGGATCACAGTAAGGTTTTTTTTATGGAAGTTCATTTCAAAAACAAGATTCTTGGTCGTGGCCGGGGTACCAGTAAAAAAAGTGCGGAACAGCAGGCTGCGGCCGCTGCGCTGGATCATCCGCTGCTGAAAGGAGTCGCTGCAGATGAGTGATCACACCAGCCCGTCATTTGTTTCAGGATTTGTCGCTCTTGTCGGTCGCCCCAATGTCGGCAAGTCAACCCTGCTCAACCGGATACTCGGGCAGAAAATTGCCATTACCTCAAATAAGCCTCAGACAACGCGCAACCGGATACTGGGAATTTATAATACCCCGGCCGCACAGATTCTTTTCCTCGATACGCCCGGTATCCATCGTCCACAAGGCAAACTCAACAGGTTTATGGTGGATCAGGCCGTAGGTGCCTGCTCCGATGTCGATCTGATTCTGCTGTTGGTTGAAGCCGGATCACGCCCTGGTCCGGCAGATGAAGCCATCTTTGCCCTTTTACGCCCCCTTAATACTCCGGTCTTTCTGATCATCAACAAAATCGATCAGGTTGCCCCGCCGTTATTACTGGAACAGATGCAACAGTTCAGCAGTGCCTTTGATTTCGCCCAGATCATCCCCCTGTCGGCCATCAGTGGCGATGGCGTGCCGGAGTTGTTGCAGGCCGTTACCCACATGTTGCCGCCGGGCCCGTCCTATTATCCGGAAGATCAGGTGACCGATCTGCCCGAACGCTTTATTGCGGCGGAGATGATTCGCGAAAAAATTATGCGCCAGACCAGCGATGAAATACCCTATGGGGTCGGCGTCAAGGTAGATCAGTTTGAGGAGAAGCCGGAAAGGAATCTGGTGGTTATCCAGGCGACCATTCACGTCGAGCGCGACAGCCATAAAAAGATTATTGTCGGCAAGGGCGGGCAAAAGATCAAACTCCTTGGTCAACAAGCGCGTCACGACATTGAACGGTTGCTTGGCACCCGGGTGTTTCTCGAACTATTCGTGCGGGTTGATAAAAACTGGAGTCAGAGTGAGAGAATGCTGCATGAACTGGGCTACAGTAACAGGTAGCGTCGCAGTATGGCCCTGCGTCTGCTGCACCTTTATAGATGAAAGTTGAAGTGAAGAACTATGCTCAAAACTGTTGCCATTGTCGGTCGCCCCAATGTTGGAAAGTCGACCCTGTTCAATCGTCTGCTTGGACAACGCAAGGCGATCGTTGAAGATTTCCCCGGGGTGACCCGTGACCGTCATTACGCCGAAATTACCCGCTATGACAAACCGTTTCTGTTGGTCGACACCGGCGGTTTCGAGCCGCAAACTGCTGATCAACTGCTCAGTCAGATGCGCGAACAATCGCAAGTGGCCGTCGAAGAGGCGGATATCATCATCTATCTGCTTGATGCGCGAGACGGTCTGACGCCGGCGGATAAGGAGATTGCCGCCATGTTGCGGCGTACCGAGAAGCCGGTCCTCTACGTTGTCAACAAGGTCGATGGCGACAAGCAGGAAGCAGAAACCGTCGATTTTTACAATCTCGGTATCGATTCCTTTATTCCTCTGTCGGCGGAGCATGGGCGTGGTATCGGCGAACTGATTGATACCCTCGAAGCCTTGCTGCCGGAACAAGCTGCGTTACCCGCAGTCGAAACGGAAGTGCGTCTGGCGTTGATCGGGCGACCCAATGTTGGTAAATCATCGTTGGTCAATCGGATTCTCGGTTATGAACGGGTAGTTGCCAATCCGGTCGCCGGCACCACCAGGGACAGTATCGACACCCCTTTTATGTTTGATCAACAGCGTTACGTGTTGATTGATACCGCCGGTATTCGCCGCAAAGGACGGGTGAGTGAGGCGCTGGAAAAATACACTGCCATCCATGCGTTAAAAGCGATGGATCGTTCCCATGTGGTACTGATGGTCATAGATGCCACCGAAGGGATCACCGATCAGGATCTGTCGATTGCCGGCTATGCCTATGAAAAGGGGCGGGCGGTGATTCTGCTGATCAATAAATGGGATGTGCCGGAAAAAGATAATCACACGATGAATTTTTTTGTCGAGGAAGTACGGCGGCGCTGCAAGTTTCTCCCCTTTGCCCCCCTGCTGTTTGTGTCAGCATTAAGTGGTCAACGGATTAACAAGATCATGCCGCTGGTCGCCGAGGTTGCCGAACAGTTCAATCGCCGGATAACAACCGGACAGATCAATCAAGGGCTGGAAGAGTTTCTTTCCAAGCATCCACCCGCAATGGTGCGCGGCCAGCGACTGAAATTTTATTATGCCACCCAGAGTGCTGTGCGCCCGCCGACTTTTATGCTGTTCAGTAACCGTCCCGATGATGTCCATTTTTCCTATGAGCGTTATCTGGTAAACTGTTTCAGAGAAAAATTCGGTTTTGATAAGGTTCCCGTGCGTCTGCAGTTTCGCGGACGTGGTAAAGAAACACGTTAACCCTCTATCTTGGTTTCGGGATTGTCGTCATCATGAGCCTCGAAGGGCGCCTTGAAGATCTGCATATCTGCTCCATTTTGCAGTTGATCAGCCTCGGCAAAAAATCCGGGACCTTAACGCTGAAAAATGGTCATGATCATGGCAGTATCAGCTTTCATGATGGTCAGGTGGTGCGAGCCGGTTCCAGCCGCTTTCCCCAGGGGCTCGGCACCCTGCTGGGCGAGCGTCGGCTGATTTCATCACTGCAGCTGGAGGAGGCGCTGAAATTTCAACAACGTTTGCGACATCATCAACCGTTGGGACCGATTATCACCTATCTGTATAAGCTGGCGGCACAGGACATTGAGGCGGTGGTGGGTGAGCAGATCGAGCAGATTGTTGTTGATTTCTGTCGCTGGCAAGAGGGGGAATTCTGCTTCACCATTGAGGTGGTAGATTCATACGGCAGCGCTAAACTCAACCCCCTTGACCTGATCCTTGAAAAAGGCTTTAGCCCACAGCGTCTGGCAGTGAAAATGCGGTTACTCGGAGCAGCCAGGCAGGATGTGCCACTGAACGATGACCAGCTGGAAGCCAAACTTAAAGAACTGCAACAGCGTCAGGATCGTAGTCGGATCACCCTGCTGCGCGGCATGCTGGCCGAATTACAGGAACCGGATCTTGGTGGCGGCATTGTCCTGTTGATTCTGCGCTACGCCAGTGAACTAATGCAACGTGCCATTTTTTTCGATGTGCGCGGCACGCAATTGATTGGTCTGGGGCAATTTGGCCATGCAACCCACCTTCAGCAGGCTGATCAGCCGGTGCGCCGGTTGAGCGTCGAGGTCAGCGTCGATTCCCTGTTTGCTGAAGCCATCAAAAGCCGGTCACTGGTGCGTGGGGCGTTGAACTGTGCTATGACCACACAGCGTCTATGTTTATTGTTGGGGCGCGTCCCTGATGATGTGCTGGTGGCTCCTTTGTCGAGCGGCGGCCGGGTTGTTGCGCTCCTGTATGGTGACGGTTTTCATCAATCGGATGATGCTTCGGCTCTTGATGCCTTTGCCCTCTTTTTATCGCAGGCCGGCATCGCCATGGAACAGTTGTTACAATCGGAGGCCGTGGTTTAAAGTTTTTCAATCGGTGCTTTTGTGATTTTTTAATGAGGAGTATGGCATGCAGAGAAAAATTCTGATCGTAGAAGATGAAGAGAGTTTGTTGAAACTCGAGAGTATTCTGTTAACGACCAAGGGCTTTCATGTTCAGGGAGTTACCACCGGGACGGCGGCATTAAAGGCCGTCGCGGAAAACCCCCCTGATCTGGTTCTGCTCGACATCATGTTGCCGGAGATGGATGGATTTGAGGTCTGTCGGCAGATCAAAAGCTCCCCTCAGAGCCGACATATACCGGTGATCCTGCTGACGGCAAAGAAATCGCCGGAAGATATGATACGAGGCAAGGCGGTGGGTGCCGATCAGTATATAACCAAACCGTTCAAGTCTTCCATGGTGATTGCCGCGATTGAACGGTTGTTAAATCCGCCGGCCTAAGGATCGGCGTTCAGTTTGTTGCCCGCAGTAATTTCCCGGCAGGATGCCATTTAGCTGCGTTTGCTGCGCCGACAGGGACTTGACACTCCCGAGTGAACGTGTAATAAGTCGCCATTATTTCATTTTGTCAACGTATAATGGGCAGGAGGCTCCATTGGCCAAGGAAGAAGCTATTGAAGTAGAAGGAACGGTTGTAGAACCATTGCCGAACGCCATGTTCCGCGTCAAACTCGATAATGATCATGTTGTTCTTGCCCATATCTCAGGTAAAATGCGCAAGTATTATATTCGTATTCTGCCAGGTGATCGGGTCACGGTCGAACTCTCACCCTATGACCTTACCCGTGGTCGGATTACATACCGGGCAAAGTGATCCCTTTGTCTGTCGCCTTTGCGTTTACGATAATTTTAATGGTTTTCTGTACGCATCGGTCACCCTCACTGCAGTACCTATTTATCTGTTTAAGTTGAAGACGATGCCGGCTCCAGCCGGTTTTCGTGCATCTGGAAGCAAAAAAATGAAAAACTGAACTTAGAATTCTGAATTTTGAATTCAAAATACAGAATACAGAATACAGAATACAGAATTTATAAAATAGAATTTGGTTAACCACTTGGCTCCAGCTATAACGGTTAGAAGATCGGGACCGATGCGACCTGCTAATAATCTGGACCCTGCGACTTCGCGCAGGATGACAAAGAAGCACGTTTATGGAAAAGAACCGGGCGTCATTCTGCGCGTAGCGAAGCGAAGTCGCAGAATCCATATCCTGTTTTCTGCTTTACTGGAGTCAAATAGATAACCGGAAAATAAAATAGAATTAAAATAGAATTTATAAAATAGATAACATCAGTGTGACACTGTTAATACGTCGGAGTTGATATGGAAAGCCAGTACGGTCCGGAGTGGATTGAAGCCAAGTGGCAGGATTTTTGGGATCAGCAGAAAACCTTTCGTGCTGACCAGCACAGCAGTAAAGAAAAATTCTACCTGCTCGAAATGTTTCCGTATCCTTCAGGTCGCATCCACATGGGGCATGTTCGTAACTACGCCATCGGCGACGTGGTTGCGCGCTTCAAGCGCATGCAGGGGTACAATGTGCTACATCCCATGGGGTGGGATGCTTTCGGGATGCCGGCGGAAAATGCCGCCATCGAGCATGGTATCCATCCGGCCAAATGGACCTATGAGAATATCGATAATATGCGCAAACAGTTGCGCCGGATCGGATTGTCCTATGATTGGGAGCGCGAGTTTGCCACCTGTGATCCCGAATATTACCGTTGGGAGCAGTTGATTTTTCTGAAAATGCTGGAGCGTGGTCTGGCCTACAAAAAAACCTCGTCAGTCAACTGGTGTGAAGACTGTCAGACCGTGCTCGCCAATGAGCAGGTCGAAGACGGCAGCTGCTGGCGCTGTGCCCAAACCGTTGCCCAAAAACAACTGGAGCAGTGGTTTTTTAAAATTACCGATTATGCTGATGAGTTGCTTGACGGAACCGATAGCTTGAGTGGATGGCCGGAGCGCGTGCTGGCCATGCAGCGCAACTGGATCGGCAAAAGCTACGGCTGTGAAATCATTTTTCCGGTTGCCGAGCGCAAAGAGCAGATCAAGGTCTTCACTACCAGGCCCGATACCCTGTTTGGAGCGACTTTCATGAGCCTGGCCCCGGAGCATCCGTTGGTGGATGCGCTGGTCAGTAGCGAACAACGGTCGCAGGTTGATGCCTTTATCACAGAAGTGGCGCGCCAGGAAAAAACCGACCGTATCAGCGGTGAAGTAGAAAAAAAAGGTGTTTTCACCGGCTCCTACTGTATTAATCCAGCCGACGGGCGCAGGATCCCCATCTACCTCGCTAATTTTGTCCTGATGGATTACGGCACCGGCGCGGTGATGGCGGTGCCCGCCCACGATCAGCGTGATTTTGAATTCGCGCGTGCGTATGAGCTGCCGGTGATTGTGGTGATCCAGCCCGCCGGCGAAGAGTTGCGTGCGGAAACCATCGACCAGGCCCATGCCGGCTCGGGTACCTTGGTGAATTCCGGCGCCTTTGACGGACTTGATAATGAAACCGCCAAGGAACGCATTGCTGCGTTTTTAACCGCGCAGGATGCCGGTCAACAGACGGTCAACTATCGGCTGCGTGACTGGGGTGTTTCACGTCAGCGCTATTGGGGTACACCGATACCGGTGATCTACTGCGATCATTGTGGCACGGTACCGGTTCCGGAACAGCAGCTACCGGTGCTGCTGCCGACTGATGTCGAATTGACCGGCGCCGGGGGATCGCCTCTGGCGCGTCATCAGGCTTTTGTCAAGGTCGATTGCCCAACCTGCGGCAAGCCGGCGCGGCGCGAAACCGATACCTTCGATACCTTTGTTGAGAGCTCCTGGTATTTTGCCCGCTACGCCTGTCCACACCATGACGCCGCCCCCCTGGATCGTGATGCGGTCAACCACTGGCTGCCGGTTGATCAGTATATCGGCGGCATCGAACATGCCGTCATGCATCTGCTCTATGCGCGTTTTTTCACCAAGGTTCTGCGCGATTTGGGGATGCTCGATGTGGATGAACCCTTTACCAACCTGTTAACCCAGGGGATGGTCTGTAAAGAGACCCAGCGTTGCGCCGAGCATGGCTGGCTCTATCCCGAACAGGTTGCGGAAGACAAGTGCCGACTCTGTGGTCAGGTGGTGGAAGCGGGTCGTACCGAGAAGATGAGCAAATCAAAAAAGAACGTCATCGACCCCAACCAGTTAATCGACACCTACGGCGCTGACACCGCACGCCTGTTCTCCCTGTTTGCTGCGCCGCCGGAGAAAGACCTGGAATGGAACGAGCAAGGAGTAGAGGGCTGCGCCCGCTTTCTTGGTCGGGTGTGGCGTGCCGTCAGTGACAACCTGAGCGTGCTGCAGCAGGACCATAACGCATCTGAACCATTATCCGCGGCAGCCTCAGAACTGCACCGCAAAACCCATCAGACGATCAAAAAGGTCACGGAAGATATTGATGGGCGTTTTCACTTCAATACCGCGATTGCTGCGGTTATGGAATTGGTCAATGCGATTTATGCCCTGCCGGCCCGTGAGCGGGAATCAGCTGTCCTTAAAGAGGCTCTGGAGGCGGTAGTAAGGCTGCTGAACCCCTTTGTGCCCCATATCTGCGAGGAGCTGTGGCAGATCCTTGGTCATCAGCAAAGTGTCGAGGTCAGTGGCTGGCCAGGCTGGGATGAAGAAGCCCTGGAATCCGATGTTGTCAATCTGGTGGTTCAGGTTAACGGCAAGGTGCGCGGAAAAATCCAGCTGCCGACGGCTGCCGATCGGGCGCAGATCGAAAAAGAAGCCCTGGATGAGGCAAATGTGCGGCGCTACATTGAAGGCAAACAGGTGCGTAAAATTATCATTGTCGCCGGTCGACTGGTCAATGTGGTGGTGTCCTGATGCGCCTGTTGCTGCTCCTGGCTGCTCTGCTGCTGGGTGCCTGCGGTTATCACTTTCCCGGCCAGGGGGGGGCATTGCCTGGTGGCGTCGAGCGTATCCATATTGCCATGTTTGACAACCAGACGCGCGAACCGCTGCTGGAAAATCGCCTGACAACAGAAGTGATCGATATTTTTTCCGGTCGTTCCAATATCCGTCAGGTTGCCATTGAAGAAGCAGAAGCGCAACTGACCGGGCGCATCCTTTCCTACGACAGTCGCTCCATCTCATATCAACAAGGGGATCAGATCAGTAAGTATCGTGCCGGTATGGTCGTCGCAGTGCGCCTGCAGCGTAGCGATAACCAGGCGCTCTTGTGGGAGGGGACGGTACGCTGGCACACAGAATATGACGCTGCTGCCGATAAAATGCTCCAGGGGGATGATGAGCGCCGCGCCCAGGATGAATTGGCGCGACGTCTGGCCGAAGAAATCTTTTCACGCCTGCTCGACGACTTCTGAAATGCTCAGCTGATGCGACTAGATGAATTTTACCGGCAGCTGGAAATCGATCCGCCGCCGCTGATTTTACTCTACGGCGCAGAGACCTACCTGCTGCAACAGGCCCACCAACGCATCCGATCCGCCATTTTTGGCACGACCAGGGATGATTTCAACGATCATCAGTTTCATGGTAAAGGCGCGCGCGCTGAAGATATTATCGACGCAGCCACCACTTATCCCGTCTTTGCGCCACGTAAACTGGTTACCGTCAACGACTTCCATCTGCTGGCTGCTGCGGAGCAGGACAAGTTCAGTGTTTATCTGGAACGTCCGCTGGAACAAACCTCTTTGTTGCTGATTGCTGAAAAAATTGACAGTCGCCGCAAGTTTTTCCAGCAGTTTAAAAAGAAAGGCGTCGTTTTCAAATTTGACCCCCTTGCTGATCGTGAAATCCCCGATTTTGTTCGTCGTGAGGCCCAGCAACGCGGTATCAGGATTGGCCGCGAAGCCCTCGATCTGCTGTGCTCATTGGTGAGTAACAGCCTCCATGAAATTGAAGGGGAGCTGGATAAACTGATGTTGTATATCGGAGAACGCCGGGAAATTGGTGTTGCCGATGTTGAGGCAGTTGTTTCGCGCGGGCGTAGCGAGAGTGTCTTTGCTCTGGGTGAGGCGATTGCCAAAGGTGACCTGATCCGTGCCCTGACCCTGGTACGGCGTTTTGCTGCTGCCTCAGAGCCGCCGCTATTGGTGCTGAATCTGATCACCGGCCACTATCGCTTGCTGTGGAAAATCAGAGCCCTGGATAGCCGGCAGTGTGCCGCTGCCGATATCGCCAGACAGGTTGGTCGGCCACCCTTTATTGTTCCGCGTCTGCTTGAGCAGGCGCGGCGTTTCTCGCGCCGGCATTTTATGGCGGCCTACGCATTGTTTATCGATACCGATCTGGCGATGAAATCCCGTGGCGGTGACGCCGGGGCCCTGCTCGAATTAATGGTGATTCGTCTGATTCGTGATAAATAAAAAACCCCGTAAAATGAAGCCCTTACAGGGTCACTCCAGGGGTTTTTTTGATTTTGTCAGTAGCAGAACAACAGCAGGTGAGGCGTGTGGTAGATTAACCTTGTGACAGACTGTTGACAAGCTTTGTCAGCCGCGAAACTTTGCGACTGGCGGTGGATTTATGAATAATGCCCTTGGCGGCACTTTTGGAAATGTAAGGAATCGCTTTGGCCAGTGCGGTATTGGCTGCCTCAAGGTCGCCGCCAGTTACGGCTGTACGAACATTTTTTACCAGGGTGCGCATGGTCGATCGGATATGGGTGTTACGTGCGTTGCGTACCAGGTTTTGCTTGGCTCTTTTCAGTGCCGATTTGTGATTTGCCACGAACAATATCTCCTTGCTTGAGTAATGAAACCTTTGGGTTTTTGAAAGTTGCCCGATCATAGGCAGGCGGGTCGTTGCTGTCAAGTTAGAAATAGTTTATTTACATCAAAAAAACACGTAGCTTCAGATGGTTGCAAAATATCACTAAGGATTAAATATATCTTATGTCGAACAGGCAACGGATTGTAGCAGCAACCCTGGTGATGTCTGTCGCCACCTCCATCAGTCGGGTTTCCGGCTTGATCAGAGACATGGTGGTGGCGCGTTTTTTCGGCGCCGGGGTGATGACCGATGCGTTTTTCATGGCTTTTACCATCCCCAACCTGCTCCGCCGGTTTTTTGCTGAAGGTTCATTGACCGCAGCCTTCGTGCCGGTTTTTTCCGAGGTCTTTCATCGCCGTGGCGAAGAGGAGGCGCAGCAGCTGGCCAACCGTTGTGCCACCCTGTTACTGCTGGTGATGTTTGTCGTTGTCGCCGCAGGGCTGCTTTGTTCACCCTGGATTGTCCAGGCGATCGGCTATGGTTTTGGCCAGACTGCAGGTAAACTGGAACTGACCCACCAGCTCAACCTGATCATGTTTCCCTATATTGCCCTGGTATCGCTGCTGGCCCTGCTGACCGGCATTCTCAATGTCCGGGGACATTTTTTTCTTCCTTCCCTTTCCCCATTATTGCTCAATCTGGCCATGATTTTCGGCGCCTTGAGCCTGGGCCATTTATTCCAGCGTCCGATTTTTGGTCTGGCAGCAGGGGTGCTCCTGGGTGGACTATTACAGCTGTTGTTGCAGTTTCCTGTCCTGTTGCGTTATCGCATTTGCCTGCGCCCGGATTTTCGCTTCCTTCATGATGAACAGCTGAAAAAAATTACCCTGCTGATGCTGCCGGGGATTGCCGGGGTAGCAATTTATCAAATCAATGTCGTTGTTTCGCGCTTGCTCGCTTCTTTTTTGCCTGACGGCAGTGTGTCCTATCTCTATTACGGACAGCGGTTATTTGAGTTTCCGCAGGGGATCTTTATTGTTTCCCTGGCTCAGGCGGTTTTGCCGATGATGAGTCGGCAGATCGCCGATGGCGATCAACAGGGGATGCGGCAGTCGTTGAGTTTTTCCTTGACCCTGATTGCTTTATTGACCTTGCCGGCGATGGTCGGACTGATGTTGTGCGCCAAACCGGTTTTCTCGCTATTTTTTCTGGGTGGAGCTTTTAGTCTGAGTGATGTGGATAACAGCGCCCTGGCGTTAATCTGTTTTGCTCCGGGACTGCTATTTGTCGGCTATAGTCGAATAGCGGCACAAACCTTTTATGCTCTTAAGGATACCCGCACGCCGGTTATCGTATCATTCTGGACGCTGCTGGTGAATCTGGGTGCCGGTCTTGTATTAATGCAGTGGCTGGGATTTATCGGGTTGGCCCTGGCCCTGACCATCGCTTCGCTGTTTAATGCCGGTGCGTTGCTGACCCGGTTGCAAGGCAAGCTGCATCTGGGGTTTGCCCGGCAGTTGCTGACCCAGAGTGTCAGGATAATGATCGCCTGCCTGCCGATGGCGATCCTGGTATATCTGCTGCTGGGGATGGTTGACTGGAACCAGTCCGGTTTCTCTGTCGAAAAAACGCTGGTTCTCACCGCGGCCGTGGGGTCAGGAATGGTGATTTTTGTTGCCACCTGTCTGTTGCTTAAAATCGCAGAAATTCATCAATTGCTGCGACTGATTAAAGACAAATTCAATCGCCGTCAGCAACCAACAGAGCTGTCTTAATAGCGCCGAAACTGAATCTCGCCCCGGGCAATTTTCTTTTCAAGCCAGTGTCGCAGCCATCGTTTGATATAGTTTCTGCTCACCGGGGTCAGCAGGATAAAACCCATCAGATCGGTACAAAAGCCCGGAGTCAACAAGACCATTCCCCCTGCCAGAATCATCGCTCCGTCAAACATCTCTTCTGCTGGAACGCGTCCTGCCTGCAGGTCGGACTGGATGCGCGTGAGTAATTGAAACCCCTGACTGCGGGCGAGAAAAGCGCCGGCAATGCCGGTCAGAATCACCAGGCTGATGGTCGATATGACACCAATCTGCCGCCCCGCCTCAATAAGCACATAAATTTCAAGAATTGGGACAAAAGTAAAGAGAAACAGTAGCTTTATGAACATGCTCAGACCTTATCATAAAAAAAATTAAATGAAGCGTTACCATGATATGGTAATATTCATTGCGATCTTATGCTAATTGTTAACTAGTTGAAACTTAACAATAATATTTGTGACTAAAAATTGTGCAAGACGCTCATCAGGTCGGTAGTTGTTAGGCTATGGTTACAATTAACAGGGCTATCAACAGGTTTTCAACAGAAAATGTGGACTGAGGGTAAAAGTCACAGAATTTCAGGAATTTGTCAAATCCGACGATGCCAAAGTGGCATTCTGATCATCAATTTCCGCAATCGTTGCAGTTGTTTTTTGGCGCAACAGGTCTTCGGCATCCATTCCCAGCGCCACGGCCAGTCCGGTCAAATCGAAAAACAACTGAGCGACAATGTCTTCAGTTTGTTGATCGGTGGAGGATGGATCTGTCACACAGCGGGCCAGTTGGTGGTGCCCGGCGAGCAGTTGCGCGAGTCCATCAGCAGGGGAGTTATTGGCGGTTTTTTTAATCAGTTTCTGGGTCCGCTTGAGGGCCGGCAGGGTCGGGGTGAGACGCTGGGCTAACTGGTGGGAGCGGCCTTTGTGCCGGCGTTCCTCTAATTTAATCTGCTCCCAGCGTTGAGCGTGCCCCTGGGTGTCAGCATCGGCAAAAACATGAGGATGGCGGCGGATCATCTTGGCACAAATGCCGCTAATCACATCCGTCAGGTCGAACTCCTTCCGCTCGCTATGGATCTGGGCGAGAAAGACCACCTGCAGCATCAGATCACCCAGTTCATCGCATATCTCTTCCGGGTTGCCGCTATCAATCGCTTCCAGAAGTTCATAGGTTTCTTCGAGAATATAGCTCTTTAAGCTTTGCGCGGTCTGTTGTTGATCCCATGGACATCCGTGCGGCGCGCGCAGGGTTGACATGATGGCAGCCAGGGGAGAGAGATCGTGTGTGCAGTCGCACGTTGTTCGGGGTTCCGGCATGGTATTTTTATCCTTATGGCAATTGCGCTGGGTTGTGTTGCTGTGGTCATGACCTGAAGGTTAACCTGGAGTAAAAAAATCTTGCAAAACAATGATGGATAGGCTAGACAAGAGCGCCATAAAAGCGGGGGAAGGAGCCGGTCTTTTGTCTTGACATGGATGCTTCTCCCTTTATACTGTTCCCTTTGCTTTGAGGGCGTCTGTGCAGCTAGAGCTGAAACATATCAAGGGTGGGCAGCTGGATCAAGAATACTCTTGTGCTGCCGGCGACTTTCCGGAACTGGTGAGGTTGGCCGGTGCCGGTGAAAGTGCTTACCGTAGTCCCATCAATCTGCACTTGCGCTTTATCCTGTCCGGTCGCATGATTGAAGTTATTGGTCATATTCAGGCGACCCTTGATTTGACCTGTGGCAGCTGCCTGGGCACTTTTGAGTATGAGCTGGCAGAGGATTTTGCTCTGACCTTTGTTCCCGAAGTGGAGCAGACGGACCAAGTGCCGGAGCAGGAGCTTGCCGCTGACGAACTGGGATTGATCCCTTACCGCGAGGATCGTTTGGATTTATTGTTTCCCGTGCAGGAGCAACTGCTGCTGGCGGTACCGATGCACCCGCTGTGCTCAGCTAACTGTCGGGGGTTGTGCCCGCAGTGTGGTGCTGATTTGAATACAACGGCCTGCAACTGCGAAAAAAAAGTGTTCAATAGCAAATTTGGTGTCCTGGCACAAATTAAAGGGCAAGCTGATTAGTGCTTGCTGGTTATAGATTACAATTGACATTAAAAACACCCCGGCAACTTCCGGTGTGATCCATCCAAGGAGAATAAGATGGCTGTTCCAAAGAAAAAGACCTCAAAATCCAAAAAAAACATGCGCCGCGCTCATGATGCCATCAGCGCCCCGGGAATCTCCACCTGTCCGAGCTGTAACGAGCCCAAGCTGCCTCATCGGGTATGCGCCAGTTGTGGCTCCTATAAAGGAAAAGAAGTTATCGACAGCGACAACGTCTGATTTGCAGCGACGCTGATATGTTGATGAAAATAGCTGTTGATGCCATGGGTGGGGATAATTCCCCGGATGTTGAGGTTGCCGGAGCGGTTGCCGCTTGTCGCCGCTGGGGATGTCAGGTTATCCTCGTCGGTGATACTGCTCGTGTCCAGCAGGAACTGGCCAAGCATGACATCAAGGGTCTGGGCATCGAGCTTCATCATGCCGGCGACATCATCAGTATGCACGACGCGCCGTCTGCTGTAAGGCGCAAAAAAGACTCTTCCATTCGCGTCGCCTTTGATCTGGTGAAGTCGAAAGCGGCCACGGCTGTCGTCAGTGCCGGCAATTCGGGTGCGATTATGGCCGCCGGGATGCTCGTCTGTGGTCGTATCGACGGGGTTGAGCGTCCTGCTATCGGCACCTCCTTACCCAACCTTGTTGATCAGACCATGGTTCTTGATATGGGGGCCAATGTTGATTGCAAAGCGAGCCACTTATATCAATTTGCCCTGATGGGAAGCATCTACGTTGAGCATCACCTCGGCAAGTCAAAGCCCCGGGTTGGTTTATTGTCCAACGGCGCCGAAGAAAAAAAGGGGAACGATCTGACCCGCGAGGCGCATCTGTTGCTTAAAGACGCCCCGTTGAATTACCGTGGTTATGTTGAAGGTGGTGATGTCTATAACGGTTCGGTTGATGTGGTGGTATGTGACGGCTTTGTCGGTAACGTTCTGCTCAAAGTATCCGAAGGTTTGGCTATTGCCATTGGTACCATGCTCAAGCGCGAGATAGAGAGTCGTTTCTGGGCCAGAGTCGGTTATTTGCTCAGCCGCCCGGCCTTTACGTCATTTAAAAACAGAATCAATCCGGCGGAATATGGTGGTGCGCCGTTACTTGGCATTGCCGGTGCCGGTATTGTCTGTCATGGCAGTTCCGATCCTGTCGCCATGAGTATCGCCATTCGTCAGGCCGGCGAATATGCCCAGAGCGGTGTTTTTGAACGGCTGACAACAGTTTTTCAGCACTGACAAATTTTTCAGGAGGTACAGGCATGAGAGCACGCATTACCGGTACAGGATCCTATATGCCTGAAAAGATCCTCACCAATGCGGATCTTGAAAAGATGGTTGATACCAACCATGAGTGGATCATGGCTCGCACCGGTATCGAAGAACGCCGCATTGCTGCAGATCATCAGTGCACCTCGGATATGGCGGTGATAGCCGCCGAACGGGCCATGGCAATGGCCGGCGTCAGCGCCGACCAGATCGACGTGATTATCGTCGGAACCATCACGGGTGACTATCCCTGGCCGGCAACCGCCTGTATTGTCCAGGCCAAGCTTGGCGCCAGCAAGGCGTTTGCTTACGATGTGTCGGCAGCCTGCAGCGGTTTTCTCTATGCTCTGTCCAATGCCAACGATTTTATCCGTTGCGGTCACGGCACAAGAGCGCTGGTGATCGGTGCTGAAACCCTGAGCCGCTCAATTGACTGGACTGATCGCAACACCTGTGTTCTGTTTGGTGATGGCGCCGGAGCGGTCGTTGTCGAAGCGGGTGGTGACGATGCCGGTATCCTCTCCTGTCATCTGCATTCCGATGGAAATTTCCTCGAACTTCTCTATCAGCCTGGTTTTGGTTCCAAGTATCCAGCGACGACCGCCGGCGTTGATTCGCGTCTTCAGTATCTGAAGATGCAGGGCAATGAAGTATTCAAGGTCGCGGTGCGCTCCCTGACCGAAGTCTCTATCGAAGCCCTGGAAACCAATGGTTACACCCACGAGGATGTCAAGCTGTTCGTGCCCCATCAGGCCAATCGCCGGATTCTTGAAGCGACCGCCAAGCGCCTCCATCTCAAGGACGAACAAACCTATATCAATGTCCATAAATATGGTAATACCTCAGGTGCTACCATCCCCGTTGCTCTTGATGAGGCGAATCGTCAGGGACTGATCAGCTCAGGTGATCTGATCTTGTCCGCCGCCTTTGGTGGCGGCTTTACCTGGGCATCAACCTTGTTGCGCTGGGCCTGATTTTTACTTGATAGGAATGAACAACCATGTTGACACTGGTGTTTCCCGGACAAGGGTCGCAATATCCAGGTATGGGCAAGGATCTGGCAGAGACTTTTGCCGTTGCTGCACAGCTGTTTGAAGAGGCTAATGACGTTTTGGGTTTTGACCTGGCCAAGCTGTGCTTTTCCGGTTCTGAAGAAGATCTGAAGCTGACTGCCAACACTCAGCCGGCGATTTTGGCCGTCAGTATTGCTGCTTTGCGTGTGTTGCGTCAGGAAGTCGAACTGCACCCGGCCTATGCAGCAGGTCATTCCCTTGGCGAATATTCGGCCCTGGTGGCCGCCGGTGTTCTGTCGTTCGCCGACGCGTTAGCGACCGTCCGGCAACGCGGCACCTTCATGCAGGAAGCCGTGCCCGTCGGCGTCGGCGCTATGGCGGCGATACTGGGACTTGTAGGTGAAGAACTCGAACAACTGTGTCATGATGCCGCCCAGGGTGAGGTGGTTTCACCGGCTAACTTCAATTCACCGGGACAGGTTGTTATTGCCGGTCATGCGACTGCGGTTGAGCGGGCCATTGCCCTCGCCACTGAGCGTGGTGCCAAGCGTGCCCTTAAATTACCGGTCAGCGCCCCGTTTCATTGTGCCCTGATGGCTCCCGCCGCGCAGCGTCTTGAGCAGGTCCTCGCCGGGGTTGCCGTTGCGCCATTTGCTTTTCCGGTGGTAACCAATGTTGAGGCGATCTGCTGTGATCAGCCTGAGCGGGTAAAGCCCCTACTGGTAAAGCAGGTCTGTGCGCCGGTGCGCTGGGATGCTTCTATTGAGCACTGTGCTGCGCTGGGTGTCGACCGTTATCTTGAGGTGGGGCCGGGGAAGGTGTTGACTGGTCTGATCAAGCGGATTCATCGTGGCGCGGCAATGGATCAGGTTGCTGATGTTGCCGGTTTGAAGCGCCTGCAATCCTGATCTGTTATGCTATGTTGTATTGTGCAGTAGTGGAGGTCAACCTATGTTGCTAAAGGACAAAGTCGCTCTTGTCACCGGAGCTACGCGCGGAATTGGGCGCGGTGTTGCCTTGGCGCTGGCTGCGCAGGGAGCGCATCTGGTTGTGGTTGGCACCAATGCCGCTAAAGCTGCCGAGGTGGCTGCCGAACTTGAGCAGAAGGGTACCCAGGCGCTCGGAATCGGTGCTGATATCTCCCTTGCGGCAGATGTCGATCGTCTGGTTGACGCCGCCAAGGAACGCTTTGGCAGGATTGATATTCTTGTTAATAATGCGGGAGTTACCCGTGATGGTTTAATGTTGCGCATGAAGGAGGACGATTGGGATACGGTTCTTGATGTCAACCTCAAAGGCGCTTTTTTGTGTACCCGTAGCGTCGCCCGGCTGATGACCAAGCAGCGCAACGGTCGCATCATAAATATCTCTTCTGTTGTCGGACAGATGGGAAATCCCGGCCAGGCCAATTATTGTGCCAGTAAAGCCGGCCTGCATGGTTTAACCAGATCCAATGCCCGTGAACTGGCCAAGCGTCAGATCACTGTCAACGCCATTGCTCCCGGTTTTATCGAAACCGATATGACCGACTTTCTCACCGAGCAGCAACGCACAGAGTTGACGACCCAGATTCCCCTGGAGCGCCTCGGGCATGTTGAAGATATAGCAGCAACCGTGGTTTTTCTGGCGTCGGATCAGGCCGGCTATATTACCGGTCAGGTGATTGGCGTCAATGGTGGAATGTACATGTAAACAAACACATAATGGTCCACGTAGGACCGACAAAACAAAGGAGAAATTCAAGATGGCCTCGATTGATGAAAGAGTAAAACAGATTGTCGCTGAGCAGCTGGGTGTTGATGAAGATCAGGTAACGGAAGATGCCGCCTTCATGGATGATCTCGGTGCTGATTCCCTTGACACCGTAGAGCTGGTGATGGCTCTGGAAGAAGAATTTGATGTCGAAATTTCCGATGAAGATGCTGAAAAGATCCAGACCGTAAAGGATGCGATCGAGTACATCAGTAAGCTTTCCTGATGGTGTTGCGGGCTGGTGACGATCTGATCGTTGCCGGCCCGTTGCTCATCCAGGTATCAACAATCGTCACCTGATAATAAACTGAACCTTTGGTTTAAAGAGAGCAGAACTATGCGTAGAGTTGTGGTGACCGGTCTTGGTGTCGTATCCGCCCTGGGAACCGGTGTTGAAAAAAACTGGACGGCTGTTACCAATGGTCAGTCAGGAATTGCACCCATTACCCGGTTTGATGCTTCTGATCTGGCTACCCGGATTGCCGGTGAGGTCAAGGACTTCAATCCCGAAGACTTTATCGACAAAAAAGAGATTAAGAAGATGGATCTCTTTATTCAGTACGGTCTTGCCGCGGCAACCATGGCCTATGAAGATTCCGGTTTTGAAATCACTGCAGACAACGCTGAAATGGTTGGTGTGGTTGTCGGTTCCGGACTCGGCGGTTTGCCGGCCATAGAACATTATCACCAGGTCTTGCTCGAGCGTGGCTACAAGAAGATTTCGCCCTTTTTTATTCCGGTGGTCATTATCAATCTGGTTGCTGGTCAGATCTCCATGCGTTTTGGCGCCAAGGGACCGAATCTTTCATCCGTATCCGCCTGTGCTACCGGCACCCACTCTATCGGCGATGCCTATCATATGATTGCCCGCGGGGATGCCGATGTCATGTTTGCCGGTGGTGCCGAAGCGACCATTACCCCGCTGGGGATTGGTGGTTTTAATGTAATGAAGGCACTGTCTACGCGTAACGATGATCCTCAGGCAGCGAGCCGCCCCTTCGAAAAAAATCGTGATGGTTTTGTCATGTCGGAAGGTGCCGGTATTGTCTTGCTGGAAGAATACGAGTCGGCCAAAGCACGAGGCGCAAAAATTTACTGTGAGGTGGCAGGCTATGGTTTAACCAGTGATGCTCACCATTTAACCCAGCCTTCTCCTGGTGGTGAAGGGGCCGCCCGGTGCATAAAAATGGCGCTGCGTCATGCCAAACTTAATCCTGAGCAGGTCGGCTACATCAATGCCCACGGGACCTCGACCTACTTCAATGATCTTTACGAAACCATGGCGATTAAATCGGTATTCGGCTCCTATGCTGACAAGGTGATGATCAGCTCCACCAAGAGCATGACCGGCCACGGCCTGGGCGCTGCCGGCGGTATTGAAGCAGTCTATGCAGCCCTGGCCCTTGACCGTGGCGTGCTGCCGCCGACGATCAATTACCAGGAGCCTGATCCCGAGTGTGATCTTGATTACATCCCCAATACGGCACGGGAAATCTCCTGTCAGGCGGCAATTTCGAACTCGTTCGGCTTCGGCGGCACCAACGCGACCCTGGCCTTCAAGAAAATCTAGGAGTTTTTAAAAATGATTGCTGTTGCCAGTGACCATGGTGGTCTGGAGCTGAAAAACGCCATTCTGGCATTCTTGCGTGATCAACAGATCGACTGTGCGGATCTGGGGACGGATGGTACAGCTTCAGTGGACTATCCCGATTATGCTGAAAAGGTCGCCAGGGCGGTTACCGCCGGTGTCGCCCAGGCCGGTATTCTGATTTGCGGAACCGGTATCGGCATGTCGATTGCCGCTAACAAGATTCCCGGAATCCGTGCGGCGCTGGTGCATGATGAGTTTACCGCGCAGATGGCGGCTGAACATAACGATGCCAATATTCTGGTGATGGGTGGCCGGGTGCTCGCTGCTGAACAGGCCGTCCGGCTGGTCGATGTCTGGTTGACGTCGCGCTATGAGGGCGGGCGCCATCAGCAGCGCCTTGATAAGATTGCCGCGCTGGAATAGTTGGCCGTCGCAATTGTGATTGAAGCGGAGCGGTCAGCTGCTCCGTTTTTTTATTTGTAGCCGGTTATTTTGCCGTACGGTGAAACTGAGCTTGATCTTTTTTGCAGCGGGTTAAATTTTTACAGGAGAGTAAGCATGACAGCAGACAGGTTGGCAGCAATTGACCCTGAGATTGCGCAGGTTATTAACCAGGAAGTCGCCCGGCAGGAATACAGCCTCGAGTTTATCGCATCGGAAAATTTTGTCAGTGAAGCTGTGCTGGAGGCCCAGGGGTCGGTACTGACCAATAAGTATGCCGAAGGTTACCCCGGTAAGCGCTACTATGGTGGTTGTGAATTTGTCGATGTTGCCGAACAACTGGCCATCGATCGTGCCAAGGAACTCTTTGGTGCTGAACATGCCAATGTCCAGGCTCATTCCGGCTCTCAGGCCAATATGGCGGTCTATATGGCTACCTGTGCCCCGGGCGATACGGTGCTGGGGATGAATCTGGCCCATGGTGGCCACTTGACCCACGGTTCGCCGGTGAATTTTTCCGGCAAGCTCTACAATATTGTTGCCTACGGGGTGAAGGCTGAAACCGGTACCATCGATTATGAAGAGGTCGCGCGTCTTGCTCATGAGCATCGGCCTAAATTGATTGTTGTTGGTGCCAGCGCCTATCCGCGTGAGATTGATTTTCCCGCCTTTCGCCGGATTGCCGATGAGGTTGGCGCGCTGGTGATGGTTGATATGGCGCATATTGCCGGACTGGTGGCAGCTGGTGTTCACCCGAGTCCGGTTCCCTATGCCGATTTTGTCACCTCGACCACCCACAAGACCCTGCGTGGCCCGCGCGGTGGCCTGATCCTCTGTAGTGAAGAATGGAGTAAAAAACTCAACAGCCTGATCTTCCCCGGCATCCAGGGTGGGCCGCTGATGCATGTCATCGCGGCCAAAGCAGTGGCTTTTAAGGAGGCACTGCAACCTGAATTCAAGACCTACGCTACCCAGGTAGTGAAAAACGCCAGGGCTCTGGCAGCAGGTCTGGTCGCTCGTGGTTACAATCTGGTCTCCGGTGGCACCGACAATCACCTGATGCTGGTGGATTTCAGTGGCACCGACATAACCGGTAAAATTGCCGAAGCGACCCTTGAACATGCCGGGATCACGGTCAACAAGAATGCCGTTCCGTTTGACACCCGTTCGCCTTTTGTCACCAGTGGTATCCGTCTGGGGACCCCGGCTACTACGACCCGCGGATTGCAGGAAAAAGAGATGGAACTGGTCGCCGGATGGATTGATCTGGCGCTGAAAAACAGCGAGAATCCTGACGTCCTCGCGCAAATTCGTGCTGAGGTCAAGCAGCTATGCCTGCAGTTCCCCCTTTATCCGCAGCGCATTGGGTAGATTTCAATGATTCGTCCGGATTGGGATGAGTATTTCATGCAAATTACTCAGCTGGTAGCCACCCGTTCTACCTGTCTGCGCCGTCAGGTCGGGGCGCTGCTGGTCAAGGACAAGAATATTCTGGCAACCGGCTATAATGGTGTACCCTCCGGCATCTCCCATTGTGATGTCACCGGCTGCTTGCGTGATCAGCTTCAGGTTCCCTCCGGCGAGCGTCATGAACTCTGTCGTGGCCTGCATGCCGAACAGAATGCCATCATTCAGGCGGCTCGGCACGGCACCAATATTGCCGATGCAACCCTTTACTGCACAGATTCTCCCTGTATTATTTGCAGCAAGATGCTGATTAATGCCGGGGTGACTGAAATCATCTATGGCCGTGGTTATCCCGATCAGTTATCGCTGGAGATGCTTGGTGAAGCCGGGATCCGCTATCATCAGTATCAGCCGCTAGCAGCGCCATGAAGTGCCCGTTCTGTAGCCATGAAGATACCCGGGTGGTTGATTCACGCCTTGGCAAGGATGGCAATAACGTCCGCCGCCGGCGCGAATGTCCAGTGTGCGAGCGGCGCTTTACCACCTATGAGCGGGTAGAGGAAATTCTTCCCTATGTCATCAAAAAAGATGGCCGCCGTGAACCCTTCGATCGCGCCAAGATTGTTTCCGGCATGCAGCGCGCCTGCGAAAAGCGTCCGGTCTCCATGGAACAGATTGAAGCCCTGGTAGACCAGCTTGAGCGACAATTTCAAGAGTGTGGTGATAAGGAAATTCCGGCCAGCCTGATCGGCGAAGCGGTGATGGATGCCCTGCATGATACCGACGAAGTCGCCTATGTGCGTTTTGCCTCGGTGTACCGTCAATTCAAGGATATCAATGAGTTCATGAATGAGCTTACCGATCTGCTCAAAAACTCCGGCAAGGGGTGATGGCGTCGCCAAAACATCATGACTGACTCTCCATCTTCCCATCACATGTACATGCAGCGCGCCCTTGAGCTGGCTGAACAGGGCAGGGGACGTACCGCCCCCAACCCGGCGGTGGGAGCGGTGATTGTCAAGGATGGCCGGATTGTCGGCGAGGGGTTCCATCCTCAGGCCGGCATGCCCCACGCTGAAGTCTACGCCCTTGACCAGGCCGGTGCCAATGCCCAGGGCGCGGATATCTATGTCACCCTCGAGCCCTGCTCCCATATCGGACGCACTCCACCCTGTGCCCGGGCGCTGATCGCTGCCGGTATTCGCCGCGCTTTTGTTGCCATCATTGATCCCAATCCGCGGGTTTCCGGCGCCGGTATCTCACTGCTGCGCGAGGCTGGAATCGTCGTTGAAGTCGGTTTATGTCAGGACCAAGCGGCTGATTTGATCGCCGGTTTCAGTAAACATTTACGCAGCGGCCACCCCTGGACCATCTATAAGGCGGCCATGACCCTTGATGGTCATACGGCTACCGCAATCGGTGATTCGCGCTGGATCTCCTGTGAACAAAGCCGTCTGCGGGTGCATCGCTTGCGTAACCGGGTCGAAGCTATTATGGTGGGAATCGAAACGCTACTTAAGGACGATCCGCTGCTCAACGTCCGCCTTCCAGGTGAACAGACCCGTGACCCCTTGCGTGTTGTCGTTGACAGCCGCTTACGCTTTCCCCTGTCGGCGAAGATGCTGACGCAAGACTCGACGGCAGCGACCCTGATCGCCACCGGTTGTGAGGACAGCGCGCGAATCAATGCCTTAACGGCGGCAGGAGCCGAGGTGCTGCTATTGCCCACCGATGACGCTGGTCTTGTCAATCTGCCGGCCCTGTGGGACGAACTTGGTCGTCGTCAGATCCAGCATCTGCTGCTGGAAGGCGGCAGTACCCTGGCCACATCCGCCTGGCAAGAGTGTCTGATTGATGAACTGATGGTCTTTGTGGCGCCACGCCTGGTCGGTGGTTGTCCAACCAGGGGTCTGTTCGCCGGTAGCGGCACAACCCTGATGGCTGACAGCGCCATGCTCGACGATATGCGCCACGAAACATCGGGGACTGATCTGTTGATTAGGGCAAAGGTGCAGACATGTTTACTGGACTGATTCAAGCTATTGGCCAGGTGCGCACTATTGAGGGTAGCGCTGATGCCGGGACGTTATGGATTAGCAGCGCACTGGTGCACGATGACCTGTGCCTGGGGGAGAGCATAGCCGTCAATGGTGTTTGCCTCACCGTCACCGGATGGGATAGCGACAGCTTTAGCCTTGATGTGTCGCCGGAAACCCTGCGGACAACCACGCTGGGATCATTACCGCCGCGTACCGCCGTCAATCTCGAACGGGCCCTGCGCCTTAGTGACCGTCTTGGCGGTCATCTGGTCGCCGGTCATGTCGACTGTGTTGGTACGGTGCGGCAAAAACGCAAAGAACACAACGCGGTATATTTCGAGTTTGCCGCACCGGCGCCGGCCCTGCGCTATGTCGTTGCCAAAGGCTCGGTCGCTATCGACGGAGTCAGCCTGACCGTCAATCAGGTGTTTAACGACCGCTTCAGCATCATGGTCATTCCCCATTCCCTGGAGCAGACCTGCCTGAAAGAGCGCCGTGTTGGTGACCCGGTCAACATTGAAACCGACCTGATCGGCCGTTATGTCGAGCGTTTTGTTGCGCACCCGGGCGGAGCGAACGGCGGGTCATTGAGCCGTGAGTTTCTTGCTAAAAACGGGTTTCTGTGAGATAAATCTCAATTTTATTCCGCCACCCTGATTTAAATATCGCAACATAAAGGAAAGCAGTAATGACGATAGCAAAAATCGATGCCGCTCTGGAGGATATCCGTCACGGTAAAATGGTGATTCTGGTTGATGATGAAGATCGCGAGAACGAAGGCGATCTGGTCATCGCCGCCGAGCTGGTGACGCCGGAAGCGATCAATTTTATGGCCCGTCATGGGCGGGGTTTGATCTGCCTGTCATTGACCGAAGAACGCGCTGATGAGCTTGAGTTGCCGCTGATGGTCACTAACAACAGCTCGTCCTTCGGTACCGCTTTTACTGTCAGTATTGAAGCGCGCAAAGGGGTGACCACCGGTATCTCCGCCGCCGACCGCGCCCGTACTGTTGCCGTAGCTGTTGCTGATGAAACTGCCGCCGGGGACCTGGCCCGTCCGGGACATATTTTCCCCTTGCGGGCCAAAAAAGGCGGCGTGATGGTGCGCGCCGGCCAGACGGAAGGTTCGGTTGATCTGGCGCGCCTGGCCGGGCTCAAGCCGGCCGGGGTCATCTGCGAGATCATGAACGAAGACGGCACCATGGCGCGTATGCCGCAACTCGAGGTGTTTGCCCTAGAGCACGATCTGAAAATCATTTCCATTGCTGACATCGTCGCCTATCGGATGCGCAAGGAACTGCTGGTGCGGCGCGCCGCCGAAACCAGGATGCCAACGCCCCATGGCGGCCCCTTTAACGCAATTATCTATGAAAACGAGGTTGATAACGCCCATCATATTGCCCTGGTCAAAGGTACCATCGATCCTGAAAAGCCGGTGCTGGTGCGGGTCCATTCTGAGTGTCTGACCGGCGATGTCTTTGCCTCGGCGCGCTGTGATTGCGGCAATCAGCTCCACACTGCGATGGATCGCATCGGCGCGGAAGGAACAGGGGTTGTCCTCTATATGCGTCAGGAAGGGCGCGGTATCGGCCTGATTAACAAATTCAAAGCCTATGCCTTGCAGGATCAGGGGCACGATACGGTCGAGGCCAACCACATGCTTGGATTTGCTGCTGATTTGCGTGACTACGGCATCGGTGCCCAGATTCTCGCTGACCTGGGGGTACGCAAGATCCGTTTGATGACCAACAATCCTAAAAAAATTATCGGCCTTGAAGGCTACGGTCTCGAGGTGGTAGAACGGGTTGGTCTTGAGATTCCTGCCCAGGGATCCAACATCAATTACCTGAAAACCAAACGTGAAAAAATGGGGCACTTGCTCGAAAATATATAGTCCGCTAAAGGAGCTTTCAGATGCCAAAGATCATTGAAGGAAAACTCGCTGCCGGTAACTTTCGTTTCGGTCTTATTGTCAGCCGTTTCAACAGCTTTATCTCTGAACGCCTGTTGGAAGGTGCGATCGACACCCTGATCCGCCATGGTGCCGACGAGGCGCAGTTAACCGTGGTGAAGGTGCCCGGTGCTTTTGAAATACCGCTGATGGCGAAGCAGATGGCGGCATCAAACAAGTTTGATGCGCTCTTGTGTCTGGGTGCCGTGATTCGCGGCGGCACCCCGCATTTTGAATATATCAGTTCCGAAGTCACCAAAGGGGTGGCGCAGGTATCGTTGGAGGCCGGCCTGCCGGTGGCCTTTGGCGTGCTGACTACTGACTCGGTTGAACAGGCGATTGAACGGGCCGGGACCAAGGCCGGAAACAAAGGGGCCGAAGCTGCCATGAGTGCGCTGGAAATGGTGAATCTGCTGGGAGCATTCAACGCCGATGAATAATAACCGGCGGCGCGGGCGCGAATATGCCCTGAAAATTCTCTTTGCCCATAAATTCCAGGACGAGCAGATTGACACCGAGCGGATTCTGGAAAATTTCTGGAACAATCTGCACTATTCTGAAGATATCCTCGGTGAACCCTTCGAACAAGGAGCACCGCCGGTTCCCGAAGCAGTGCGGCTGTTTACCGAAAAACTGGTGCGCGGGGTGCTGGAGCAGCGCCCCCTGCTCGATGAACGGATCGCGGCCGTTGCCCACAACTGGTCGCTGATGCGCATGGCGCCGGTTGATCTGGCCCTGTTGCGGTTGGCGACCTTCGAGTTGCTGTTTCTTCCCGATATCCCGACAGCAGTAACCCTGAATGAGGCGATCGAAATCGCCAAGCGTTACGGCACCAAAGAATCACCCACTTTTATCAACGGACTGCTGGATAAAATCGCCCAACACATCAATGCAGCGTAACATCAGTATGATTGATGGCGTCGCAAAAACTCACCAACTGCTGCGTTGCTGCGTTTATTTCACTGCTTTGACGTACGTAAGTACGCCTCATTGCTCAACAAGCGCGCCTTGTATTTGGCGCTTTTTGCTTATCCATCCAAAATGATACTTTTTGCGAAAGCATCATGATTGATATAGAGTTTTTAAGGAGATAAAACATGAAGAAAGCCATCAATATCGGTCTGCTCGGCTTCGGTACCATTGGTACCGGGGTGGTCAGGGTATTACAAAAAAATGCGGATGTGATTCAGCAGCGCCTGGGTGCGCCGGTGCAATTACTGAGAATTGCCGATCTGGATATTACTACCGATCGTGGCGTGCAGGTGGCGCAAGGCATGTTGACCACCAACGTTGACGATGTTGTCAATCATCCCGATATTGATCTGGTTATCGAACTGATCGGCGGTTATGAGCCGGCGAAAAGTTTTCTGCTCAAAGCCATTGCCAACGGCAAGCATATTGTCACCGCCAATAAAGCGCTGATGGCCGTCCACGGCCAGGAAATTATCGCCGCCGCCAACAAGGCTGGTGTCTCGGTCATGTTTGAAGCCGCTGTCGGTGGTGGCATTCCGGTGATCTCACCGATCAAGGAGAGCCTTTGCGCTAACCGTTTCAGTTCAGTGCTCGGCATTCTCAACGGCACCTGTAACTACATCCTCTCCAAAATGACCGATCAGGGTAGTGAATTTGCCGCAGTACTCAAAGAGGCGCAGCAACTGGGCTATGCCGAAGCCGACCCGACCTTTGATATTGAAGGGGTAGATACCGCCCACAAGATCGCCTTGCTCAGTGGGCTGTGTTTCGGTACCAGGGTCGATTTTGATCAGGTCTATATTGAGGGGATCAGCAATATCGATGCCGTCGACATCAGTTTTGCCAAGCAGATGGGGTACAAGATTAAACTGCTGGCGATCGGCAAGAATCATGGTGATCAGATTGAGGTGCGGGTCCATCCGACCATGATTCCGGCAGAGGATCAACTCGCCGAAGTGGATGGTGCCTTTAATGCCGTGCGCCTGATCGGTGATTTTGTCGGTCCGACCCTGCTTTACGGCAGTGGTGCCGGTATGGATCCCACCGCCAGTGCGGTCATGGGCGATGTCATGGCCATCGGCCGCGATATCCTCAGCGGTGCGCGTCTGCGTGTGCCGATTATGGGGTGTTGTGAAACGGCGGTGCAGGCGTTACCGATTCAGCCGATGAGTGACATCGTCAGCCACTACTACCTGCACTTCAAGAGCCTTGATCAGCCGGGAGTATTGGCCAGGATTGCCGGGTGCCTTGGCGATCATAACATCAGCATTCAGTCGATGATCCAGCCCGAGCGCCACGATGCCGACTGTGTCCCCATTGTTCTGATGACCCACGCCGCCAAGGAAGCAGATATCGTCAAAGCGTTAAAAGAGATCGAAGCGTTTGACATCACCTGCCAACCCCCGCGACTGATCCGGGTCGAGCATGATCTAGGTTAAAAGGGTCGCAAAAAAAGAGCTCCCATCCTTTTTCAGGATGGGAGCTCCCCCCCCCTCCGAACCCATTGCTAAGTCCCATACAATGTAGAGTGCATTGCCATCGGTTCAGTTCCTGATTGCGTATCACTATAATCAGGAGTTCTGAAAAAAATCTGACTGGGAATGGTTTTTTTTAAAAAAAACTGTTTTTTTAAAATTTTTTAGTTCGTCGATATTTCCGGTTCAACAATATAGCGCTTGATCTTACGGGTGGTGGTTTTCGGGAATTCATCCTCGCGCAGGGTGAATTTTTTCACCCGTTTGTAGTCGGCGAGTTCCTTGCCATAGGTCTGAATCTCGCGGCGGATCAAATTTTCAATTTCTCCGGCAGCAAGAGGCTTGTCCTTCTGCTCCCGCGCCAGGGTAAACAGGGCCTCTTCATCGGGGAAGACGACGGCGTATACCTCCTCAGCCGTCTTGCCGATACGATGGCCGTAGACCATGATTTCGGCAATATAAGGGCTTTTAAGCAGTTGATTTTCCACTTCTTCCGGGTAAACGTTCTTGCCGTTGGGGGTCACAATCAGATTCTTTACCCGCCCGCAGATGGAGAGCATGCCGTTTGTATCAATGCGGCCCAGATCGCCGGTACGGTACCAGCCATCCTGGAGAACCTCAGTTGTTGCCGCCTCATTATTGTAGTAGCCGAGCATGACATTGGGGCCTTTGACCAGAATTTCTCCCTCGCCATCAGGGTTAGGTTTGTCAATCCGCACCTCCACATCCTTCAAGGTTTCACCAACTGTGCCTGGCTTGCTGTTAAAGGGACTTTCCGCGGCAATGACCGGTGAGGTCTCGGTGATGCCGTAACCCTGATAGAGGGTCAGCCCCAGGTTACGGAACCCTTCAGAGATTGCCGGATCCAGGGCAGCGCCACCGCTGACAAAGGTGGTGTGTTCGCCCACCGCCTTTTTGACATTGGCAGCGACAATTTTGCGGGTCAACGCAAATTTATAGAGCATGCGCGATGTGGGTTTGGTGTCGATTTTTTTCATGATGCGGTCGTACAGGAGTCGATAGACTGCCGGCACGCCAAGCAGGAAGGTCGGTTTGATTTCATTGAGATTGTCCCCCAGTTTCTTGATCGATTCGGCAAAACTGATCCGGCCACCCAGGGCCAGGGGGAGAAGAATGCCGCAGACCTGTTCAAACACGTGGTTGATCGGCAGAAAAGACAGGGTAGCAATGGAGTTGTCGAGCTTAAAATGAAGCTGGGCGCCCTCAATGTTGCTGACAATATTACGATGGCTGAGCATCGCCCCCTTGGAACGACCGGTCGTGCCTGAGGTGTAAAGGATGACAGCGCGCTGATCAGCAGTGGCGCTGCCGGTAACCACGGGGTCATCAGAAAAAATGGCTTTGTACGAAAACAGCCTTTTTTCTTTAAGTAACCGATTGCGGATCAGCTCCGTATCGGATAAAAAATGACGCTTTTTTTTCTTTTTTTCAGAGGACTCATTGGTCTCTGGGACGCTGGTAACCAGTTGACGTAATTGCTCGGCGGCCATTTCAAGAGGTTCGCGCCGTTCCGGAGTGATGTTGAGGTCGACGACCAGAAGCTGCCACAGGGATTTAAGCTCCTGCATGGTTTCAATGATATCGCTCTGATCCCCCATCTCTTCAATCGGGGTGTCGATGAGAATGATCCTCTTCAGGTCGGGCAGGTCATCAATGATTTCCAGCAAGGTGTCAAACTGTGCCTGGCCGACAATGATCGCCTGGGTATCGGAATCAGCGAGGATATGGCGCAGTTCCGCTGCTTTAAGCTCCTTGTCAATCGGTACGGCAACGCAGCCGGCATGGAGGATGGCCAGATAGGAAGTGACCCAGCGCGGTGACGAAGGTGCAAGAATCGCTACATGCGCCATCTCTTTGATGTCGAGTTGCTGCAACCCTGCCGCCAGTTTTTCGACATTATCCCAGAAACGGGCATAGGAAACATCCTTCCACTGGCCATTGACTTTATGCTTAAATGCCACCTGCTGCGCATGTTTTATACAACTGGCCTGAATGACCTGGTCGATTCTCTGCACGATGATAACTCCTGCGGTATGATAAGTAGTCTTCATCCGGTAACCCCGGATGAACATAATGCCGTTTCCATCCGGAGACAGTCCATAAAAAAATCTGATGAGTACTGATCTTCCGCTGTGTCTAACGACAATGCACGTCATACCCGCGAGGGCGGGTATCCAGGGGGGGTGCTCAGATTCATGGACTCCCGCTTTCGCGAGAGTGACGACTTTTCAGAGTAGAGCGGAAGATTGTGGCGCTTATCAAGTAAAAAAACTGAATATTATCATTGTTTTGGGGTAGAAGATAGAACACAAAACCCATCTCACACGAAGATACCAGGGGAATTGTAGTCAGGGAGTGGGGAGTGGAAAATCAGTGATCCGTGAGCAGTGAGCAGTGAGCAGTAAGCAGTAAGCAGTAAGCAGTAAGCAGTAAGCAGTAAGCAGTGAGCAGTAAGCAGTGAGCAGTGAGCAGTAAGCAGTAAGCAGTAAGCAGTAAGCAGTAAGCAGTAAGCAGTGAGCAGTGAGCAGTAAGCAGTAAGCAG
>JAHYIY010000049.1 GCA_019429255.1 Desulfuromonadales bacterium | reverse complement strand
GAAAGGCCGGAGCAAAACTGCCATAGTGTTCTGCCATAATCCCGGCGATGGCCGGCCCGCACACCTGACCGCCGGCAAAAAAGAAGGTGATCAGCGAAAACCCCCCAGCCGCTTTGGCCGCCCCCAGATAATCACCCACCGCCGCTGCCATAATGGCGGGAATAGACCAGGCAGTGACCCCGTAAAGAACCACCGACAGCATCAGGGCAACCGCTCCCAACCCCGACCCGGCCAGCAGGTAGGCCGCCGTCTGGATGATAAAAACCACCATCAACCCGAGGCGCCGGCCAATACGATCGGACAGTGTACCGAACAATACTCCGGAAAAAATGCTGAAAAAACCGACCCACGCCCAGAATTGCCCCGCCAGGGCTTGCGGGTAGCCATGTTCGACGACCAGGCTGGTGATAAAAAAGGTGCCATACACCATGTAGGTCAGGCCAAAGGCTAAATAGAGCAGCCCGAGCAGGATCAACACCCGCCCGCTGCCCGGCGGATAACGGCTGCTGACATCGGCCGCCGTTACCGCTACTGGGCGGCCAACCGGTTGCAACCCCATTTCTTCGGGGGTATTACGCACCAGCACAAAGACAATCAAAGCAAGGGCAGCGACAATCAGCGCAAACAGTAGCCAACTGATACGCCAGCCGGCAAAGCCCTCCAGCTGATTCAGGCGCGGGACCACCCAGCCGGAAAACATGATCGCCAGCCCGCTGCCGACAACCATCAATCCTGCGGCCCGGCCCCGGCGCTCGCGACGAAACCAGAACGCGATAAGAACCACCCCGGAGATATTCGCCAGCCCGCTGCCAAAGCCGGTTATCAGATAGAACCCTAACAGGCTACTGAAGGTTTGTGCCTGCGCCAGCGCCGCCAGGGTCACGGCGATCAGCACCAGGGCAAAACCAAGGGTCAGGCGTGGGCGCCAGCGTGCCAGAACACCGGGGGTAGCTGCCACGGCGAGCAGATAGCCGACAAAGTTTGCGGTTCCCAGATAGCCCATCTGCTCATAGGACAGGCGCAGCCCTTCCTGCATCCCCGGCAGCAGCATGGCAAAGGCAAAGCGCGCCAGACCAAAACAGGAAAAGGTCGTCAGAATACAGGCAACAACGATCAACCAGCCGTAATGAAAAGGAAGCCTGCTCGTCACAGGATCACCCTACTCCAGCTCTCACATTCAATTACCGCCCAGCTCACGTGAGCGCGTCGCCGCCGCTGAAACCGCTTCCATCAGGGTGGTTCGCAGCCCTTTTTTCTCAAGGGTACTGACCCCGGTTATGGCCGTACCACCGGGAGAGCAGACCTGATCCCGCAAAATTGCTGGATGTACCTTGGTTTCACGCACCATCAGCGCCGCACCGACAACCGTCTGTACCGCCAGAGCATGTGCCACATCGCGACGCAACCCTTCTCGTACTCCACCGTCGGCAAGAGCCTCAATCACCGTATAAATGTAGGCTGGACCGGATCCGGACAAACCGGTTGCCGCATCCATCTGACGCTCATCGATCAACTGAACCATGCCGACACTTTCAAACAGCTCGCGGACAATCTGCAGATCACCCTTGCCGGCATGGGTCCCGCTACAAATAGTGCTGGCCGCCTCGCCAACCAGGGCCGGGGTATTTGGCATCACCCGTACAACCCGCGGCGCTCCGGCAAACTTTTTCTCGATGCTGGTGCAGGTCACCCCGGCCAGGATCGATACCATTAACTTGGTATCGATCCAGACCGGTGCTATTTGACTGAGCACCTCATCGACAATTTGAGGCTTGATCGCCAGCACGACAATCTCACACAGGTCCACCAGCTCCGGATTACTTTCAGCCAGCGAGACCCCAAAGGCATCGTGTAAATGGTTACGTCGGCTTTCAATCGGCTCCGATACAACCAGTTTGGCGGCGGGAAAGTTGCTCGCCAGCAGCCCCTTAATCAAGGCTTCGGCCATATTACCACCACCGATAAATCCTATTTTTTTTCCGTCTGTCATCCTGATACCCTTTCGCAACTGGCATGTGTTGAAAATCATTTTGCGTGATTGTTCCCCTTGAAAGCTTCCTCTGTTTATCATAGTGTCTGAAAAAATGCAGCCAGGGAAACCCGTCGCCGGGTTCAAAAAACGGCAAAACCCCAGTAAAAAAACCAGGTGGTATCCAGCCGGAATCTCCAGTTGGATACTATACCGTTTCCAACCCGGACCGGAGGTTATGATGACGCTGAAGGAACTTGCACATTTCGACGGACAAAACGGCGCACCGGCCTATGTAGCCGTCAGTGGTGTGGTTTATGACGTGAGTAGCAGCAAACATTGGCTACAAGGGGATCATGAAGGGGTACATCAGGCCGGCCAGGACCTGACCGCAGCCCTGAAAACTGCACCTCATGTTCGTTCGCTCATCGAGCGCTTTCCCGTAGTCGGCCAACTGACAGCGACAACAGCACCGCAACTGCCGGGGAAAAAATTGCCATTGGTGCCGATACTTGTTGCTGCAGTTGTTGTTGCGGCGCTGGCGGTGATGGTTCTGCGCTGACAATCCGCAGCAGCGCTATGGCCGTTTTTTAGTGCTGACCCTGGGCAAAAAGGCTTGCCATCGCTGACGGCAACTTGAAGAAAACGTCGGTCTTAGCGATGACCTCTTTGATATTGGTGGCGCCAATCCTCTCGTCCGCCATGGTCAACAGATAACCGGAACAGAGGATAACCGGCAACTCTGGCGCTAACTGAAACAGCTGCTGCGCCAACTCGCTACCGGTCATTCCCGGCATCGATTCATCGGTCACCACCAGATCAAACTGATGCTCGTGCTGCGCAAACAGATCCAGCGCCTGACGTGAGTCCGCAGCGCAAACAACCAGGTATCCCTCTTCAATCAGCAGATCCTCAGCCAGCGCGAGCAACGCTGGTTCATCGTCGACAAATAGTACTTTTTTAGGGGTCGATGACATCATCTTCGTCCTTGCCTCTTTGTCAGAATCTGTTAATATCACTCACATTCTGATCGATTCCAGCAGTTATTGGAACACCCATCGATCCTATCACAAAAAAAAGGTTCCCCCCAACAAAACGCTGCGTTGGCGGTTTCAAAAAACTTACTTCTCCCGTTTAACCCTTGCCAACGGAAAGAAAAATTAATAGAATTCAATTCTTCATCCATCATACTGCAGCCCAGGAGGCATGATTTATGGCAAGAGTAGTTGAGAATCCCGATCTGGCTTTTCGTCTGGCCAGAGCGATTGTTTCTGACATCGCCCTGTACAATCAAGATAAGGTGGTCGAAGGGATTAAAGGTGACAATATCTTTGAGTTGATGGATGCCGAGCTGAACGAGGGGCGCGAGCACTTCTTTTTACGCGTTTCCCCCGAACTTGCCAATCGCGAGCATCTTTATGACCGCGCCATTGTTGATGTGTTGATTAAACAGGCCGGAAAAATCGACAGTCAGATCTGGTAAATGGCCCTGCCTCAACAGCTGTTGTTCCCCTGCGACTCTCCGGCGCAGCGACTGGATGCATTTCTGGCGGAAGCCCTGCCCGGAATCAGTCGCGCACAAATCAAAAAACTGATTGAAACTCAGCAGGTTACCTGCGATGGCGTCGCAACCAAAGCCGGCTTCAAACTCAAAGGTGGCGAAACCATTGAGGTTTTGCTGCCACCACCAGCCCCCGGCACGGCACTGGCAGAGGCCATCCCCCTCGACATTCTCTACGAAGATCAGGATCTGATTGTTATCAATAAAGCTGCCGGCATGGTGGTGCATCCAGCCGCAGGACACTCCCGCGGCACCCTGGTTAACGCCCTGCTTCATCATTGCGACGATCTTGCCGGTATTGGTGGCGCCCTGCGCCCGGGCATTGTTCACCGCATCGACAAGGACACCTCCGGCGTTCTGGTTGTCACCAAAAATGATCAGGCTCATCAGCATCTGGCTGCCCAGTTTCATCAACATAGCATCAAGCGCGTGTACCTCGCCCTGATCCACGGTCACCTGCCGGGCCGCAAGGGAACCATCGACCAACCGCTGGGGCGCCATCCGGTCCAACGCAAAAAATTCAGCACGAAAGCCAGGAGCAGCAAAAAAGCCGTCACCCACTGGAGCCTTATCGACAACTTCTCACAGGAAAAGCTGAGCCTGATCCGTCTGCAACTGGAAACCGGCCGCACCCACCAGATCCGTGTCCATTTAAGTGAAGCAGGCCACCCGCTGGTTGGTGATCCACTCTATGGCAGGCGTGCGGAACTGAACAGCATCAAAGATCAACAGCTACGCACCTTGATCCGTCAGCTTCCTGGACAGGCCCTCCACGCCCAGACCCTTGGCTTTATTCACCCACGCACCGACGAATATCTGGAATTTAGCAGTGACATCCCGACGCCACTACGGCATATTATCGCCTACCTGCAACAGGGTAGATCTTCCGCCGCTACTGACGGAAACGACCACCATACCTGATTTTTTTTACACTGGAGCTTTAGCAATGAAACTGGTTCGCAAGGGAAAAACATCCTATTTACAGCCTGCTGCGCTTTGTGCCGGGTTAACTGCCGGATTCAGCACCCGCAATGGCGGTGTCAGTCGCCCCCCCTATCATTCCCTGAACCTGGGCACCAATACCGACGACATCAAGGCCCATGTCGAAGGAAACCGCTCAACCTTTGTCCGGGCGTTCGACCTTCCGTTGCACCAGCTGCTGACAGTGAAACAGGTTCATGGCAAGGATCTGCTCCTGGTCGACGAACCCAATCTTGACTTGAGCCATTTTGCTCGGGTCGAGGTCGATGCGATCGTGACCAATCAGCCTGGTATCATGATCGGCATCCTCACTGCCGACTGCTACCCTGTACTGCTATGGAACCGGCAACTGACAGCGATTGCTGCCATCCACATCGGCTGGCGCAGCGCGGCCGGTGGCTTGATCCACAAAACCATCAAGACCATGACCACCCACTTTAACTGCGCCCCAGAAGATCTGGTCGCTGCCATTGGACCTGGTATCGGTGCTGACAAGTACGAGGTCGACCGCCCGGTGCGTGACGCCTTCCGGCAAGGAAGCGGTTTCTGGAACGAAATCTCCAGCGAAACCCGCCTCGGTCACTGGCACCTCAACCTCGCCCGCAGTTGCCGTTTGCAACTGGAGCAGGCAGGTCTGACCCCTGATGCCATCGAAGAAGCCGGGCATTGCACCTTTGCCCAGGCGGAAATGTTTTTTTCCTACCGCCGCGATGACGGCAAAACCGGTCGACAGATCGGTTTCATCATGCTCAACAATTCAGCGGCTTAAATCACAACAGACAGGCACAAAGGCATTAAGACAGTGGATTTCTGGTTAGACATCGACGAACAGCAGATTCGCCGGGAGCGCCACAAGGCGCGGGAGTTGCGAAAGCAAGGGTGGTGGAAAAATCGCGTCGCCACCGGCATCTGTCATTACTGTCAGCGCACCTTCCCCCCCAAAGAACTGACCCTCGACCACATTGTTCCCATTGCCCGCGGCGGCCGCAGCACGAGAGGCAACTGCGTCCCGGCGTGCAAGGAGTGCAACAACCACAAGAAGGATCTGCTGCCGCTGGAGTGGGAGGGGTATCTGGAGCGGTTGCGCAAAGTGTAGGCCGCACGCGGCGCTGGATGGGCTTGTTATGTTTCTTTGCCCATGCTAGAATGTGTATAATATTACCACATATACACATAGGTGGATTATGAGAACCAACATAGTTATTGATGATAAGTTAATGGCTGACGCCCTCAAAGCATCTGGTCTCAGCACAAAAAAAGAGGCGGTAGAACAAGGCCTTAAACTGCTGGTACGACGAAGCCGGCAGCAGGAACTTCGCAACCTGCGCGGCCGGATCACATGGGAAGGCGATCTGGACGAAATGCGCGGCGGCAAATGATACTGGTCGATACCAGTGTTTGGATCGACTATCTTAATGGCGTCCAGAGCAAACATACCGACACCCTCGATGCCGGGATCGTCGAAGGCACTGTTGTTATGGGTGATCTGATTTTTCTCGAAATTCTTCAAGGCATACGGGACGACCGGGAGTACCGTAAGACCAAGCAAACATTGATGATGCTGGACCGATTCCAGCTGTTTGGCCAAGGCATGCCCGAGAAGTGTGCAGAGAACTACCGAACGCTGCGCAAGAAGGGAATCACCATCCGCAAAACAATGGATGTCATCATCGCTACTTTCTGCATTGAGCGCCAGATACCCCTACTTTTCACCGACCGAGACTTCATTCCCTTTGTTGAGCATCTAGGTTTACTCTCAGCACTGCCGGAAGCTTAACGCCGCCGGTCTTGCCCCCTTCACAACCTAACCACCCCGTCAGGCTCCGCCCTTCGGCGAGCTCAGGAACCACCTGCCACACCTCCGATGGAGGGGAATAAAATCATCACCATGAAAACCAGGGCGCAATGAATTGCGCCCCTTTGCAATACCTGGATTGCCGCCTGCGCTGGAATGACGGTGGTGTAAAAATAACCATCATCTTCAACCGTTCCGAGCCTTTACCACCGAACGTTCGCGATGCACCCCCTGGCGATAAGCAGCGAGAGGTTAAGCGCCACCTTTTTTGCCTCTACCCATCCGCGGCGGAAAACGCCACCAGGTCCACGCCACCAGCAGCGCAAAAACTGTGTAAACCACAGCGAAGACCCACATGGGCGCATCAACGTAGAGGACGCGCTGCACCCCGTGTTCGATGAAGCTACCTTCGTAACCGGTTTGGCCCGCTTTCTCCCGAAGCGAGGACTCGAGCAGCGTAAGAGAGCAGTAACGACCCAACCATACCTGCAGGACAACAATGGCAATAGTCATCAGGTGAACCAACCGCCACCACAGATTGTTGACCCAGAACCAGCCAACCCTGTTGCCAAGAAATATGATCGGAACCCCCAGGACCACGAACAGGACGATGCCGAAATGAAGAAGCAGGACTGTGTCTGCGAGTTCTTGATAGGGCAACGACGGTTCTCCCTGGAATGACCTGAAAATAGGGGGACATAATTCCGACTAGATTAATCGGTCTTATGTCCCCCTATTTTCCCCTATTTCCCATCCCCACTCCGGCAATCTGTTGTCCACAATCGGGACAGCAACTCTCTCTATCAATCCGGTTGCTTTTGAGATCGTAGCCACGACGCTGAATCAGGGTCATTCCACACCCCGGACAAAGGGTATTGTTATCGACTCCGAGGTTGCCGGCATAAACATGCACCAATCCTGCCGCGCGACCGATCTCCACCGCCTGATTGATGGTGGCCAACGGGGTTGGCGACAGGTGATCCAACCTGTATTGAGGATAGAAGCGGCTGACATGCCAGGGGGTAGTGGCACCCAGTTCGGTGACGATAAATTCGGCCAGCTCTTTGAGTTCCTGCGCATCATCATTGATCCCGGGAATGATCAGGGTGGTGACTTCGAGCCAGATATCGAGGGCATGCAGTCTTTTCAGGCTGTCAAGAACCGGCTGCAGTCGGGCACCGGCATACTTGCGGTAGGTTGGGTCACGAAAGGATTTGAGATCGATATTGGCAGCATCCAGGTACGGATGAATCAGGTCCAGCACCGCTGCCGACATGTAGCCGTTGCTGACATAAACATTGGCGATACCGGCTTCTTGGGCGCGTCTGGCAGTATCAAAGCTGTACTCGAAAAAAATGGTTGGCTCGGTGTAGGTATAGGCGATGGAGCGGCTGCCGCTCTGTTGGGCGGCAACGACAACCTGCTCGGGCGCCATGGCATCGCCTACAGGAAATTTCAGCTCACGGGGTACCTGGGAGATCCCGGCATTCTGACACCAGTGACAGTGCATGTTACAGCCGGGGGTCGCGATAGAAAAAGAGCGGCTGCCGGGATAAAAGTGATAGAGCGGTTTTTTCTCGATCGGGTCGACATGACGGGCGATGGTATGACCGTATACCAGAGAATAGAGGGTCCCATCACGATTTTCACGCACCCCGCAACGCCCGCGCTCACCGCGGTTGATCAGGCAGAAATGGGCGCACAGGCGGCAGGCGACCTGATTGTTTGCACGTTTATCGTAAAGCAGGGCCTCTATCATTACCTCAACCGTTCTGCAGCCAGGCAAACAGCACCACCATCACCACAATGAGCACCCCGGTCACCCAGGCCAGCAGGTTGGCAAATAGAAGTCTCATCCAGTACTCCTCAAAAGAGAACCTGATATTCACCACTGAGCCCCTGAGAACACTGAGAGATGCATAAAGAACAGGATGTTCTCTGCCTTCCCTGTGCCTCAAGTAAACGGATGGTGAACAGTTTTATTGTCTTTACTCCGAGCCAGAAGCACAACCATCAAGGCAATTATACCATATCAAACAGTTCCGAGTGGATCCGCGCCAGCGGAACCCCACCCTGGTGCAGCAATTTTTCCGTCAGTTCGATCATGACCACCGGTCCACAAATAAGGTAAGACTGTTCCACGTCTGCCAGCGGCAGTCGACGCTGCAGCAGATCGCTGGTGATCAGTCCGGTCTCTCCTTCCCAGCCGGGCGGGGGGTCTTTTAACAACCAGATAATTTCCAGATTCAGCTGCTCTTCAAGCTCCTGCAGCTCTTCCCGAAAGGTCAGCCGATCCCAGCTATTATAGGCGTAGAGCAGCTTGAGTGGACGCTGTTCCCGGCGATCAGCAAAGGTGCGCAGCATCGACATCATCGGTGCGATACCAATGCCTCCGGCAATCAGGACAAAACCACCGGCCGCCATGCGGTCAGGGCTGAAAGCGCCGTAAGGCCCATCAATATAGGCAATCTGACCGGGTTTTACCTGCTTGATAGTGCTGCTGAAATCACCCAGTTCCTTGATGGTGAAGGTCAGGGTCGGAACCTTCTCGGCACTGCCGGCAAAGGAAAAGGGGTGTTCCTTCAAGGCAAAGGGGGAGCTACCCAGGGTCAGCCAGGCAAATTGTCCCGGCTGGAAACGCAATCCGGTGTGACCATCCGGCTCGATGGTCAGACTCCAACTGTCCGCCTTTTCCTCTTTCACCTCAACAACTCGATAGGGGTGACGCCACTGCTGCAGCGGCTTATACAGCCGCACATACACCAGCAGCAGCAACCACGACAGGGAAAAGGTGCCCCACAACTGTTTGCGCCAGGGCGTATCGACATAATGGCCGACACCCAGCACGTGCCAGATCGCCAGACCCAGGGCCAGCACCGCCAGCAGCGCATGAAGAACCCGCCAGAGATCATAATCGAGGCCTAGTTGTTTGCGCCAGATCGATGTTGCCACCAGCGCCAGCAGCGCCAGGGTGGACACAACCGCACCCCAGAAATGAGCGGGGGCCACCCCGGGTTTGAAGAGATCGATAAGTTGGGGTTTGAGAATCAGCAGAATAACCGGGTGGGCAATAATAAAAAGAACGGCGATCAACGCCACCTGACGGTGAAAATAGTAGATAATGTCGATGCCGAAAGGAGCCGAAGCACGGCGGAAACGGGCGGTTTGCAGAAACAGCATCCCCATCATGGCGGTGCCGGCAAAACCCAAAGCCAGCGACACATCCCACCAGAAGCCGTTACCGGGGGGCACCGGCTCGATCAACAGAATCGCCAGAGGGGCCAGTATCAGCAGTAGATACACCCCGATCCAAAACGTACCTTTTGCAACGTAGCTCATCAGCTATTCCTTTGTTTCCTCCTGGTCAACCGGCACACCCATCATGTGACGGTAAAGCTTGAGATATTCCTGCGCCGAAGGTACCCAACTGAAATCCTGCGCCATGCCGCGCTTCACCAGTTTGGTCCAGATTGCCGGCTGGTGATAGTAGCTTAACGCCCGATCAATGGTAGCCAGCAGCAACCAGGGATCCGAGTGATCAAAGACAAAACCGTTCCCCCGCGCTGGATCTTCGTCGACATCGACAACCGTATCGGCCAACCCGCCGGTACGGCGTGCCAATGGTAAAGCACCGTATTTCAGGGCAATCATCTGGGTCAGACCGCAAGGTTCGTACAAACTCGGTACCAGCAACAGATCGGCCGCTGCGTACATGCGCCGCGACAACCCCTCATTAAAGGTCAGGCTGATCGCCACCTGGCCGGGGTTTGCGCCCTGGCGATCCTGCCAGAAACGCATATTCTCGGGGGTTCCCGAGCCGAGCAGGGCGAACTGCAAGGGGCGTTCGAGCAGCTGCGGCCAGATGGTCTCGATCAGATTGATCCCCTTCTGGCGATCGAGGCGGCTGATCACCACCACCAGCGGCACATCGGCGCGCACCTCCAGCCCCAACTCCTGCTGCAACAAGGCTTTGCATTTCTGCTTGTTCTTGAGCTGCCGCAAACTGTAGTTGTGCGGCAGCGCCACATCCTGAGCAGGATTCCAGATCCGGTCGTCAAGACCATTGAGGATGCCATGAAGATGCGCACTGCGCGCGCGCAACAGACCATCGAGGCCGTATCCCTGCTCTGCCGTCTGGATTTCGCGACAGTAGGTCGGCGATACGGTGTTGACCAGATCGGAGAAGACGATCCCCCCTTTGAGCAGCGACAGATTACCGTAATATTCCAGTGCCGCCGGGCTGGTCAAATTCCCCGGCAGTTCAAGTTGCCGCAGCAAGGAGAAGGGGAAGGTGCCGTGGTAGCCCAGATTATGAACAGTCAACAGGGTTCTGGTGTCGGCAAAGAACGGGTCACTGCGGTAACTGGTTTTCAGCAGCACCGGTACCAGTCCGGTCTGCCAATCATGCAGATGGATGATATCCGGAGGAAACTTCAGGGTTCTGGCCAGTTCCAGCAGCGCCCGGCAGAAAAATCCGAAGCGCATGCCGTTATCGGGGTAATCACCATCAGGACCGGAGTAGAGCCCATCACGCTGGTACAGGTCCGGGGTATCGATAAACCAGTAGGGGACGCCATCGTAAACCGCCTGTTTCAGGCTGGCGCGGCGGGGCACCCCTGCCATGACAATTTCAACACTGTGCGGCGCCTTGCGCGGAATCACCGGCGCCTTGTCGATCTGCGGGTAAGCAGGGATAACCACCTGGACATCGTGACCGAGCAGGCGCAGGGCACGTGGCAAGGAACCGGCGACATCGGCCAGCCCCCCCGACTTGGCAAAGGGGGTCGCTTCGGAAGCAACAAAGAGGATTTTCAAACCACCAGCTTGGGCCGGCAGCGGCTCCTCCAGAGCTGGACGCGGATCAAGTTGTGCCAGCAACTGGTCAACGCGATAGCCGACCCTGGTCGACTGGACCTTGAGCTTGCTGATGGCCCGCAGCAAAGCAATCACCCGGTCGATCATGGCTACCGGTTCAGCCGTAATCCGGTCACCTTCACGGAACAGCTGGTAACTTAGCAGCATCAGGCAGAAACGCTCCAGATCCTGATGAACACACCAGTCACTGTAATCGTAGTAGTGACAACCGAGTAATGGCCGTAATGGATAGCGGTTGCAGATCCGGTCAAACAGCTGGAACCAGCCATCCGCCGTAGCAGCACGATCAAGGTACCAGGCCAGTTCGCCATAACCTTCCGGTTGCCGGGGCAGATCAGGATACCGCCCGCGCGTCAGTACTTCAAGGACATAGTCCGGCGGCATATCGGCAAGGGGCGAAGCCGTATAGATGGACACCAGTTCGGTCAGCAACCGGCGGATCTGCCGGCGCGCCCGCTGGGGCTGAGGCAGAGCAAGCAGTTCACTTAGCAGCGGCCAGCTTTTCTCCAGCAACAGGCCATCATGCTCGAGCCACAGGTGACGCACACCACGATCACCGTACTGCTGCCACAGGCGCTGCCAGCGTCCATCCTCGTCCCGGCGTGGGACAAAGCCGCCAATCACCCGAACACTGTAAGGTGCCAGGGTAAATGCTCCCCCCCGGCGCAGGGAAGCTGAAGGTTGCAGATACTGGATATTGTCGATCAGGTCGCTCAGCACGACAAAATCGCCGCTACAGTCAATGGCACAGGCACTGACCAGGTCCTGACCGGCGCGTCCGGCCATGGTGACCGGGGCAGCGATACGACCGGTAATGCTCTTGTCCGAGTTATTACAAATCACCAGTACCCGGCGCTGATCAAGCTGATTGCTGTAAACAAACACATCCTCTTCGACCCCGTAAACCGATTCAAAATCGTACAGCTGGAACGCATCTGCGCCACTGAACAGGGCCCGTTGCCGCAGCAGCGGGAAGATGGCTGCGCGGTGGCGCGCCAGCAGCGCCTTATCGACCGGTTCATCCCAGCGTGGGGCCAGGTACTCCATGCCGTACTTCTCGCGCAGACCTTCAATCTGACCATGACCGAACATGGGCAGGCCGGGCATGGTGGCGAGCATGGTAGCGACACAGAAATACTTGTCGCCATCGCCAAACTGCTCGATTGCCGGCTCTTCATCAGGGTTACTCATAAAATTGACGAAACGCTGCAGAATCGCCGGATCAAACACCAGGATGTTCTTGATCGTCTGACGGTACTTGGCGTTTTCCTCCTGCATCAGCATGTTCATAAAAGCGCTGTTGTAAACCCGATGCATCCCCAGGGTGCGGACAAAGTAGCCTTCCATCAGCCAGAAGGCTTCGGCCACCAGCAGGGTGTCGGGAGCTTCAAGCTGCACCCGGTCGACCAGTTCACGCCAGAATTCAATGGGAAAATAGTGATTGAAGTCCTGCTGACTCAGGGCGTGATCGCTGCGCGACGGCACCCCCCCGGCAACCCCCGGCAGCGGGTACCAGAGGCGCTGAAAATGGCGCTTGGCCAGAGTCATGGCGGCGTCAAAACGGATAATCCGAAAACGCCTGGCGACGCGGATGATGAGCTGAATCATCGCCTCGCGCATCTGCGGGAGCAGGTAGTTGAGCTGCACCGTATCATTCCACGGCAGATGGGTACCGTCATTGCCGTGATAAATGTAGCGCACCTCGCCGCTGTGTCGCTGCTGGTAGCGGCAGACGACCGCCGCCTCGGAGTGATCGTAATAACCATCTTCGATCTGAATGCTGTAATCCGGACTGCTGCTCAAATCGGGGCCGGTGAAGCGATAACCGGGATAGGGAGGATAGGATAACT
>JAHYIY010000012.1 GCA_019429255.1 Desulfuromonadales bacterium | reverse complement strand
CATCGACATTGACTGCTGCACAAGTTGGAACCACAGCTGCCCCCCAAATCGTCTATGTAAACGGTGATGCTACATTAGGCAACCTTCCAGGGGGAGGGGGTACTGGTATTTTAGTTGTTACTGGCACCCTTACGCTTAAAGGTAATTTTGATTATCATGGGCTAGTACTGGTTGTAGGGGACGGCATATTAAGACGTGACGGCGGCGGCAATGGTACTATTACCGGGTCGATATTTGTTGCAAATACAAAAATCCCGGACCCGAACCCCACTGACCCCAACGACCCTGATTACCAAAACAAGGTTGGGATACCTGAATACGATGTAGATGGGGGTGGTATCTCTACTATAGCTTTCGACCCGGGCGCGGCGGATATTACGTCTAATAATTTTCCTTTAAAAATAAAAAGTTGGCGACAGTTATAGTTTGTAATTCTTTGGGACGCTCCTAAATAACTAACTTGACGTGTCGTTGCCCGGAAAAAACAGAGGGACAGGCACCTTGCGGGCATTGGTATTCGGGGTAGAGTAGAGAGCAGGTCTCAGCAGCCTTAGGTTCGGCTTATCCATTTCCGTCCCTTTCGTCTGACGGTGCCTAAATAGCCTTGCCGTAGCAGCCCCGACCAGCCCTCCCTCATCAAACCGTGCTTGCGGTTTTCCCGCACACGGCTTTCCGATGTTCTTCACTGTAAGGCATGCGCCCTTGTCCAACCCGCTGATGTCGGCACTTTGTACAGGCCATATTTCACGTACAATGACCTGTTGGGAAATCTGACGTAGCCTGCTTTCCTGTCTCTGACCTTGTGCCGCTTGCGCAGATGAATGATCAGCCGCTGCTCCAAGTGGTTCCGTATCCGGCCCAGCGTCTGACTGCAATTGCGGTAATGAAAGTAACCAACCCAACCTCTGACCATGGCATTGACTTCGTTCACAACCCATTCAAGCGGCATGATCGACCGTTCTCGTTTCGTGAGGATGGTAATCCGGTCTTTGACCTTTTGCTCGGCTTTCTTCGATGGCTGGACATGGGGATAATAGTTCCCCGTCTTTCTGCTTTTCCCCATCCAGATCGAGAATCCAAGAAAGTCGAACGTTTCCTCAAAGGCATCAACGGTTTTGGTCTTTGCCTCGTTCAGGGTAAGTTCTAACCGGTTCAGTATCTGCCGCAGCACCTCCATCGCTTGTCCGGATTGATCTTTCCGGCAAAGAATGACAATGTCGTCAGCGTATCTGACAATGCGAGCACCCAGTCGCTGTTGTAACTTATTCCGCTCCCAGATCCTGTCCAGTAGATGCAGGTAGAGATTGGATAACAACGGTGAGATAATCCCGCCTTGCGGTGTACCTTTGCGGTTACCCTTGCCGCCGCCGATATTCCGCTTCGTTCCGTCCCTGTCCATTTCCATGATCGGAGCCTTGAGCCACAGCTGGATCAGGTGCAGGATCGCACCGTCACAGATGCGCTCGGCGACCACGGCCATGAGGTTGGCATGGGGAATGGTGTCGAAGTATTTGGAGAGATCGGCGTCGATGATTTCGGTATAGCCGATGTGCATGGCATGAGCGACATCGTCGACTGCGTCGTGGGCTGACTTTTTCGGACGGAATCCGTAGGAGGTTTCACAGAAATCCGCTTCGAAGATCGGCTCAATGACCAGTTTTGCAGCCATTTGAGCCACCCGGTCCCGGATGGTCGGAATCCCCAAGGGGCGCTGACTGCCGTCGCTCTTGGGAATCATGACCCGCTTGACGGGATCGGGTTTATACGTCTTGTTTCTCAGTGCGTCTTCCAGCTCCGCGATGAATGCGGTGACCCCTTCCTGTTCCTCGATGGCCTTGAAGGTGACGCCGTCAATGCCGGCGCTTCCTTTGTTGGCGCGGACAAGAGCATAGGCGTGACTAAGGATGTCAGCCCGATAGACCTTGTCATACAAGGCGTGGAAGCGACAGGCCGGTTCTTGCTTGGCCTTACGGTAGAGCTTCCTCTGTAGCGTTCTGATTGTTTCCGGGGTTGTTAGCATGGTGGCAATCCCCATCTCCTCCGCTCTTTGGTTGCATGAACAAAGCAGGGTCCCTTCCCTCAGATCGGGTTATGTTGTCCCGAATCCTCAAACGGTACTATGGACCCCTCCGACTCCCGCTACGGCCAGGCGCGATTTCGTTTCCTTATACGCGCCGGTTGATGCTCCTTAGGCATCACCGCAACGGGTCTCCAGCACTGGGTTAAATATCTTCCACAACATGCCATCCCTGCTACCCCGGAAGATTCACAGACCGGTTCCGTTATCTTAAGTCTGTGACGGCGGCCTTCCCCATACGTCCACTGGGTCGGCATCTTCAATTTTAAATAACGAGGCTACGTATAGGTTCACTTTCGTTACGGCCTGCTGTTTTGCCAATTGGGAACTTACGACCCTCTGTTACCAGAACGCCGCTCCCTTGAGCTACTGGGGCGAATCGGATAATTCCCCGGACGGGACTTTAACCCGCTAGATATTCAACTGTTACTGCGAACGGACGTTGTTTAACTGTTGAATAAAAAAGCCTCAACGGAGAGACGCTGAGATGGAGAGGCGCACAGAGAAACCGATTTTTTGCCGCGATCAACATCTATCAAGGTCTGGCTGCTCCAATGGGACACATTGCCACGCTGAACAGTCCGATCGCGCTTAATAACTGCTTATGTTATGTCAGACAGATAATAGGTTGGATTACGGTGCTGGTGGGCAATGCAGGTTATGAGAATATCGTTGTCATCGACAACGTAAAGAAGCAGATAGGGAAAGCGTCTGAAATTGATTCTTCTGGTATGTTGACCAATTTTTCGCCACGCTGTTGGAGCTTTGACAATATCATCTGTTGTTAAAAGAAAGGCTCGATAGAATTGATCACCCAGCCCAGACTGCTGGTCGTTGTAGTAATCTATGGCTTCTGATAGTTCGGCATCTGCCGGTGGAATTAAAATGATGCTCATGCTTCAATTTTAGCTCGAAGCTGCTCAAGGGAAATCCCCTTGACAAGCCCTTGTTTGTAGGCGTGATATCTTCTTTCTGATTCGGCTACCCATATTTCTTCAATTTCGGGATCCGTTTTATCGAGACTTTCCAACAGAGATTCCACCAGATGCACGCGAGCTACAACACCCAGTTTCAGAGCATTTTTTTTAATTTCTTCTGCCAGCATCTTCCCTCCTTCCACAATGACCGCAACCGACCTGAACTCTTTCAACATTACCATAAATGCATTTATCGGTCAAAATGCAGACTGCATCATAACAAAGGGGACATTCTATATTCCACGGCAAGAACGATTTCGATCCCGATAGCGATATCGATTTGGATCAAGGACGTACCAAGGGATCAAAGAGGGGACGTTGTTTAACTGGGACGGGACGGGGGGAAGTTGTTTAATTGTTTAATCGATTGTCTCTCTGTTCCTCTTGCGACTCTCCGTTAAAAACCTTAACGCAGAGAAGCTGAGATGGAGTGCCGCAGAGAAAAACCTTTTTTTGACAGCCGCAATCAACATCTATCAAGGTCTGATCAATTCAAACACAAACAGAGATTCCAGTGGTAAAGGTTTTACCTACAGATTTTCATAGATTTTCATCGCGGCAAAAAGCTTTTAAATCAGGTTGTTGTCTTTTCCCCAAGCTTTTCTTGGTGCACTTGGTGCCTTGGTGGCTGATCTAAATCGGGCTCAGGAGAGTGGGACGCTCTTAAATATCTAACTTACCGTCCCGGGCTCAGGGCACACCGCAAGGCTCAGGGCAGGCTTGTTGAATGGGGCGACTTCTGTCGCGTCGAGTTGGCGGGTTTGCTGCGGCGTTGGTGCAGCTGATGGTAGCGCGTTTTCATCGCAAGGCAAAAACCATCCCGACGAGCAAAAGCTCGTTACGGGTGATCGTGGCTAGAGCCACGACCAGGTCAAGGCTGTCTTGCCGTCAAGGTTTCTTGCACCCACAGCGGGTCTTTGCGCATAGGCAGGATGGCAACAACGTAGACTGTATGATCGTCAATGAGGTAGTACAGTAGATAGGGGAAACGCGTTGCTGGCATCCGATGCAGACCTTTTTCCTGCACATGGATGCCGGCATAAATTTTCAGTGACCGGACATCTGCCATCAAACTGTCCCAGAAAAAATCTCCTACACCCTGTTCGATCTGGTCATAAAAATCCTTGCCTGCACAGAGATCATCAGCAACAGGATCAAGGGCCACAACACCTTCGACAGTGATCATCTGCGGCGTCCATCCAACTCGTCAAGGGTCAGGACGTTTGCTTCACCACAACGCAACTTTTCAAGGCGCTGATCGAGGATTCTTCCATGCCATGACGGAATTTCACTTTGCTGATATTCCTCTGCCAGAGAGGCCCAGAGGTTCTCCATGGCTAACAAACGCTCAGCAACTGTCATCTTTTCAATATCGATAACGGTCATCTTTTGATTTCTCCCGTACGCGAATAGATTAGCCAGACTTTGATCAGTCGCTTATCATAGCCCCGATGGTTGATACGGGCAACGGGATTTTTGTTTGATTTCAAGACCACTGTAGCAAGGGGGACGCTCTTAAATATCTAACTTACTGTCCCGGGTTCATGTCCAGTGATGGGAACGGGGGGCGTTCTATATCATTGAATCAGCTTGCCGCTTGCCCCTCTGTCGCGTCTCTCCTTCTCTTGCGACTCTCCGTTAAAATCCTTAACGCTGAGACGCTAAGATGGAGAGCCGCAGAGAAAAACCTGTTTTTTGCCGCAATCAACATCTATCAAGGTCTGATAAACGCCAAAGAGAAGAGGGACGCTCTTAAATATCTAAATTACTCTCCCTGGTTCATGTCCAGTGATGGGAACGGGGGGCGTTGTTGAATGAAGAAGGAAAATCAATCGAGATTGTAACTGTTCAGCATCTTTGAAGGGGCGGCTTTTGCCGCGACAATCCTGCTCCCACACTGTCATTCCGGCGTGATTTTGGCCGGAATCCAGATTCTTCTTCAGAGTTAAAAGGCGTAGATCCCCGACAAAAGCCCTCGGAGATGACGATTTTTGGGCTGCGGGTGAATAGTTGCTCGGGGTTACGCTAAAAAGTTTCATTTTCTCGTTTTGAAAACCGAGGGGTGCCGTTTGCTGTGCAAACAAGCCAAAACGATAATGCTCCCGTTTTCAATCAGAAAAAAGAGGCCGAAGGGAAATTTCCTGAGAAGTGCTCTTCTGATATTTTCATAAACAACGGGATATTGACGGGGGTTTCTTACAATAGCAGCGATGCAGGCATCTACGGCTCTGATAAATTCTGTACCGAGACCTTGATCGCGCTGCTCGTACCATCGGGCCGCTTCTATAATGTCAGTTTCGGCAATCACTCTGACAATGATTTGCTGCTGCATCATAAGGTCAGCAAAATCCGCTTTCGAACCTTATCCCAGCTTTCGCAGCATTCAGGATTGGCAGCATAATCTTCCAACCGCTCCTGCAGTATTGTTTTCTGAAGGTCCGTCAGATCAACACATCGCTGATTTACAGCAATACTATCCCAAATATCCTCAGCAAGTTGAATCCGCTCAGATATGCTGAGTTGCAATATTTTTTCTGATAGGTTGGTTTGCATTTTTGCCTCGCCGCTGAGTTAGCATTCCTTGTCGTAAATTATCATTTTGTTGCGCAGAGGTAAACCATATAGCTTTTATTGGCGAGACGAGTGGGCATTGTTTAATTGCTGAATCAAAAAGCCACAACGCAGACGCTGGGGGGGAGTGGCGGAGAGAAAAACCAGTTTTTTGCCGCGATCAACATCTATCAACATCTATCAAGGTCTGTTAAATTTAAACACAGCCAAAAATTCCAGCAGTAAAGGTTTTACCTACAGATTTTCATAGATTTTCATCGCGGCAAAATGCCTTTGAATCAGGTTTTTGTCTTTACCCCAAGATTTTCTCTTGCGTCTCTCCTTCTCTTGCGACTCTCCGTTAAAAGCCTTAACGCTGAGGCGCTGAGATGGAGAGCCGCAGAGAAAAACCTGTTCTTTGCCGCAATCAACATCTATCAAGGTCTGATAAAAAGGGGGGGGTATTCTTGCTGCCCTTGATGCAGCATCATCGCTGGAGGAACTGAATTTCCCTGGATATCGTCTCCACCCCCTTAAAGGAAATTTGCAGGGATACTATTCCCTGTGGGTAAGTGGAAACTGGCGCGTTACTTTTCGCTTTATTGACCAGAATGTCGAACTGCTGGATTATCAGGACTATCATTGAAGGAGTTTTTTATGCTTAAAAATCATCCGCACCCCGGTGAAATACTACGAGAGGATGTTTTGCTGCCGTTGAATATTGACGTGACTGACGCGGCCAACCGCCTTGACATAGCCCGCTCAACCCTGTCTCGTATCATCAATGGCCGTTCAGGCATCAGTCCGTTGTTAGCTTTACGATTGGAAAAAAGCGGTGTCAGTACCGCTCGGTTCTGGATGACATTACAGTCAAATTATGAACTGTCCAAGGCTATGCAACAGAACGACGATCTGAAGGTCAAGCCACTACATACTGCTGTTTAACATTGGGGGCTATGATAAAAAACCTTTTTTTGCCGCGATCAACATCTATCAACATCTATCAAGGTCTGTTAAATTTAAACACAGCCAAAAATTCCAGCAGTAAAGGTTTTACCTACAGATTTTCATAGATTTTCATCGCGGCAAAAAGCTTTTAAATCAGGTTGTTGTCTTTTCCCCAAGCTTTTCTTGGTGCACTTGGTGCCTTGGTGGCTGATCTAAATCGGAAATTTCATCGATAATTTTCTCGATCTGATTTTTAAGCTCAGGTATTTTGGAAACCACAATATCCCAGACAAGTTCGATATCAACGGAGAAATATCCGTGGATCAACCGGTTCCGGGTAGCTGCCATTTTACGCCATTCGACCTCGGGATATTTTACCAGCAATTCCTCGGGCAGGTTCTTTACCGCCTCACCAATAATTTCAATACTCCGTATTGCTGCGCGGTGTAATACCGGGTCACGCATGAAATGATCAGGACGACAGGAACCAACGTGCTCAACCAGAAATGTTGTTTCATCAAGTATGTGACGAAGATAACTAATGGATGATTTCATATTGGGCCTCTCCCAAAATCCGCTCCTTTAAGTGGGGACTGAGGGATTCCGGGGTCAGGAGGTCGATTTTCTTATTGAACAAATCTTCTAAAAAAAAGCATAAGTTTATATAATTGTCATAGTTTTTCTGGCCAGTTACGAATTCAACGATAAAATCTATATCACTTTCAGCACGGGCTTCGCCGCGAATTTGTGAGCCGAACAGGCCAATGCGGCTTGCGCCAAAACGATCTAACTCTGTTTTGTTTTGTCGAATCAACTCAAAGATTTCTACCGCATTCATATTCACCTCCTCTTGTGCATAGTAACAAATAACCAGGTCGAAGGGTACGTTGATTAACTGTTTTAAAAGCATAACCAGATGCTGGGTATACATAGGGTTGTTTAATAGTTGAATCAGCATTCCTCTCCTTCTCTTGCGACTACAGCGACTCTCCGATAAAATTTAACCCCACCCTGAGACTAGTAAACCGAAATTCTACTACTTAATCGAACCTCTAAAGGTGCTTTTAAATATCTTTTACTCTGCCTCTAAAAATGTTACTGTTTCAACAAAGGAGGTGAAAACATGGCACATTCAATCTACTCTACCGTCACTGCGAGCATCACCGAGCTAAAACGCAACCCAATGGGTACCGTCGCCGAAGGTGAAGGTTTTCCCGTTGCCATTCTTAATCGTAATGAGCCGGCCTTCTACTGCATTCCCGCTGCAACCTATGAAGCACTTCTTAATCGCCTTGAAGATGCCGAACTCAATGAGATTTCAGATCAGCGAAAAGATCAAGCTGAAATCAAGGTGACCGTGGATGAACTATGACCTGAGCTTCAAAGAAGAAGCTTTGCGTGAATGGCGAAAACTTGATCCGACTGTTCGCAGCCAATTCAAAAAAAAGCTTATTGAGCGCCTTGATTGCCCACGCATAGCCTCTTTGCAATTATTTGGCCACACCGACCGATACAAAATCAAACTGCGCAGCGCCGGTTTTCGTCTCGTCTACGAAGTCCATGATACCGAACTACTTGTCGTTATCATAGCCGTGGGGAAACGTGACAGGAACCTGGTCTACAAAGCTGCTGATAAGCGTTAAGGTTGGGATCATAATTGTCGCAGAACACATGGTAAAAAATTGTTCAGGTAGTCACCCCTCACCATCGTGCCGCTTGAATATTGGGGTGAGCTGATATAGTCAAGTCTGATATAACAAAACCGTCTTGGGTTAGCGTACAAATATAGGTACAATGATAGAAACGCATAAGGAGGATCAAGATGGAGACCATGAGCTACTCTGCCTTTAGAAATAATCTGGCAAAAACCCTCGACAGGGTCAGCGAAAACCACATGCCGGTGCTGATTACCCGGCAAAATGGCAGCCCTGCGGTGGTGATTAGCCTTGACGATTTTCATGCCTACGAAGAAACAGCTTACTTGATGGCGAGTCCGAAGAACGCTCAAAGACTCAATGAGGCCATTAGCGAGATCGAATCAGGTCAGAGCCTTCAGCGCGATCTGTGTGAAGAATGATACTCTCCTGGGCACAAAACGCATGGGACGACTATCTTTATTGGCAGCAAGCGGATAAGCAGATTTTCCAACGTATTAACACCCTGATCAGAGAAACGATACGGCACCCGTTTGACGGCATTGGCAACCCGGAACCCTTGAAGCACTACTGGACCGGCTACTGGTCCAGACGTATCGACCGCACCCACCGGCTAGTGTACAAAGTCACCGACGACAGCCTTATTATTGTTCAATGCCGTTTTCATTATTAAGAAATCTGGTTATCTATTTGACTCCAGTAAATCAGAAAACAGGATATGGATTCTGCGACTACGCCTAGCTCCGCGCAGAATGACACTCGTTTTTTTCCAGTCAACGTCCTTCTGTGTCATCCTGCGCGAAGTCGCAGAACACCATATAGCTTTTATTGGCGAGACGAGTGGGCATTGTTTAATTGCTGAATCAAAAAGCCACAACGCAGACGCTGGGAGGGAGTGGCGGAGAGAAAAACCAGTTTTTTGCCGCGATCAACATCTATCAAGGTCTGTTAAATTTAAACACAGCCAAAAATTTCAGCAGCAAAGGTTTTACCTACAGATTTTCATGGATTTTCATCGCGGCAAAATGCTCTTGAATCGGGGTTAGCCTTTACCAGACAGGATCAGGCCGTTTACCAGATTGTCTGCAGGTGCGGATAGCTGATGATTTTATGATCGCAGGTAATCAGGGGGAGAGCCATCGTCATGGCGGTGGCAGTGATGATACGATCGGCAGGATCTGCATGAAAATCGCCGGGCAAATCTACCGAGCGCAAGGCAATAATATTGTCTACCGGGGCAAATTGAACAAATGGCAATCCTTGCGTCTTGCTGATCCAATCGCGATGATCGATAGCCAATTCAAGGCGACCACGTTTCACCAACAGAGTGATCTCCCAACTTGAGATGGAAGAGATCACAATGCCATTTTCCCCTATAGCCGCAGCAATCGCCTTTTCGGCCGGTGGTGATAACTTTTCCGGGTTACTTAACCACCACAGCCAGACATGGGTATCAAGAACAATCACTGCAGGGCCTCCCAATCATTTTCAGCGACGGGGTCTAAAGGTTGCTCATAGCGCCGAACGCTGTTGCGCAACTCGCGCAGAACCTGATGAGGCTCTTTCTGATAAGGAATAATTTTAATAACCGGCTGGTTGTGATCGGTGATGATTAATTCCCGACCTTGATCTTCAACTTTGCGGAAATATTCCAATGCCCGCGGTTTAAATTGAGATTTCGAAACGACTTCCGACATGGCCTCCTCCTGATGAAAGTGATATAGTGACCACGATACCATGGTCACTATATGTTATCAAGCAGGCAACCTGTACAGCTGGAGGGACATTCTCTTAAATAACTAACCACAAACTACCCCTTCTGATTCTCCATCAAACAATCTACAACCATACCGATGGCGGACAATTTGTATATCCCGCCGTCAGCAGTTATGCAAATCCAGGGCAAAAGCCAACGCCTGTGACACTTCCTGCATTTTGCTCTTGGTGAGCGATGTGACCACTGCTCCCAAACGCGATTTCTGCACGGTCTGAAGATGATCACAGTTGACGGCACAGAGCTGCGGCATGCCCTCTTCAGGGGTCAGAACAACTTCTGAGGGGATGTTTCTGATTCTGGTGGTGACTGGTGCGATCGTGATGTCGCCTAAATATTCAATAATGGAATCACGTGTTAACACCAGAACCGGCCGTTGTTTGTCAGGCTGATTAAATTTGTACCAGCGAACTTCTCCGCGCTTCATTCATCGCCCCATTGTTGCTCATTTTCCCAGTCTCCAAATTCTTCTCTGGCGACGGGATGGCGCAGATACCCCTCACGTTGTTGCTGCTCGCGTTGCTGGATATAATAGCGCTCGACCGCGTCTTTAAGGGCATGACGGGCGAATGCCGACCTGCTGGTATTCAGCTTTGCTGATACCAGGTCAACCGCTTCGAGCAGATCTTCGTCCAATGTCATCTGAACGGTTTTCATCAACACCTCCATGTGGATAGTTATAGCTATAGTAATCCACATTAGACCTGTCAGTCAATTATACGACGGTGACAGTCCCATCCAATTAACCATATTAAGCCACCAAGGCTCCAAGTCCTCCAAGAAAATCCTATAACAAAAGCTTAGCTTCTCCTGGTCTTCTTGGTGCCTTGGTGGCAATGATTATGGCGATTGAAGGGCATTCTGTGCTTACACTACCTGCTCCATCCCCCAGATACCACACGGACAGATACCGGCGCAGATGCCGCAACCGATGCAATATTCGCCATCGGAAACATACTCGAATTTGCCCTTTTCATCTTCAACCCGGCGGATCGCCCCTTCGGGGCAGACTTCCAGGCACATGGTGCAGTCGCGGCAACTGCCGCACGACATACACCGTGAGCGTTCGCCGGCGGCGCTGGCCTCGAAGCGGCCGCGATTCTGGGGGCGATAGAGTTCCTTGCTCAGGCTCTCAACAGTAATAGCTGATGCTTTTTTTTGGCGGCCGGCGTTTCTCCATGTAACAGTCACACATTTTGCTGACAATGGGGTGGCCGGTGTGATCGAGGCTGACTTCATGGGCGGCGCCGGTACCGCCGTCGATCCCGTCAAGAAAGAAGCCACCCACGATATTGTAGGGGTCACGCACCAGATTGTTAAATACGCTGACGCTGGTGGCTGAAGCGGCGACCTTGATCGCCACCGCTACCCGAAACTTGAAGGCGGCATTGAGGGACAGGAACATCTTCTGCACACTTTTCTTAATGGAATAGAGTCCCTGATGGTTGGGAGGGCTTAGCAGATCGGCCTTGGGCACGCCGCGGTTCTCCTGGATATGTTTGGCCACCTTGCCGGCCTGGAGCAATCCACCATCGCCGGTTTTGGCGCCCTGACCGATCTTGATCAGGATGCCGGCCGGGTCTTCAATCATATCGAGCTGCAGCGCCATACTGGGATGCACGTAGTTCAGACTCTTGATGGCACCGATGCGACACATAGGAAAACTCCTTGAAGAGTTCAAATCAGGGACAATGTCAGCGTGTAGCTACGCACTATGCGCGCTCACAATCAAGGCAGGACCTGTGCCAAACCTGAAAACAACAGATTAAAAACAATTTTCTTCTTTATTATCATTATGTTATATAAGTATAAAAAAACAGGGCACCAGCCTCACCGAGAGCCTCAACACCCCCCGAGCATCTTAACTAGCACATAGTTACTCATACTGAGTAGTATGACTACCAGGGCTGACGGTAGCCATCAGCACAGGCCAACGCTGAATCAGATTGACTTACCCGTTATTTTTGTTACTAATTCTAATGCTGAACTACAGTCCCTATTGCTTTCAGCCATCGCGGCTAATCCCTGAAAGATCGGGCCCATGACAACTACTGCAACAACATCCGATCGTCCTACCGCTATCGTTGTCACCCTGGTTTTTATTGCTGTCAGTGCCTTCTGGAACCTGTTTTCGGACCATCTTTTCGCAATCCTGCTCAATCGTCCCGATATCAGTCAGCATTCAACAAATTTCGGACACTGGTTCTTCATCATATTTTCCGCGATCATGCTTTACTGGCTGTTGCGCTTCTGGGAAGCAGCGGTTTCGCAAACCCAGAAATCCCTGCAAAGAGTCAACCGTTCCCTAAGAAGCGTCAGTGAATGCTCAAGGGCAATCACCAGGCTGGAAGATGAAGAGACCCTGATGCAGGAGATCTGCCGCATTTGTGTCGAGGTCGGGGGACATCGCATGGCCTGGGTTGCCTTCAAAGAAGATGACACAAAAAAAAGCCTGAAACCGGCGGCCCATTGGGGCGCCGACAATGTGTACCTGGAAAATCTCCAGGCCAGCTGGTCAGCTGACAGCGATATCGGCCGGGGACCGGCAGGCACCTGTATTCGTACCGGCGAAATCGTTATTTTTCAAAATCTTCTCGGCGACGTGCGCTTTGCCCCCTGGCACCAGCAGGCACGCAAATACGGCTATGCTTCCTGCATTGCCCTGCCCCTGAAGGACAATGAGCAGGTTTTCGGCGCATTGATTATCTTTAACGGGCAGACTAATGCATTCACGCAGGACAAGGCGGAACTGCTGGCGGAGATGGCGGAGGATCTTTCCTACGGCATCAAGACCCTGCGCATGCAGGCACGACACCGCCTGGAAACAGAAGAGCGCCTGATGCTGGCTGTTGCCATGGATCAAACATCTGACGGGATCATCACCTTCGACCCCGGCGGTACTATCCAGTACGTCAACTCCAGCTTCGTTCAGCTGTGCGGGATTCCGGAAGACGAGTCTCTCGGAGTCGCTCTCCATCACTTTGAATGCTCACGCCGCAATCCCGAATTTTACCGCGCTATCCTTAAAGTTTTTTCAAGCAACCAGGCCCTGTCGGGGCACTTTATCAACAAACGCAGAGACGGCAGCACCTACGACATCGCCGCCTGGATTGCTCCTGTTGTCGCCGCCAACGGCAGCGTCATCCGCTATGTTGCCACCGTTCGAGATATCAGCCAGGAAGTGGTTTTACAACGCCAGTTGCGCCAGGCCCAAAAAATGGAGGCCCTCGCAACCCTTTCCGGCGGGATTGCCCACGATTTCAACAATATCCTGGCGATCATCATCACCAACGCCGAGATGTCTCTGGAAGACACCCCCCAGCACGATCCGCAGCGCCCTTGCCTGGAACTGATCCTCAAGGCCGGCCTGCGCGGCAAGAGTCTGGTTCGCCAGTTCCTGACCATCAGTCGCAAGAGCGAACAACCACAACAGCCAATCTGCCTGACCCAGGTGGTGGAGGAATGCATCAGTATGCTACGCCCAACCCTGCCGTCCACCATAAGGCTGCAGCAACAAATCCCTGCGCAACTCAGCCTGGTCAATGCCGATCCGACCCAGATCCACCAGGTCATCATGAACCTGTGCACCAACGCCGCCGACGCGATGACCGGACACAGCGGAGTCCTTGATATCAGTCTTGACGAAATCACCCTGACCGAGAATGGCGGGACCAACTATCCTGATCTGCCCAGTGGCGACTATGTGCGCATGATGGTCACCGATAACGGCCACGGCATGGATCGAGAAGTTCTCGATCGTATCTTCGATCCCTTTTTCACCACCAAGCAACAGGGCAAAGGCACCGGACTTGGTCTGTCCATCGCTCACGGCATCGTCAAAGCGCATAAAGGCCACATTTCCGCCGTGAGTATTGCTGGGGACGGCACCACCTTTAGCGTTCTATTGCCGGTGACGACGGCCACCGCAGGCGGAACAGCCACAGCCACGACAACGCAGCCCGGCAGCGGCAAGGGACAGATCCTGTTCGTGGATGACGAAGCCGACTATGTCACTACCATGAAAATCGTCCTGGAGCGGTGCGGTTACCAGGTAACGCCACACACCGACAGCCGGGCCGTGCTTGATCTGCTGCGGCAGGAGACCTTCGCCTGCGATGTGCTGATTAGCGACCAGACCATGCCCCATCTGACCGGCACCCAACTTGCGGCGGAGGCCCTGAAAATCCGGCCGGATCTGCCAATAATCCTTTGCAGCGGCTCATCACCAGAGACCGACCCCGCCGTTAGTGATGTCAATGTAGCAGCGCTGGGTATCAGCAGTTTGCTGCTCAAACCGGTCAGACGCAGCGAACTGCTGGCAACCGTAGAACAGCTGCTGAGGGCCAAAACAACCCCTGTAGCGCGGGGAGAAGCATGAACAAGATCCTGGTTATTGATGATGATGAAATGATGTGCGCGACCCTGTCGGCACTGATTCAGCGTAAAGGCCATGCGGCAACCTGCGCGACAACCCTCCAGCAGGGAAGAGAACTGGCTGAAACGCAGGATTTCGATATTGTCTTTCTTGATGTCATGATGCCGGACGGCAATGGGCTGGATTTCCTGGCGCAAATTGACGCAGCACCCTCGGCACCGGAAGTGATTATTATTACCGGGTTCGGTGACCCCGACGGTGCCGAACTGGCCATCAAAAGTGGTGCCTGGGACTATATCGAAAAGGGCTTTTCCATCAAAGAGATCACCTTGTCGCTGGAGCGTGCCCTGCAATATCGCAAGGAAAAGCAGGAGGCGCTACGTGTCACAAAAGCGGTTCCCCTGCAGCGCGCCGACATCATCGGCAACAGTCCTGCCCTCAATGCCTGTCTCGAACTGGTCGCCCAGTCAGCCGGCAGCGACGCTCACGTTTTTATCAGCGGCGAAACCGGTACCGGCAAGGAACTGTTTGCCCGCGCAGTTCACGCTAACAGCGCCCGGCGCAACCAGAATTTCGTCGTCGTTGACTGTACTGCCCTGCCGGAAACCCTGGTGGAAAGCCTGCTCTTCGGCCACGAAAAGGGGGCCTTTACCGGCGCAGAACGCGCGCGTGACGGCCTGGTGAAGCAAGCACACAAAGGCACCCTGTTCCTCGACGAAGTTGGTGAGTTGCCAATGAACCTGCAAAAAGCCTTTCTGCGGGTACTGCAGGAACATCGCTTTCGCCCTTTGGGGGCGACGCACGAGGTTGAAAGTGATTTTCGCCTGATCGCCGCAACCAATCGTGATCTGGATGCTATGGCTGCGGAAGGGTCCTTTCGCAGCGACCTGCTGTTCCGCTTACGCTCCTTCGTGATCGAGCTGCCCTCTTTACGTAAACGCAAAGACGATATCAAGGCACTGACCCGCCACTATGTCGACCGCTTCTGCGAACAGCACGGCTGTGGCCCCAAGGGACTGGACGCAGAATTTCTGGAAATGCTGATGCTCTACCCCTGGCCCGGCAACGTCCGTGAACTGGTCAACACGCTGGAAAGAACCCTCACCGCTGCGCACTACGATCCAACTCTCTTCCCGCAGCACCTGCCGAGCCACATCCGCGTTCATGTGCGCCGCGCGTCCCTGGAAAAAGGCAACAACGAACCGGAATTGCCAACGCTGAATGGCGCACCGGGCTCCCTTCCGCCGCTGCAGGATTATCGTGAAGAGGCATTAATCCGGGCGGAACGACAATACCTGAATACCCTGATGGCTTTCACCCGAACAGAGATCAGCAGCGCCTGTAATATCTCCGGACTGTCGCAATCACGGCTGTACGCCCTGCTGAAAAAGCACGACATCAACCGCAAGACCTGATCCGCCCCACGCGCCCCGCTCACCTGCCGGTTGGCGCGGCTTATGCATACTTGCCGAGGGACAAAGGCAACAAAGACATTCTCACCGGAAAGGCGGGTATGCCATGGCACAAGAGTACGAGCTCCATATCCCTGAGCTCAGGCCCCTCGTCGAGCAGCTCTATCTGGCGCATCAGGGCCTGGAACAACTGATCGGACTGTTGTGTCAACTGAAAATCCGCGTTGATCTGCCCGATCTCAACCTTGCGCAAGTTGAGCTTTGTCTTGTCGGACAGGAACTGATTCTGCGGCGTAGCAGCCACCAGGCTGCAGGCAACAACCCACCGCTGCCAACAATTATTGGCGAAGATTCACGCATACGGGTCGCCGCTGGACTGGTTCGCTCCATGGCTGAGATGGATGAGGCAGTGCTGATCCAGGGGGCCACCGGAAGCGGAAAAAGTCTTTTTGCCCGGGCAATCCATCAACAGGGCAAGCGCTCACAGCGCCCCCTGATCACCGTTCCCTGCGGCCTGCTAAACAATCCTGACGCCATGGCACGGACCTGGGACTTCTTCCATGAAGCAGACAACGGCAGCCTGATTCTGGAAGATATTGATGATCTGCAAACTGCCGCGCAGAGTCACCTCTTGAGCCTGTTACAACAACCGGCAGCCTGTCGTCTGATCAGCTTGACGCGCAACGACCCTGATGTGTTGGTACAACAGGGAAAGTTTTCTCCCCTTTTGCTCGAGCAACTGCGTAATTGCCACATCGCCTTGCCTGACCTGGCCAGCCGCGGCAGCGATATTGAGCGGCTGGCGCGTTATTATCTGCGCCGCTGTTGTGAAATATCCGGCGTAGCCGAGAAACAGTTGTCCCCGGAATATCTCGATCTGCTGGCACTCTATTCATGGCCGGGCAACGTCCGCGAATTGATCAATACTCTGGAGCAGTCACTGCTCTGTAGCCGTGAACAGAAAACCCTTTATGCCAAAGATCTGCCAGCCCATATCCGCATCCAGACCCTCCATCTGTCGGCGGCCCGCAAAAAAGGGCTGTAAAAAAAACAACCCCCACCTCTTTTCCGGCGACCCTGCCTGATGGCTGATTCCTGACCCAGGAGAATTTTCCTGTCCGGCAGGAATCAGCCCCGGCTTTTCGTACCAGCCTGACCTGTTTTCCTCCAGAACCGCCTACTGACAAATCTCGTAACATCTTGCTATATAGCGACTTTTCCAATAAAAACGGGAATTCCTCAGTGGTGGCACTTAACTTGCTTATTGTCCAGATAAGATAATAAATCCCTTTCAATGACGGAGGCTCTCATGAAAAGAATTCACAGATTATGCGTTGTCCTCGTGTTAGCACCGCTGCTCATCAGTGGATTCTTTCTGTTGGATAGCATGGGCCTCGAAACATCCCTTCTGACCAAGCTCTTTATCGTATTTGTCGGCATGACTATTGGACTTCAAAGCGTACCAGCGCTGCTGACGTTTTCCGGCCTGATCAAGGAAACTTGCGATGGAAGGGACGCGATAGTCGATAAATCAACCCGCTGAACCAGCCAAGGGAGTCGACCATGTATGCACGCAAGGTCATGATTGTTGATCGCGACGTTTCAACACAGAAAAAAATGGCGGAATTTTTCAAAAAATCCAACTACGAGGTCATAACTACCGATTCCGCTGCCTATGCGATAGCGCAAATTGTCAGGAAAAATCAGCCGATCGTCATCCTCGGTGACTGCTTCGAAGAACAGATTTCCGCCGTCGATGTCATTGCGCTGATGCGCAGGTGCAACAAAAACCTGCGCATCATTCTGGTTTCCGATGACAGTTCGCTGGAGACCCTGCGCCGTATCCGCGAGGACGGCATCTTCTATCACGCTTTAAAACCGGTCAACCAGGAAGACAATGAGGAATTGATGTCTGTTGTTGAATGTGCACTGAGTGGCGCCCAGTTGATAGTCAACTGAACACACTAACGCCGCAACTGTTCCTAGAAAAAAGGAGTATGTCATGAAAAAAATCAAGCAAAGCCTTCTGACTATTGGTCTGTTTCTCTGTGCAACACTGCCTGCTTTCGCCCAACCGGGTGCACGTGAAGATAACAGCATGCTGCTGACCTATCTCTTCCTGGGAACCTGTGCATTGATCATCCTGCTCCAGTTTGCTCCTCTTATGGCGATACTTTTCGGCATCGTAAAAGGGATCTTCGGGAAAAAGCCGCAGGAAGAAGTCAAGACGGCACCGGCCAAAATCCGCTGAGGGATCAACCTCGTTATGCTGTCAATGCGACCGGCTTGTCTCACTTCACGATCTGCGCAGGAAGGAAACATCATGAATCACTCCTACGATAGCAAATTGTTGTTCGCGGCTTTTCTCGGGGCGCTGCTGCTCGTCCCCTGTGCGCTGGCAGCCATGGATTCAGACTACTGTCTGATGTGTCACGGTGACGCCGATATGGTCAACGCAGAGCTGCTGATTGTGCCGACAACCTTTGACACCACCGCCCACGCGGTGCTCGGCTGTGTCGTCTGCCATGACACGATCGGCGATGACCACCCCAGTGGCGTCAGCGAGTTGAGCAGAGCGACATGCCTTGACTGTCACGATACCCTGGGGCAGGAGTACCTGATGACCGATCATGCCAACTACGCCATCTGTGGTGATTGCCACAATCCCCACGAGGCACGCGCCATGAAAGCGATGGCCGGCTACGACATGAACGACAAATGCATCCGGTGTCACGACTCACAAACGATGGTCGATGTCCACAAGGTGTGGCTCCCCCAGGCCGACCTGCATATTGCCAAACTGCCGTGCATCACCTGCCATACCGGTTCTGAGGGTTACGAGATTGTGCTCAATATTGTTGTCCGCCAAGACGACCGTTTCTTTAGCCGCTTTGAATTGCCCGAATATCAGATACTAAAAGAGATCAGTGGTGATGCCGGCATTTTGAGCCTGATCGATACCAACGGCGACAATTTTATCGCGCTGACGGAACTGCGCCGCTTTAATCGCAACCCGGCGTACCGCAACCTGCGCCTGGAAGGAACCCTGGTGCCAAGCGATGTGTCGCATGATTTGAAAACCCTGGACAACCGTTACGACTGTACCTTCTGTCACATCTCCGGACCGAAAAGTCTGCAGACCAGTTTCCTGGCTATCCCAAACCGCGATGGCGGATATCAGCGAGTGACCGTTGAACAGGGTGCCGTCCTTGACGCCCTCTACGGTACACCCGATTTCTACATGGTCGGCACAACCAGAAGCGCGTCAATGAACATTCTCGGTCTGCTTATTATCAGCGCTGGCCTGGTGATGCCGATAGGTCACGGACTGTTGCGCTTCCTGACGCGCAAAAACCGCCAACATTAAGGGGATTCATCATGGCTGAAAATACAAAAATCTATCTGCAACCAACACCCGTACGCATCTGGCATTGGCTGAATGCTTTCGGTATCGTTACCCTGACCGTTTCCGGAGCACAGATCCGCTTTCCGGAATATATCAGCCTGCTCGGCAGCTACAAGTCCGCCATCTATCTCCACAACACTGCCGGTTTTGTCGTGGCGATATCCTTTACCCTGTGGTTTTTCTACTATGTCTTCATTGCCCGGTCGATGGCAAACCTCTATGTTCCCAAAGTTGAAGATCTGAAAACCGGACTGTTGCGCCAGGCGAAATTCTACTTTTTGACCTACTTCCTGGGCTGGGAAAACCCGCACCACCCGACACCCAGGAACAAATTCAACCCGATGCAGAAGTCAGCGTATCTGGCCATCATGTTCGTACTGATGCCACTGGTCAGCCTGACCGGCATCTTTATGACCAATGTTGAACCCTTGCGTGGCGTCATCGTCATGATGGGCGGCATGAAAATTCTGATGAGCGTCCATTTCCTGCTCGCATGCTGCCTGATCGCCTTTCTGCCAACCCACGTTTACCTGACCACCCTCGGGCACACCCCCATGGAGCACATCAAAACCATGTGGACCGGGTGGGAAGAAAACGGCAATGACGTGCCCGACCACAAAGAAAATGGTACGGTGCCAAGCCACTGATCTTGTGCCGACATAAAAACTGCTTCATCCGGGGCGGCACCAGCTGGTGCCGCCCCGTTGCGAGCTGACAAACGTTTGTCATACCCCGCCACCACCACTGCGGTTTTTTCACCCATCCCAAACTGCGACCGACGCTGATTCCCATCTCTTGAGAATTTTCCTGCCAAACAGGAAAGATTGACGCGACCACTCGCACCAGACCCGCGCAACTCGCCTTAACATCCTGATTTTTAAGAAATAGTTCAATAAACAAAGTTGGCACGACACCTGCTTCTAAAGACAGCAGGAGTTGCAGAAATCTCAATCACGGTGGAGGCTGACATGAAAAGACGCATTCAATCCGAGGCCGGCACAAAACCCCATGAGAGCAGACAGCAGAAGATCCGTGATCTGCGTGATAATGGCCACCATCTGGCGCGCCACAACCTGTGGGAATTGTTCCTTTTTTTGCTGGTAAGTATTTGTGCCTACAATGTGCGCGATCTGAATCTGTTTGCCATGGCATCCGAACCCCTGCGCCAATTGCTCGGCTATCCCCCCCCAGCCTATATGGTCAGCATCGCTCTGGCCGTTTATTTCGGCTCTTCGATTATTCTGGGTTTGAAGGCGTTGGCTAGCCGATCCAGGCCGGAAAGCACCTGGAACCACCTGGGCTACCGTAGCGCCTTTTATTTCTTTTACAGCTTCACCGGCGGCATCGCTGACCACTTTTTACCGGTACTGCTGGTCGGTCTGCTGCTCTACGGCCTGGATCAGTGCCATCTGCGCTGCTACAATCAGGGCACAATTCATGGCTTCGATGGTGCCTCAGAAAATATGTAGTGGAGAAAAGATTGCAATAAACTTGAGCAACGGGGTCAGATGCGCCGGCCGGCGCATCTGACCCAGGGAGAGAGAAACTACAGAGAAGTAACCCAGTGATGATGATCTGGTTCCTTACCGTACTGGATGGCGGTCAACTTGTTGTACAGTTCCATCGTCAGCTTGCCGGGATGGCCATCACCCAACTGGACACAGGAACCTTTGTAGCAGAAAGAGCCAACCGGCGAAATGACGACCGCTGTGCCGGTACCAAAAGCCTCTGTCAAACGCCCGCTAGCTGATCCTTCCATCACTTCATCAACCGTCAGGGCGCGCTCTTCAATCTGGTAACCCATCTCACCAAGCAGGGTCAGCGCCGAACGACGGGTGATGCCGTCAAGAACAGTGCCACGCAGCGGGGAAGTCACAATCTTGCCATCATAGAGAAACAGCATATTCATACTGCCAACCTCTTCAACAAAGCGCCGTTCTTTGGCATCAAGCCATAACACCTGGTCGTAACCATTGTCCGCTGCCTGCTTGGCGGCATAAAGACTGGCTGCGTAGTTACCGCCGGTTTTAGCTTCCCCCGTTCCCCCTTCGGTGGCACGCACATAAAAATCGGAGATCCAGATCTTCACCGGCGCAACACCCCCCTTGTAGTAGGCTCCCACCGGCGACAGAATGATGTAGCACAGATACTTGTTGGACGGGCGCACGCCAAGCATCGGTTCGGTGGCAATCATTGTCGGGCGGATGTATAGGCTGGTCCCCTCATGATGGGGCACCCAGTCGGCTTCGAGACGAATCAACCTGAGCAGGGCATCGAGAAAGAATTTCTCATCCACTTCAGGCATGCACATACGCCGGGCACTACGGTTAAAGCGGGCAACGTTATCAGCCGGGCGGAACAGGGCAATGGTTCCATCGGCGCGGCGAAAAGCCTTGAGCCCTTCAAAAATCTCCTGAGAATAGTGAAAAACCATGGCGGCCGGATCAAGTACGAAGGGGGCGTAGGGCTGAATCCGGGCAGAGTGCCAGCCTTTGCCACTGTCGTACTCCATCACGAACATGCGATCGGTAAACTGCTTGCCGAATACCAGGTTGTTTTCATCGCTGATGCGTGGCTTGGGGCGCTCAATCGGAAGAATTTGCAGATCCATGGTTCTTCTCTCCTGCGGTTGATTTCTGTGTAGCCAAAATCAGTCTTATTAGCATAGCCATCGATACCACTGCAACTATATCCTTGCGGTTATGCAGGAGAAAAGTCCACAGGAACAGCAGTTTGTCTCTTGTGCGAGATCCTTGTGATACAGTAATGTTACTTTCAATCTTTTTACAAGGAGATAATCCATGGATCTGCAACTACAAGGACAAGTGGCATTGGTGATGGCGTCGAGCCGCGGGTTGGGCAAGGCGGTGGCCACCCAACTGGCGTTTGAGGGGTGCAACGTCATGCTCACCGGCCGCGACACAGCGGTTCTGGAACAGACACGCAGTGAGATTGCCGCTCAGGCACCCGGCAAAATAGCTGCCTGCGGATCAGACATGTCCACCGCCGACGACATCAAAAACCTCGTCGCCGCAACCCGGGAGCAGCTCGGATCGATCAACATTCTGATCAACAATTCCGGTGGGCCGCCGGGGGGCGACTTCGACCAGCTCGACGACAATCACTGGCAGTCCGCTTTTGAATCGACCCTGCTCGCCTACGTACGCACCATCCGTGAGGTACTCCCTGATCTGAAAAAGCATGGCGGGCGCATCATCAACATCACCTCCTCGTCGGTCAGACAGCCGATTCCGGGCTTGCTGCTGTCCAACGCGTTTCGCATGGGCATGCTGGGCTTAGGCAAAAGTCTGGCCAATGAACTGGCGCAGGACAATGTTCTGGTTCATACCGTCGCACCGGGGCGGGTAGCCACCGATCGCACTGTTTACCTCGATCAACTCAAAGCCGACAAGCAGGGTCTTTCCATCGAGCAGGTGCGTGAAGACAACCAGAAACTGATCCCCCTGGCACGCTACGGCACTCCGGACGAGTTTGCCCGAGTGGTCACCTTCCTTGCTTCACCGATCTGTTCCTATATGACCGGTGATGTCATCCAGGTTGATGGCGGCATGATCAAAGGCTATTAAATAGTGACTGACATTGCCCTGAAATACGGCTCCATCAGCGTCCCCTGCCATGTGCCCGGCGCGCAACTGTTGCAGATGAAACCTCTAGCACCACCGCGCTCCGCAACAGAATTGGTAGGTGAAGCGTTAAAAAACCCGATTGGTACTCTGCCGTTGTCCGGCATTATCAAACCAGGGGAGGAGGTGGTCATCGTTACCTCCGATATCACTCGCTACTCGGCCAGCGAAATATACCTGCCATTGCTGGTCGACGAGCTCAACCGCTGTGGCATTCCCGATGCGAATATCAGCATTGTTATCGCCCTGGGGATTCATCGCCGGCAAACCGCAGCAGAGCACCGCAGGATCCTCGGCTCCCTTTACCGGCGCATTGCCGTTTACGATCATGATTGTGACGACCCGACACAACTGGTGGACCTGGGGATGACCGACGGCGGCATTCCGGTACAGATCAATCGCCGGGTGATGGCGGCGGATCGGGTCATTGTTACCGGCACCATCGGCTATCACTATTTTGCCGGCTTCGGCGGCGGCCGCAAAGGCCTGGTACCTGGCGTAGCGGGCCGTCAGACCTGCATGGCCAGCCATTTTGCCGTATTCAACCCACCGGAAGTGGGGGGCAAACATCCCTCCGCCGTGACCGGAGTGCTTAACGACAACCCGGTCCATCGCAATCTGCTCCAGGCCGCCCAGCGGGTCGAACCCGATTTTCTCCTTAATACCGTCCTGGGACCAAACAAAGACATTGTCGCCGTCTTCTGCGGCGACCTGGAACAGGCGCATCTGGCCGGCTGTGAGCTGGTACGCTCCCTCTACAGCGTGCCCCTTGCCGCTGCCGCCGATCTGGCGGTTATTTCATGCGGCGGCGAACCCAAGGACATTAACTTTATCCAGGCCCAAAAAGCCCTCGATTATGGCTGCCGTGCGGTCAAGGAAGGGGGCATGATAATTTTTCTTGCTGCCTGCCGCGACGGCTTTGGTTATCCGACCTTTTTCGATTGGTTCCGCTATCAGGATCTTGACGAGTTTGAAGCCGCATTGCGTACCAACTATCAGATCAACGGTCAGACTGCCCACGCCGTGCTGGCTCGTGCGCGGCGCTTCCGTATCCTGCTGATCAGCGAATTCAGCAAGGAACAAACGGCCGCCATGGGGATGGAGAAAGCCGTTGATCTGCAGACAGCTCTGGCACAGGTGCGACCCATCCTGCCCAGCGATTTTTCTACGGTCATTATCCCCGACGGCGGCACAATCCTGCCGGTTATCGTTCCAACGGCAGCCTGAAACAAACCTTTGGTCCGCGGGAAAACCGGTTGGTTCGGTCGCTCAAAGTAGACTTTTTTGGTTGTTTATTTGATAATCTGTAACTATTCAGCGCTATCCTTGCGCAGAGCCTTTGGATCCTGTGGCAAGGCTTTTTGTCGCCATGGACGGCGACAAAAAGCGGTCATGGATGACCCAACGGGAAACAATCGCGGCCCTTGACATAGGATTCAAAGGCCCGATGCTGAACAGATGCGATATGCTTTTGCATAAGCCCCTTTTAAAAAAACAGGACAGGACCATCTATGCTTGACAAAACCATCATCAACGGCCTTGAGCAGATTGTCGGCAAGGAGCATGTCCTCACCGACAAGGCTTCGCTGATCTGTTACTCCTACGATGCCACCCAGCGCAAGTTTCTGCCGGCAGCGGTGGTTCACCCCGGCACCACGCAAGAGATCAGCCGGATCATGGCGCTGGCCACCCGGCACCATATCCCCATCTATCCTCGCGGCGCCGGTAGTGGCTTCAGCGGTGGCAGCCTGCCGACCCAATCGGACGGCATTGTCCTTGGCTTAACCCGCCTCAATCGTATCCTGGAGATCGACGAGGAAAACCTCGTCGCCACTGTCGAACCCGGGGTAGTCACCGAAGATTTCCAAAAAGCGGTGGAAAAAGTCGGTCTGTTCTACCCGCCCGATCCGGCATCGCTGAAAATGTCGACCCTCGGCGGCAACGTTGCCGAGTGTGCCGGCGGCCCGCGCTGTGTCAAGTACGGTGTCACCAAGGACTACATCATCGGCCTTGAGATCGTCACCCCGACCGGTGACATCATTACCACCGGTGGTCCCACCATGAAAGGGGTGGTCGGCTACGACCTGACCAAACTGATCTGCGGCAGCGAAGGCACCCTGGCGGTCATCACCAAGATCATCATCAAACTGCTGCCGTTACCGGAAGCCAAAAAAACCATGCTGGTGCTGTTCGACTCCATCGATGGCGCCGCCCAGGCGGTGTCAAACATCATCCGCGGCAAGATCATCCCGGCCACCCTGGAGTTCATGGACGGTCGCACCATCGACTGTGTCCGCGAAGCGACAAATCTGCAGGTTCCGCAAGCAGCGCGCGCCCTGCTGATCATTGAGGTCGACGGCGACCGCGAGTTTCTCGACAAGCAGGCACAGAAAATCGCCGCCATCATCAAACCCTTAGGGGTGGTGGAAACCCGGATCGCTGAAACCCCGGAAGAAAGTGAAGCCCTGTGGCAGATTCGTCGCTCGGTCTCGGCCTCACTGCGCCGCGTCAACCCGGACAAGTTCAACGAGGATATCTGCGTTCCACGCTCCAAAGTGCCGGAAATGATCCGCAAAATCGACAAGATCTCTGACAAGTACGGCATTCCTATCGTCAACTTTGGTCATGCCGGCGACGGCAACATCCATGTCAATATCATGATCGACAGCAAGATTCCCGGTGAACAAGAAAAAGCCGATGGGGCCATCGCCGATGTCTTTGCCGGGGCGTTGGAGCTTGGCGGGACCATGAGTGGTGAACACGGCGTCGGGATCATGAAGGCGCCTTTTGTCGGCATGGAGCTGGGCACGGCTGCCATCGACTACATGAAAACCATCAAAAAAGCCCTCGACCCCAACAACATCCTCAACCCGGGAAAAATCTTCCCGAGTGATGTTTAAAACCTGTTAGCCACCAAGGCACCAAGAACGCCAAGAGAAGCTAAGTTTTTTGATTTTATTGGTGAGCCTGGAGCCTTGGTGGCAGAAATTTAAGCTAATGGCCAAACTTAAAACCCTTGAAGATTATCGTGACGAGATCAAACATTGCGTTAAATGCGGTGGCTGTCGTGCCCATTGCCCGGCCTTTGGTGCTGAACGCCATGAAGGGCGAGTGGCGCGGGGGAAGATCGCGTTGGCGGATGCCTTGCTCGACGGCGAGGTTGATCTGGAGGAGCAGTTCCTTGTCGATATGTCCCAATGCCTGCTGTGCGGCAGTTGCTACTCCCAGTGCCCCAACAAAGTCCAGACCGAAGAGATTGTCGCCGCCACGCGGCGCGAGATCGCCCGACGCAAGGGATTGTCCAGCTTTGGTTTCGGTGTAGCAACGGTGCTTAAACACCCGAAACTGATGAATCTGCTGGCCAAAAGCGGTGGCAAACTGTCGCGCCTGTTATTCAAAAAAATCCCTGAGAGTAGCGGGCTACACCTGCGCTTTCCTGCCCCTTTCATCAGTGCCGACCGGACCTTGCCGCCGGTCACCGCTAAACCCTTACGTGAACGCTTTCCCGAAGTGATCCCCGGTAAAGAGGGCGCCCCGACCGTCCTGTTTTTTACCGGTTGCGGCATCAATTACATGTATCCGGAAAGCGGCGAAGCCTTGATCAAGGCGCTGAAGTTTCTCGGGGTAACCATTCTGATTCCCCAGGAGCAGGCCTGCTGTGGTCTGCCGGCGGTATCAGCCGGTGCCACTGACACGGTGGAAAGGTTGGCTTCCATCAACCTGGAGATGTTCAGCAAACACCGCTACGATACCATCGTTACCGCCTGTGCCTCCTGCCATTCGGGCTTGAGGCAGATTTATCCGGGGATGATTGGCGGTGAAGGGGAGTATCAGAAAAAAATCAAGGACATCTTCGTCTATCTGGTCGAGCAGGGGTTGCCGGAAAAACTGGCGCAACTGCCCAAGGCGGAAAAGCGCATCAAGGTCACCTACCACGATCCCTGTCACCTGCGTAATCACGGTATCACCAAGGAACCGCGGGCGATCCTCAAAGCCCTGCCCCAGGTCGATTTTGTCGAATTGCCAGGGGCGGGGAGCTGTTGCGGGCTGGGGGGAACCTACTCGGTCTATCACTATGATACCAGCAAAAAGATTGGTGCCAAAAAAGCGGCCCTGATCGAGGAAACCGGTGCCACGCTGGTAGCCACCGACTGCCCCGGCTGCATCATGCAACTGCAGGACAGCATCAATCACTCAGGCGGCAACCAACGCGCCCTGCATATCCTCGACCTGCTCGCTGAAGCGCTACCTTAAAAATTTAGCCACCAAGGCTCCAAGTTCTCCAAGAAAACCTTAGGGCTGAATTGCTGAAAGTTAAAAATCCGACGCTATGTTCTCAGGTCTTCAGATCCCCTTGGTGTTCTTGGTGCCTTGGTGGCAAAAAGATTGGCAACAATATGTTCAAATCAGCTATCAAACTCACCTGCACCTCTGCATTAAAGGTTTACTCCGGGATCTGCTCCAACTCCTGCCAGCGCCCGTAGGCTTTCTCCAGCGTTGCTTCCAACTCAGCCAGCCGCTGGTTCGTCGCGGTAACCGCCGCGCTGCCCCCCTGCTGGTACAGTGTCGGGTCGGCCATGCGCTGATGCAACTCTGCCTGTTCGGCTTCGAGGGTCTCGATGGTCAGGGGCAATTCTTCCAGTTCTTTTTTCTCTTTGAACGTCAGTTTGCGCTGTCGCTCTTTGCGCACCGGGGCAGCCGCTTTCGCTTTTTTTTCTGTACCAGGGGCCAGCACCGGTTGCTGCGCCAGCCAGTCATCATAACCACCGATGACCTCCTCAACCCTGCCGTTGCCGCTAAACACCAGGGAGCTGGTCACCAGGTTGTTGATAAAGCTGCGGTCGTGGCTGACCAACAGCACCGTCCCCTGATAATCAAGGAGTAATTCCTCAAGCAACTCGAGGGTTTCCATATCAAGATCGTTGGTCGGTTCATCGAGAATGAGCAGATTCGCCGGACGGGTGAACAGCTTGGCTAACAGCAAGCGATTTTTTTCCCCACCGGACAGGACCCGAACCGGCGTGCGCGCCCGCTCAGGGGTAAAAAGAAAATCCTGCAGGTAACCATAAATATGGCGCGGCTGGCCATTGATGATGACCTGATCGTGATCATCAGCGAGGTTCTGCTTGACACTGCGATCGCCATCGAGCTGGTCACGCAATTGATCAAAATAGGCGATTTCCAGATTGGTTCCCAGGCGCAGGGTACCGGTCGTCGGCTGTAATTCGCCGGTCAGCAGCTTGAGTAGGGTGGTTTTACCACAGCCATTAGGCCCGAGCAGACCGATGCGATCACCGCGCATGATGCGCAAATCAAGATTCTTAATCAACGCCGGACTGTCGTCAAAGGCAAAACTCAAGCCCTGCGTTTCTACTACCAGGCGCCCGCTGCGCTGTGCTTCATCGATATTCAGGCGTACCTTGCCGATACGCTCACGCCGTTGGCGCCGCTCCTCGCGTAATTTCAGCAAATCGCGCACCCGTCCCATATTACGGGTACGGCGTGCCTTGATCCCCTTGCGGATCCATACCTCCTCTTCAGCCAGCTTCTGATCAAAACGCTCCCAGGCCCTTTCTTCGGCATGCAGAACATCCTGGCGGCGCTCCAGAAAGGTGTCGTAGTCGCAGCGATAGTCATGCAAGCGGCCACGATCAAGTTCAACAATCCGTGTTGCCAGACGGCGGGCAAAAGCGCGGTCGTGACTGACAAAAACCAGTGTCTTCCCGAGCCGCAGCAGCATCTCTTCGAGTTTGATAATCGCCTCGACATCAAGATGGTTGGTCGGTTCATCGAGCAGGATCAGGTCGGGTTCGAGAATCAGTGCTGCCGCCAGCAAGGTACGACGTTGCTGACCACCGGAAAGATCGGTTGGCGGTTCATCCAACATCAATTCCAAACGTCCGGCGAGTTGATCAATCCGCACCTGCAGGGTCAGCTCGTCAATCCCTTGCGCCTGACCAGATTGCAGCAGATAGTCACGCACCGTCCCCGGCCACCGGCTGGGAAAGTCCTGGGGAACGTAGGCGGTATGCACCCCCTGGCGGCGCTGGATCTCGCCTGCGTCAGCCGGAATGTCGCCGTTGAGCAGGCGCATCAACGACGATTTGCCGGCACCGTTACGCCCAAGCAGACAGATACGATCACCGGCCTCAATCTGCAAATTGACGCTATCGAGAAGTTTAGGACCACCGAAGGCCAGACTGACCTGATGGAGGGAGAGAATATTCATGGGGAGTGTCGCGGTCACCATAGCAAAGCAAAAAGAGATACGGCTGGATCAATCCAGCAAAATCAATCCAGCCGTAACTAATAGATGTTACTGTTGTAGTTTAAACACCATCAGGGCGGAATGACCACGCTGCAGGATGTTTTTTTCCTGGAAACGCATGGCGACAATCAGTTCCAGTTCACTATTGTCATCAATGTCGGCAACGATAAAGTCAGCGATATATCCTTTTTGCCGCGGGGTGCGCCAGCGCTCAATAAGCTGTAAACTGCTACCATCCCACTCATAGGCGACCAGTTGTCCATCGCTAAAGGTGCGCAACCCTTGCAGCAAACGTGACCCCTGATTCTGGATGGTCAAAATCTCACCCGAAGCCAGACGCACCAGACGCTTCTGCATGGCGACCGGCACACGCATTGTCGCCTCAGATTCCGGGCGGTTATAAAAACTGATATCCGAACCGCCAACGTAATCGCTGGAACGCCACAGGCGGTCATTGCTGCTGTTGACCAGTTGCAAACGATCATCGGCCGATAATGAAGCATAGAGGGTTTCACCATTGCCGGCGGTAATCGGCAGCATGCTGAACAGATTAATCCGCGCCGGCAAATCCAGATCAGCACCGCGCGACAGACGGTCGCCGGTACGCTCTATGCGGAATACCGGCGGCAAAAATGGCTCATCACTACGGCTCAGGCGCTGACCAAGGAGGACTGGTCCTTCACCCGGCAGATCGACCACCCGCATGAACCAGTTGACCATGGTGATAACCCGCTCGAAGCGCTCATTACGATATTCCACCACCTGGCTGCGCAGATCATTGTCAATGACGGCAGTGATATAGAGTTCGGCACGACCATCCTTGTTAAGATCGTGAGCATCAATCGCCAGCAGTCGCGTACCAGCCGGAAAACTGACGACGCCGACAGCGCTAAACTGGCCATCCTTCATCCGCATGATGCGCAGTTCATTTTCCAGGGCAATGGCAATCTCGCTACGCCCATCAGCGGTCAGGTCACCAACGGCCAACCCAACTGGATTCTCACCCAGCGGCGGGCTGATCCAGACGCCATCGGACTGCTGTTGACGAGCAATCCCCGGTGCTTCCAGACGGGTATCGCCACGCGACAAGCCAACAGTGCCAAGCAGGGAATCAACACCGCGATTCAGCGCACTGCGCTCGGGACCAACAGGAGCAACCGGCTCGGTTTGACGAATGGCAGGTGTCATCGGTGCCAACTCTTGCCCCGTGCTGTAACGGTAACTGCCGACAACCGCACCGGCCCGTCCGGTAACATTCAGACGCTCGTTCTGCAACTGAAAGGACAGTCCCGGGTCCGCGGTGTCAGGAGGTGTGGCAACCCACTCAAGATGACTCAGACTGCGTTTAAGTTCCTGCGCCAGGTTTTCCGGAACAGCGCCATCAATATAGGCCGGGATTCGTTCGAAACGCCGTACCTGATCCCCCGCCTGCAGACTTAACTCCTTGGTCAGCAGATCCGCATAGGAATAACCGGACATGACACGGGAAACCACCAGAAAGCCGACGACGTGATCGATGCGACCGACAATATCACGGGTTTGCGGATGAACGATGGTTTCACCGGGAGACATGACCGAAAGGATATCTCCCGGGCGCAAATTCTGATTGATATCCAGATCCACCAGCCAGGAGTCACCTATGGCCATCAGCACAATTCCGTCGGCCGGGGCAAAATCCTCCAGCAGCTGATCTGGCAACTGAGCCAGAGCTAACGCCGGCACCAAAAACATCAATAAAGCGATACGATAAAGCAGCGTCATAAAGCAAACCTGTACTTGGAGATTAAGGTTAGTGGGTACGCAAACAAAAGAGGTATTCTGCCATCATTGGACTAACGGAGCCAAGCAAAACCTTGCGAATCTCGTCGTTAATCCCTGCATCAGTCCCTGTGCCTGCATACCCCCTGCAAAGCTTCCAGCAACGCCAGTTGCGCTGCGGCATCATGACAGCCTTCATAACCGCCCCACCCCAGCAATTCTGTCACCAGCAAGGCTGGGTCGTCAGCAGCTGCTGTCAGACGGGTGAGGAGTTGACGGGTGCGCAGAGCGTCAAACCAGTGATGAAAGGCACGCAGTCGTTGAGTGCTACTAGCGTGATTTCGCTGCAATCGCACCCAGGAGGTAGAAAAATCGCGCTCAACGAGAAAGGCGGCAAGCTCCCTTGAAATCTGCTGCGCCCGTTTCAGCAGGTCGTCAGCCGTACCATTGGGCTGCGCCGCAACCATCCCCAGCCACTCTTGCAGTTGGGCAAAGGCCTGTGCAGTAACCAGGCGGTATGCGGGCCGCGTTCCCTGCCGAGACTGCGCGACGATGCGCCCGGTACCAAAAGGCACGCGCTCCGAACAACGCGAAGCCGGGTGCACCAGCGTTCCCTGTAAAGCTGCAACCCCGCCGACCTTGTTGAGCTGCTGGAGAAAATAGAAATCCTCACCGGCCAGCCGCCGGTTCATCCCGCCGGCGGCAATATAACCCTGCGCCCGACAGGCAAAGGCGCTGCCAATACTATGATAGGCATAGGGCGATCCGGCCGTTTCAAGCCCGAACCGGTAGCTGCGCAGATAGAGCTCATAAGCGCGGATAGCCTCTTCCTCGACCAGATCTGTTGCTGCCTGATGGCGAAAGGGCAGCACGGCACCAGGTTGTTGCGCTGTAGCAAAGTGGCGAAACAGTGCCGTGAGATAATCAGGATCAACCAGGGTATCGGCATCAAGGGAAATCAAAAAGGGGCCGTTGTTCCAGTTAAGCCGCTCCAATGCCGCATCAAAGCCGATCTTGCGGGCCAGTCCGACCCCCTGCCCGGGCGGCAGCTCAAAAGCGGTGCTGGCGGCATCGATCCAGTTCAACTGCAGCGGTGAGCAGGGTTGGGATGCCAACCAGGACAGGGTCCTCTCGTTGTTACGCCGCAGGGTTGCCGACACATCCTGGCGCTGATTAACCACCACGATCACCAGGGTGCGCTTGAGCAGATCAGGATCGTTGGTTGCGAGGGATTGGAGGGTCGCCGGCAGGCTATCCGCTTCTGCCAGTGCCGGAATCACAAGCGCAGCATCTACGGTTGACGTACTGCTGCCGGCCAACCGCCAGGGAGCCAGGGCAGCACGATTATCGAGGTATTTTTTCAGCTGGCGCTGCATTTAAAGGTCGATCCGGTACTGTTGAACATAAGAACAGAGCTGAGCGAAGGGATTTTTTTGCGCATCAAGCGAGATGATCTGCACCCCGTGCTTTTCCATCCGCCGGAAGAAGGTTTCCTGACGCTTGGCAAACTGACCAATGGCGACGGCAAGTTGCTGAACCATTTCGCTACGGCGCAATTTCCCCTGAAGGTAATGCGCGATATAACGATATTCAAGGCCGTAGAATTCCAGTTGCTCCCAGCTGACGCCAGCAGTATAAAGCCCCTCAACTTCCGCGATCATCCCCTGCTCCAGGCGCTCATTCAGCCGCACCGCAATGCGGCGGCGCTGAACCACACGCGGCCAGCGCAAGCCGAACACCAGCGGCCGCCAGACGAAGGGTTCGGCTGGTGCTGCGGTGGTTTCGCCAAGGGCAATTTCATAAGCGCGCACCAGACGGTCACGATCATCAAGGTCGGTGCGGTTGTGCTGCCGGGGCTTCAATTCCAGCAAGCGCTGACGCAACTGTTCATCACTTAAGCTTGCCACTTGTTCACGCAGTTGCGGATTCTCCGCTACCTCAACCAGATGATAGCCCTTCAGCACCGCATCAAGATAGAGGCCGGTACCGCCGCAAATAATCGGTAAGGCGCGCCGCTGACGGATCGTGGTTATTGCCGCGTAGCAATCGCGCTGAAACTGAAAGAGGTTGTATTCACTGCCGGCCTCTGCAATATCAATCAGGTGATAGGGAATTTCTCCATATTCAGCAAGATCTTTGCCGGTTCCCAGGTCCATTCCACGATAGACCTGGCGTGAATCGGCGGAAATTATCTCACCACCGAAATGTCGTGCCGCTGCCACTGCCAGGGCGGTTTTACCGCCGGCAGTCGCGCCCAATATAACCAGTGCATCCAAAGTTTTTATCACAGTTGCTCACCAATAGGTCCGATAATTGCGGCAGGCTAATAAAAAGACTGCCGTTTTTCCAATCAAAACGGTTTTTTTTCACTGATTGAATTGCTATAGTCCGCCTGACTCTAACCAGCTCTTATCAGCGGACTGACATGAATCCTGACCTGCCCATTATTCTCCAACGCGACCAGCATCCGATCTCACGCCAGCAGATCGATGAAGATTGCCTGAAGGTGCTTTACCGATTGCACCGGAACGGTTTCAAAAGCTATCTGGTGGGTGGCAGCGTACGTGATCTGCTGCTCGGGCGCACGCCCAAAGATTTTGACATCGGCACCGATGCCACTCCCAACCAGATTAAACGCCTGTTCCGTAACTGTTTTCTCGTCGGACGCCGTTTTCGCCTCGCCCATATCCGCTTTGCCGGCAACAAGCTGATCGAGGTCGCCACCTTTCGCCGCGAGGTCTCCCCGGAAGAACTTCCCGACGATCCCGGCGATCATCTGCATTTTGTCCAGAACCTTTTTGGCAGCCCGTGCGAGGATGCCTATCGTCGCGATTTTACCATCAACGCCCTGTTCTATAATATCGCTGATTTCAGCGTCGTCGATCATATTGGCGGCCTTGCTGATCTTAAGCAACGGCTGATTCGCGTCATCGGTGATCCGCTGGTGCGCTTTGTCGAAGATCCGGTGCGCATGTTACGCGCCATCGAATTTGCTGCCCGTCTCGATTTCAACCTGTGCGACAACATTATCCCAGCCATCGAAGAACACCGGGAACTGCTGGCCACAGCTGCACCGGCACGGGTGCGCGAAGAGGTCATGGCGCTATTCCGTTACGGCATCGCTGCTCCGGTATTACGCCACTGCCGGGAGCTTGGCATGCTTCCGCATCTGCTCGCCGGTTACCCGGGTACCGACGAAGGAATCGCCATGCTGGCGCAGGTCGACGCACGCACGCGCTGCGGCACGGCCATCGATGAAAGCTTTGCTCTTGCGGCACTCTATCTGCGCCTGTTTATGGACAGTTGCCCGCCGGAGCGCGGCACCGCCATTACAACCGCCGTACAATCCGCCAACGATATTCTGACACCCCACTGCCGTTATTTCAGCATCGCCGCCGGCATCCGTATCCAGGCGCGCGACCTGCTCCTCGGCTGTTTTCGGCTGGTCCGTGGCCGCGGCCAGCGTGGCGAACAGAAATTTTTGCGCCACCCCGCCACCGCCAACGCGATGGAGCTCTTTACTCTCTGGACTGAGGTTCGACCCGATCTCCGGCCGCTGTTGCAGGAATGGCATCCAGCTATCAACGGCGCTGATTCGCCGCCTAAGCTCCCGCTTCGCCGCAAACGCCGGCGGCGAAAAAAGAAGCCCGCTATAACACCGCTGAAAAACTCTTAAGCAGCGCAGAGATACCAATGTATGACGCGGCGATGATGACGGTACCGGCATTATCGTCGTCCGTGTTAATTCAACCGGGTTCGGCCTCGTGGTTAATAAAGTCAGCGAGGTTGTCGACATTCCGGGAAACAAAATAAAACCGGCGCTCTATCACAAGGGCAATTTGTAAATGAAACAAAAATTCCGGGTATTGATTGTTGACTATACGCAGCTCTGACCCGGCCGGTCCCTCCATCCCCGAGCAATAACTATTCGTTCAGGACGTCAATGCGAATCGTAACTATTCAGCACTATCCTTGCGCAGGGCCTTTGGCTCCTGTGGCAAGGGTGTTTGTCGCCATGGACGGCGAGAACAAGCGGTCATGGATGACCCAACGGGAAACAATCGCGTCCCTTGTCATAGGATCCGAAGATCCAGTGCTGAACAGTTACTGTGAATTTTGCTAAAACTAATATCAGCAACAACCGATGAGACCTTCAACTGCATGATCTGCATCGATAGCGCCGCTCAGCCGCCCTTTGAATCCGGCAAACAGGCGATCGGTTGTCATGCCCCGACCATGATCAACCTGACCGGTAGTCTTGCTGCCATGGTAGTTAGCCACTGCCCCGGTGCCGGCGGTCTTGCAGGGCAGTCCCAGATCATCCCCGCTCCTGAAAAGCCGTCAGCGGGTTGTCGTACATTTTACCACCAGCCAGGGTCAGCTTTTTTGTTGAGCTGCAGTTTCAGCTCACCTGGCCTTGGGCTCCTCTTCGCAACGCGAGGTTATTTTGAAGCAAAGGGCACTCATAGATGCAGTCTGTCAAGCCGGAATGCACACCCTGACGGGCGAAATCGGCGCCCTGCTCGGCCAAACTCTCAGGTGCAGTGACACCCAACTGGTAATGACGACCAAAGAGGAACTTTTCTCTTCTCATTGCGTGAACAAGGCGATCCTGACCCAAATGAAGGTCAGTGGTGATAAAAAAGGGGTGGGGTATTTATTGACCCAGGTTCCCGATGCAATTGCCATGGGTGGCACCCTGATTATGCTTCCGGATGACCAGATTGCCGTAAAAATGCAAAAAGGAGAGTTTGACGGGGAAGTTTCCGCTGCTTATGGAGAGATCGCCAATATTCTGGCCGGCAGCTTAACCCGGGTTTTTCTCGATGGATACCCGCAGCAGCTGCGCTTTGTCCGCACCGAAAGTCAGACCATTGTTCCAACCCAGATTGACTCCTCTTCCAATCAGCCGTTTGCCGCAGGCAGCTATTACCTGGCGTCCTTTACCATTGGCATGGACAGCTACGAGCTTCACCGCCTGTTACTGGTCTTTCCGGCGGAACTTTTTGATCTGGATGCCCCGGCTGCTGACGCCTGGGGGAACCCGACAGTAGCCACCGGCACTGATCAAACAGCGCCGGCCGCTTCTGCAACAACGACAACAGCTGAAACTGCACCGACCGGTCCACCGATTGTACTGATTTTAAGCGATCAGCAAGGTGCCGCCGAGACCTTTGTCGAGATTCTCGCCTCGGCATCCTACGACTGTCGGGTAGCGAGCTTTCAGGATGATATCAAGGGGCTGCTGCAACAGTATCAGGTTCTGGGAATTTTCCTGGTGATGGCGCAGATAGGTGAAAAGGGGTTCGCCGCAGCGATCAAACTTCAATCAGCCAACCGCACCCTGCCACCGCTGATTTTTGCCGGAAAAGAGTGGACCCGTTCAGCCGTGCTGCGGGCGATCAAATATGGCGCCAGGGATATTCTGGTGATCCCGGCCACCACCAACGAGATTCAGAACACGGTATCCAGGCACTTCCAGAAAGTCAGCTAGTGTCCGTCCGGAAACGGCTCCTTTTCGAATCAGAAACTTGCGTCCGGTTCATTCAGGGTTTCCGAATGGCCACAAGTTAGACCGGCAGGTTTTTCTTTTTGATTTTTTCGATCAGGGTGGTGCGCTTGAGTTTCAGCAGCCGCGCCGCCTCCTTTTTGTTGCCACCACTACGGGAGACCGCCTCGAGAATCAGTCGATCCTCAAAATCACTGATCAGCGCATTAAAATCCACACCATTGTCACTCCAGTGAATATCCGTCGGCCCCGCCATGAGGTGATCGGTACCAGCTACTCTCCCGGCATCGCTTGCTGATGAGGCGATTGCGAGGCCTTCAAGCACAGCAGCAGCATCGTCACAGCGGTATTTGTCGGGTAATTCTTTCATACTGATGCGCTTGCCGCGATGCAGTATCACCAGACGCTGAATCAGATTTTCCAGCTCACGCACATTGCCGGGCCAGTCAAAGGCCATCAGGCTCTGCAGCGCCTGTGGATCAAAGGTGGTGCGCCGGTCACTTTTACGACGGGTAAAACGATCAATAAAACGCTCAATCAACAGAGCAATATCGACACGCCGTTCACGCAGAGGGGGCGCAACAATCGGAATAACCGCCAGCCGATAGTAGAGATCCTCGCGAAAACGCCCCGATGCGACCAGATTATCCAGGTTCTGATGGGTGGCGGCGATTACCCGCACATCAACCTTGGTTGGCCGCACCCCCCCCACTTGCTCCACCTCCCGTTCCTGCAGCACGCGCAACAACTTGGCCTGCAGGGTGGATTTCATGTCACCGATCTCATCAAGAAAAAGAGTTCCACCATCGGCATGCTGAACCCGGCCGATCTTGGACTGCATGGCGCCGGTAAAAGCACCTTTGACATACCCGAACAGCTCGCTTTCCAGCAGCTCATCGGGGATAGCAGCACAGTTCACCGGCACAAAATGCCCCGCCTTGCGTGGGCTGTTATCATGAATAGCGCGGGCGATCAGTTCTTTTCCCGTACCACTCTCCCCCTGAATGAGAACCGTACTGCTCCCCTCTTCGGCAACGCAGGTAATCAGATCAAACAATTCGAGCATCTGCGGCGAATGGCCGATCATTCCGTTGAAATCATCATCTGTTCCCATAGGTAGTGTCCCATTCAGTGGCTATTAAGCCTTGATGGCGGCGCAAAAACGCACCAACTGCTGCGCCAGTCTGAAAACAGTCGCCATCGTCTCACTGCTTCGAGGTACGTTATTGCTTCGGCAACAAAACAGTTAAAAGTTGAACTCACATCGTCATTCCCGCGAAAGCGGGAATCCAGTGAGATTTTAGGCTGTTAAAGAATGATGCTCTCGCAAAAAGTATCCGGTTAGCCGGCTAAGCAAAAAGCGCCAAATGCAAGGCGCGCGTTTGTTGAGCAATGAGGCGTACTTACGTACGTCGAAGCAGCGAAATAAACGCAGCAACGCGGCAGTTGGTGAGTTTTTGCGACGCCATCAAAGAATGGATCCCCGACTAAAGTACGCGAGGATGACAGGTTATTTACTCACCGCAGTAATAGCTCACCAACCTGATGCTTTTGGCGAAAGCATCAGGCCTTGCAGGGTCAATAAACATCGGTGCCTGACATCTTTTCATTGTCCCTACCAATAGCTGAATATAATGATTCGCTGATAATGTGTCAATATTTAGACACATTTTTATGAAAAGTCGATAGAGTCAACACAAGATAGAATTTGCTGCTGGATTTTTGACATCAATGGGTCAATGGAACGGCACCAGCACTGTCAATCGTTTTCGTTCAGTAGGGTTTGCAGTATCGCATCGCGCTGTGTCGGCGCTAAAGCCGCAAGCTCTGCTGCCTTCTGGTAAAATGACGGCAGGTCTCGAGCAGATTGTTCGAGCAGGGCAAAAAAAGCCGGCACATAAGTGTGATAGGTTGCCACCAGGGCAAAATGAGAATTATTCAGCGGTCGCGCCACCCAACCATCAAAACGCCCATCCCCGTCCCACTGTTGTTTTAAGGTCGCGTAGCGCTGGTGAAATTCAGTTAAAAGCTGATTCTTGGTCGCAAGCTGGATATCTTCTGCAAGATCACTTTGGTACAAATTCTCGAGTTCCTGACGGGTTTGCAACACCAGCTCGATAAATTCCTGCTGACGTGAGCGATACTGTCGATAGACAGTGATCTTGTCCTGTTGCCGGCGCGACAGTAACCAGCGCTCAACACCAACCTGCTCCACCATCTGGGCGAAGGATTCATTAAACGCCCCGTCGTTTTTGCCATTACCCTTAATGTATAGCTGCTGATGGGCCAACTCATGAAAAATCAACCCGGCCAGCTGCGCTTCCGGGTAATGGACAAAGGTATTGAGCACCGGATCATCGAACCAGTTCAAGGTCGAATAGGCAGCCACGCCATAGACATGAACATCATATCCCTGTCCTTCCAGACCCTGGGCAAACCGCTGGGCCGCCCCTTGATCAAAATAGCCACGGTAGGGCACGCAGCCGGCCACGGGAAAACACCAGGTAAGCGGGTCAACTGACAGGGATGGGGCAGCGACGACATTCCAGACCGCATAGGGGCGCTTAAGGTCAGCATAGGTTCGGTAGCTGCGATTGTCAGGCAACAACAATTCGGTGCCGGCAAAATCGCGGATCTCCTGCACCAGCTCCAGGCGCTGTTTCAATTCAGCGGGTGTTTGCTCAGCAGCGATCAGTTTTTCAATATCACGACGTTGGGCCAGCAGGTGCCATTGACCGAGCACCGCCTGGCGATAATAGTTGATTTCCCCGCAACCGATCAGCATAAAGCACAAGAGGACAACAAGGCACCACAGTGTCCACCTGTGGCCAGTCGCTGCTTTTTGTAAGTGCCTCAGTTCGCGTTTTTTTGCCATTGCCGGCCCGTAATCATCAGTCGACAAAACTACATCATCAACAATAAACTCAAGGCCATCACCACCATGCCGGCGACCAGCCCGATCAAACTGTCATGCCCTTTGCCATAAGCCCGGCTGGTAGGCAGCAACTCATCGAGACTGATATAAACCATAATCCCGGCAACGCCACTGAACAGGATCCCCATGACCTGTGGTGGCACCACGCCGTCAGTCCCACCAAAGAAAAAGATGATGCCCAGATAACCGATGATGGCTCCCAGGGGCTCAGCAAGACCGCTAAGTAATGAATACCAGAAGGCTTTGAAGCGACTGCCGGTGGCATAATAAATAGGGACCGAAACACTGATTCCCTCTGGGATATTGTGTAAAGCGATGGCAATAGCGATAGCAACGCCCAGAGCTGGATCCTCAAGTGCTGCTAGAAAGGTTGCCAGCCCTTCGGGAAAGTTGTGAATGGTGATAGCCAACGCAGTAAACAAGCCCATCCGCAGCAGTTTTTTATTTCCCAGCCCATGATCCTTGATGAATTGTTTCGGCATAGGTTCCGATTCATCTTTGAGAGGGCTGACTTCCGCTTCAGAGTGAACTTCGTGGGGATTGGCTGCAGAGGGAATTAAGGTATCAATCAAGCCAATCAGCAACATACCGCCAAAAAAACCTGCCGTATTGACCCAGTGTCCCCAATAGGCACCATAGGCCTCGGTTAAAACGTTGGCCCCTTTGACAAAGATCTCAACAAAGGAAACATAAAGCATAACCCCTGCTGAGAATCCTGTTGCTACCGATAAAAAACGATAATTTGTGCGTTTTGCCATAAACGCAATCAAACTGCCAACCCCGGTGGCCAGACCGGCAAAAACCGTCAAACCAAACGCAAACCAGAAGTTTTCCATCAAAAAGTCCTCTTTATGTATAAGCGCCCCTTTAAAAAAAACTCAGGACCATGCGTGTTCCCATCAACAACAGAAAAATGGCAAAGATTTTTTTCAGCCGAGCGACCGGCAAAGCATGAGCCAGCCGAACCCCGAAGGGCGCCGTAAAATAGCTCACCACAGCAACGCCAAGCAGTGCCGGCAGATAGACAAAGCCCAGACTGCCCGCCGGCAAACCGCTGGCAAACAGACCATTAAGCAGATACCCCAGGGCACCGGCAAAGGCGATCGGCAGGCCGACCGCCGCCGAGGTGCCAACCGCAGTGTGAATCGGTTGGTTGCACCATCCCAGAAATGGCACCGTCATGGTTCCACCACCGATACCCACCAGGCTCGAAATGCCACCAATGACACCGCCAACACCAAACATCCCGGCTTTTCCCGGCAGGCTACGTGAGGGGCGCGGAGTAATGTTCAGCAACATCTGAATAGCCACATAATAGAGAAAACAGGCAAAAAACACGCTTAAAAATTTACTGCTGAGTTGCGCTGCCACCCAGGTTCCCATAAAGGTCCCCAGCAGAATACCGGGAGCCAACCCCTTGACGGCCGACCAGTTGACCGACCCGCGGGCGTGGTGGGCACGAAAGCTGGAAATCGAGGTAACAATAATGGTCGCCAGGGAGGTTCCCAGGGCCAGATGAAGAATATAGGTTTCAGGAAATTGCTGGGCAACAAAGGTGAAGGTCAGCAGCGGCACGATGACCACGCCACCACCAATCCCCAACAGCCCGGCCAACACCCCGACTACTGCGCCGGTCAGCGCGTAAATTAACCAGAAAATCATGTCTTTCCTCTAAGCAATCAAGCTGATTTATCACCACAACTACCGCACTCCCATCGCTGGTGGGAGTGGATGAATACGAATAAGCTGCAGGCCTTTAGTCGGTCACCCGCACTTGATGCTCCTCACCGAGGGTCAACAGCGGATCACATTCCAGTTCAGCGGAAAGAGACATCGAAACCACCTGTTGCAGATTCACCAATTGGACCTGGCTGCCGGCACGCACCGGCAAAAATGTCTCGTCGCCATTGAGCAATTCACCAACCCGTTGCGGCCCGGTCAGCTAGACCCCGTGCAGCTGCAAGAAGGTTTCGCCATGTTCACATCCTTGCGCTTGAGAACTGCGGACAAGTTGGGATCCTATCAGGAAATCCATAACAAATCACAGTTTGGCATGCATAAATTTCAATTTTTTTGCATAAAAACAGGAACAAACTCCTCCCAGTCAGATTTTTTTCAGAAATCGTCGCTACAATGGCCGCTGAAAGTCATTCTGTTGTCGTCAAGGGAGCCTGATATGGCATCGAAAATTGCATTGCTGTTCGAAGACAATCCCCTTTGTCGTGATCTGATGACGGAAATACTGAGGGAAAGGGATTATAAGGTCACAGCTTTTGCCGATCCGACCAGCTATGTTGCAAGCCATAATGGCTACTGTGACTGTTCCGACGACGCCTGCGCTGATGCATTGATAACCGATAATCAGATGCCGGGCATGAGCGGGCTCGAATTCATCCAGTGGATCAAAGATCGCGGCTGCAAGCTGCCGAACAACCGCAGAGCAGTGATTTCCGGAAGCTGGTCGAATGAAGAGTATGAGCAGGCACAGCATCTTGGTTGTAAAATATTTCACAAACCGGCATCCATGAAGGAAATCCATCAATGGCTGGACGACCAGCAATAGTTCGGAAATGTTCCAACGTGTAAACAGAGGGGTCATGAAAGAAAAAATTGGTTGCCATTGTTGTGCTGGGGTTTTGCGACCTACTGCTTGGGCTCAGCAGCGCACCGGCCAACCTGCCCTCGCAAGATACGGTAGCAGCGGCTGGGCACTTTGCCCGGATCAATGACAGCGACAACAGCAGTACCGCCCACAACCAGGTGTCTTCGTCGCTGCGACTGGCCCGGAATGAACAGGAGGTTGTGAACGCTATCGAGCGGTCACAACACCTATTGGGACCGGTTCTACGGCGACAGTTGACGGCATTGCGCTCCAGCGGTATCTATCCGCGTTTTCCTGATGGCGATTATCCGATCGTGCAGCTTGATGCGCGGACCTTGCACCAGGATCGGGCAGCTGAGGTGATTCTGCCAAGACACCTGGATGGTGTCTGGCAGGTAGCAGATTACGGCATTCGCTGACGTTGATAAAAATTGTTCCAAACGGGGAGGCGGGGGTTGGCCAGGCCGTCAAGGCCTGGCCGACCAGCAACGTCACAACGTCAACAATAAAGAGAGGCCAAACCCGCCATTGCGGGGACATCCGGAATATTTGCCGGGAGGACGACACTCTCTGTCGGCACGGTGCTTATCGGCCGGAGGATGAACCAAAAGAGGAAATCAGAAAGGACGCTAGAGAATAATTACTTTTTTGGTAATTTATTGCTTGCAATTGATAACCGCTATCATTATAGTGGTAATCAACAGAACGAAGCTTGTTGTGGCAGGCGAGCCAAGTTCCTCTTCATTCTCCTACTCCTTGTGTGTTTAAAAAAGCCAGTTGCGGCACCTCCCCGCAACTGGCTTTCTCTTTTTTGATGGTATAATTCACAGCCCACCTTTATAGATTCGGCGCTTTTTTGTGCTTGCATCCAAATTGTAGGGATTATTTTATATGCTAAGTAACAATCTGAAATCGTTAGCAATTTGTTTATGGCTCACAATCTTGCTTGGTTTAGTGGTCGGCTGTACAACAACAAGCAGTATCGTGAAATCAGCACAGCAAACGAAAACCTCCTGCTCCGGCGAATGGTACCAGTCAATAGAAGAGAAAGTAACAACAGGAGATGGCCACGGACACGGGCCAGATATCGGCTCGGAGGAATGGAGATCTGTGGTCGAATTTAAACTTGGTATTCGAGGCAAGGCCACTGTTCCGCAACGCGACAGCGAAGCCTGGTGTCGATATATCGATCATCTTGTACAGAGTGAATCGTCATTCAACAACTAGACATTTCTGCGTGGCTCAAGCAGTAAAAAAGGGAGAAAGCTCGACCAGAAATTCCTATTTAAAGTAGACTCGAAAATCAGTTTTCCTCATTGCAGAGGAACGGAATCCATCATGAAATCCATCGATGATTTTTCGTAACTATTCAGCTCTATCCTTGCGCAGGGCCTTTGGATCCTGTAGCAAGGGTTTTTGTCGCCATGTCAGACGGAGGATCAGGGTTAGCTGGGGGATTCTTGCTCAACAATGAATTGACTGACTCCTCGTTCCGCCCGATGGGTAGTGAAGGTGATCCCATTGCAAACCGCGTTGAGCCGAACAAAAGACCGCGATCCAGCAACTGTATGTCACGATAGGCTGCCTATGTGATCAGAGTACAATCAGCAAGTGTATACATTGTTTACCTAAAGTGGTTAATGACAATCAATATTTTTCCAGTCCGAGGGGTTAATAGCTCCCCGGCATATCAGCCGGTTCATCAATAAATAGGCGCTCGCAGCCGATTTCCTGCGGGCCGTTACGGCAATTTCCTCGGTTCCGGGGTCAGTTCTCCGTCGTCAAACAGACCGAGCAGTTGGGAATGGATGGCGCGGCAATGTTGGCACGCCACATTGACAATTGAAGACAGCCGCAGTTATATTTTTCGTCGAGAAACTATAGCTTTTTCAATTTCTTACAGGAGTGCAAGATGAAACCCTTTAAGCCTATGTTTTTTTTATGTTTGCTCTTTCTTTTTTTGTTTTTTGCGGGTGATCTGCTGGCTTGTACCAGGGTGGTATATAAGGGCCCGGCTGAAAACGTGCTTACCGGGCGTACAATGGATTTTTCAATCGCCATTCCTGCCAACTTGTGGATTTTCCCGCGCGGGATGAAAAGAAGCGGTGAGGTGGGCCCAAATTCGCTGGAATGGACATCGCGCTATGGCAGTATTGCTGCCAGTTCCTGGGACATTGCCACGCCGGACGGCATGAATGAGAAAGGACTGGTCGCCAATCTTCTGTGGCTCGTGACATCGCAGTATCCTGCTTTTGACCCGTCCGGTAAAGAAAAAGGCATTACAATTGCGGCATGGGCCCAGTATGCTCTCGACAACTTTGCCACCGTTGCTGAGGCGGTGAATTCTCTTGGCAAGGAGGAGTTTGTTGTTGTTACGGATTTTATCCCCGGAACGGATAAGTTTACTACTGTCCATCTATCTCTTTCCGATCCGACCGGAGATAGCGCTATTCTGGAATATATCAATGGCAAGTTAGTTATCCATCACGACTCATCGTACCAGGTCATGACAAACGATCCCGTCTATGAGGAGCAGTTGGCCATCAAAGGCTATTGGGAACAAATACCAGGCACCGTGTTTTTGCCGGGAACCAACAGGCCCGCTGATCGTTTTGCTCGTGCCTCCTATTACATTGGTGCCATTCCCCAAACCAGCGATCCCCATATAGCCGTAGCAAGCGTGTTCAGCGTGATCAGAAATGTTTCCGTTCCCTACGGTATATCTTCAGAAGACCAGCCGCATATTTCCAGCACGCAGTGGCGGGTCGTTGCCGACCAGAAGCGGCTTGTTTACTACTTTGAAAATGTCATGACACCGAATGTACTGTGGGTTGATCTTAAAAAGGTTGATTTCAGTGACAAGGCCAGTGTTCTCAAGCTCAGCCTCGACGAGGGCCAGGTATATGCTGGTGATGCCCTGAGGTCTTTTAAGAAAGCTGTTCCTTTTAAGTTTCAGGGACTGTAGCGGTGACAAGCCGTTCTTGTTAGCGTTGAGGGAGAAAAATGAGATGATGAAAAAAATCATCCCAGGCCTGTTGCGGCTTCGGGGTCTTAGTTTAATGCTGGCGGTGTCTGCAGGAATTCTCATGGGACCGGCCAACGCGTTGGCCGCCCATGGCTGGAGCGGCCAAGTTACTCCCTATCTCTGGGCATCAGGAGTCGGTGGAGACATTACCCCTTTTCGTGGAGGACCGACTGTCTCGATAGACGATTCTTTTTCTGAAATTCTTAAAGATCTTGATGGTGCCTTTTTTCTTTCAGGGTTTGCGCGTCATGACCGTTTTGTTCTTCTCGGTGATTTCAGCTACGCATCCTTATCAAAACAAGGCAGCTTACCGAATGGTGTTCCCGCCGAAGGTGAAATACGCCAGACATCCCTTACTCTCGAAGCCGGGTATCGCTTGGTTGATGTCGAGCGCATCCGCTTTGATGTCCTGGTAGGCGCCAGAGCCTGGTGGCTGCACAGTGCGGTGAAGATCCCTGTTGCCGGCGTGAATTATTCAAAAAATTTCAATTTTATCGACCCGATCGTAGCTGCGCGCGCCAATGTCAGTCTCTTGCCGCAGTGGTCCGCTATTTTTTATGGTGATGTGGGAGGCTATGGCGTAGGTTCGAAGATGACAAGCCAGGTCCTCGCGACCCTGAATTATCAGGTCAATCAACATCTCTACGCTTCTGCGGGCTTTCGCCAGTTGACCGTGGATTATAAAAGTGGTGGTACTCGTGCTGACGTGACTATGTCCGGACCGCTACTGGGAGTGACCTGGCAGTTTTGATTCGGGCCCAGGCAACGGCCAGCATGAAACAAATCGGAATTTATAATAAGAAGAGTGAACGAAGGAATAGCTAACGAGATCAGCGATGTGAGACCACAGTAACGGCAGGTGACTGCCGTTGCCGCTACCGGGCATCACGCAAGACTCGGTACGCGGCTACTGGTTGGGCTTTGCCGCGGTCGCCATTTCAGACTACTGAATTCCATGCGCTTGCAAGGCGCAACTCCGGCAACACCGTGATAGCCTCCCTCACAGCATCGCCATATATGCGTCTTCCTTTGAGATTTAATGCACCTGAGTTCATGCTGAGCAGTATCGTAAAGAGCTCAGGGTTAAAAAGCTTGTCGCAGCCTGAGGTAGCTTAACAGCTGTTGCCAACCTCATCGTTGCACTGCAGTTTTATCACCGGTGATACTGAACATTAAAAATCAGTTTATCCAAAAAATACGATCATAAAGTCACGAAAATCCCGCTTGGCTATCCGAGCCGGATTTTCTGCTAATGCAGGGTATTCGGTAATTGAAAATCCACCCCGACTTTCCTCCGAAAATCAATCCGGCACAAAATCCAGGAAGGTTTCCACGTTTCAGAACCAGCTACCTTCGAGACAGTGGTTCATTGATTTTATGGCGATTTTATTGACAGTTAAAATCTGCAAAGCTGTTATGCGCATATACTGCGCATGGAGGTGATTATGGGAAATGTGGCTCGCAAGCAATCTGCAAACCTTAGTATTCGGAGTGACCTTTTACAGCTGGCCAGAGAAAACAAAATAAATCTATCGAAAACTTTAGAAGATAGATTGGAGCAGATCCTCAGGGACCATGACCGGCAAGAATGGTTGAAAAACAATCAAGATGCAATTGCTGCAGCTAATGACTATGTTGATCGCAAGGGGCTTTGGAGTAAAGGTTTAAGGCAGTTCTGATGGCCAAATTCGATATTTACAGATCGCCATCCAGCAGTGCGGCCTATCTACTTGACCTTCAGGATGAACTGATCGACATGCTCTCTACCCGAGTCGTTGCCCCCCTCAGAAAAACATCCAGCAACTCACGGTTTTTCGGACGCAAATAGCCCCCAATAGCCGATTCCGGTGATTTTCTCATCATGCGCTCTATTTTTGACACTCGTCGGTATTACCGCCCGCAACACTCAATCCCACAAAGCTCGATTGGTCAGGATGGCAAAGATTGATATATGGCAAAGACTGTCATATATTGTTGGTATTAATTCCGACAAAAGGAGGCCTTTATGGCGACGATGAATGTATCTTTGCCCGATCAGATGAAAAACTGGGTTGAAGAATGCGTTAAATCTGGACGCTATGCCAACGCTTCTGACTATGTTCGAGACCTGATCAGGCAGGATCACATAAAGCTGGAGCGATTGAGGCAGGCCTTGATTGAGGGGGAGAATTCAGGCCCTTCCACCAGTTTGGATATTGAGGCCTTTATTGCGAACAAAAAGAAATTCCTTGCCCTATGAGTAGAGTGATTTTATCTCCCAGGGCCAAATTAGACCTGAGTGAAATTTGGGATTATACTTTTTTGCAATGGAACGTTGAACAAGCCGAAAAATATGTGCGAGAACTATGGTCAGCCATGGGGAACGCAGCCAGTGACCCCACAAAATCTGTAGATATTGGTGACGTGAGGAGGGGCTACCGAAAAGCAAGAGCGGGTTCTCACGTTATCTTCTTTAAATGTACTGATGATGGGATCGATGTTGTGAGGACATTGCACCAGAGAGTGGATTTTGAGCGTCACCTTTAGCGACACAAGTTACGGCATAAGAATACCAAATCTCCGCTAGGCAATCCAGGCTGGGATTTCTGGTAATGCAGGGTTTATGAGATTCCACAGGTTTGCCAAAAACTGTTTCTCAGAGCAATGCGCGTCTTTCCTCTGCTTACCGATGACAGCTGCTATTTCCTCGCGGCTGATTTCGATGAGTCTGACTGGCGAGAGGATGCCAAGGCCTTCATGCTCCTGGGCATACCAGCGCACCAGATACAGGGCTTCCCAGATGGCCGACTCAATCCGACCGCTGCTTTTTAGCCACTCAATGGGCAAAAAAAAAGCAGAGAATAAAGACGCCAATGATGAGGGACAGGATTTTCAGTTCGGTAAAGCGACCCACTTGAATACCTCATGTTTTCGTATTTGGCAAAAAGGCCAATATTCTGGGCAAAAAAATCGGTATTAATTATCGTAACGCATCACTGCGCTGGGACTTCAATACCGACTCGATACAGCCAAAAAAATTAAGAATACAGCGCACTTTCAAGCAGTAGAAAACCTGATTGCCGCGCTTGTCATCGGCGACGATGCCAGCCTGGCGCAATACGGACAGATGTTTGGACACCGTCGAGATGTCAGCACCAATCATCGCCGTCAGGTCACAGACACAGCGTTCCCCTTTTTCCAGTTCCTCAACAATGAACAGGCGGGTTGGATGAGCCAATGCCTTGATCACCCTGGTGCGGGCCAGTAGTTGGGATTTTTGTAGTTGGAAGGTGTCAGCAGTTGTTTTCATGTTGGGCAATATAGCCAAATACATGATGGAATCAAGTTAATTTTACTTTGGACAACAGATTGGGAATCGTTGCTTGACCTTTATCCGCATGAGCAGATATCTTAAGCCTATGAAAAATGTCGCTCACACCTTTAAGGCGCTCTCGGACGAAACCCGTTTGCGGATTCTGGCCCTGTTAAGTGATGGAGAACTTTGTGTTTGCGATCTGATGGCGGCGCTGGAGTTGCCTCAGTCGACGGTTTCACGTCATCTGGCCTATCTACGCAATGCTGGACTCGTTGACGATGAGCGGCGCGGGGTCTGGATGTTTTATCGACTCAAACAAGCGAGCGCACTGGGTAACGATTTGCTGCGATTGTTGGTAGAGAAACTCAATGAATCGAATCAGGCACACGAGGATCGCAAGGCTCTGAACGCATTGCCGGATGCGCAAAACAGGAGATGTCGCTAGCTTTTTTGTTGGTTATTCATTCGCTTATACGGATAGATAGAAGGGTCACTGCATGAAAAAAATCTTGTTCTTGTGTACCGGCAACTCCTGCCGTAGCCAGATGGCCGATGGCCTGATGAATCATGACTTTGCCGGCCAGATTGAAGCCTTCTCCGCCGGCACCGAACCTCATGGTCTTAATCCCAGGGCGGTTGAGGTGATGGCGGAGGTTGGTATCGATATCTCTGCCAACAGTTCTGACCATATCAGCAAGTATGAAGGGCAGAACTTTGACTATGTCATTACCCTGTGTGGTGATGCCAACGACAAGTGCCCGCTTTTTTTCGGTGGCGTCAAACGGATTCATATTGGTTTCGACGATCCGCCCAAAGCGACCGGCAGTGATGAAGAGGTGATGAATGTTTACCGCCGGGTCCGGGACGAGATCCGCGCCCGGCTGGGTGATTATTTTCGTAACGAACTGGCAGGGAGCTAAGGGATGACGAAACAAAAGTTGGAAGGAATCAGTTTTTTCGAGAAGAACCTGACGGTCTGGGTTGTTCTCTGTATGGTTGGCGGAGTGCTGATCGGCAAATTTTTGCCGGCGATCCCGGCAGCTCTGGCCAAACTTGAATATGCCAAAGTATCGATTCCTATCGCGGTATTGATCTGGTTGATGATCTATCCAATGATGATGAAGGTCGACTTCACCAGCATTAAAAATGTGCGTAAAAATCCGGGTGGGCTTTACATGACCTGGATTGTCAACTGGCTGATCAAGCCATTCACCATGTTTGGGATCGCTTCGTTGTTTTTCTATGTGATCTTCAGTCCTTTTATTCCGGCAGAACTGGCCAAGGAATACGTTGCCGGTGCTGTTATTCTAGGCGCGGCACCCTGTACCGCCATGGTTTTTGTCTGGAGCCACTTAACCCGTGGTAACCCGGCATACACCGTGGTTCAGGTCGCCACCAATGATCTGATCATCCTGATCGCTTTTACACCGATTGTTGCTTTGCTGCTCGGTATCGGTGGTATCAGCATCCCCTGGGACACCCTGTTTCTGTCGGTGTTTCTGTTCGTGGTTATCCCCCTCGTCAGCGGCATTGCTACCCGCAGCTGGGTGTTGAAAAACCAGGGAGAAGAGTATTTCAACAAGGAGTTCCTCCCCAAATTCAACAACATCACCATTGGTGGTCTGTTGTTGACCCTGGTGCTGATTTTCTCCTTTCAGGGGGAAGTCATCCTCAGTAATCCCTTCCATATTGTTTTGATTGCGATTCCCCTGATTATTCAGACAATCTTCATCTTCTTTCTCGCTTATGTCGGCTGCCTCAAGTGCCACATGACCCATGACATTGCCGCACCTGCGGGCATGATCGGTGCCTCCAACTTTTTTGAATTGGCTGTGGCCGTCGCCATTACCCTGTTCGGTGCCGCCTCGCCGGTGGTGCTGGTGACCATTGTCGGGGTGCTGGTGGAAGTGCCGCTGATGCTGGCCCTGGTCAAATACGCCAATCGCACCAAGAATTGGTTTCCTGCCGCACACCCTTAACATTGGGATTCGGGACTGTTAAAGGAGATATATCATGCTTACACGTTTTATTGTCGCGACCGATCTTTCGCCGGTTTCTCATGCCCCATGAAGAAATCTGCCGCCTGATCAAGGAACATGGTGGGCAAATGGTCGTCATGGGAACCCAGGGGAGGGGTTTTGTCCGCGAGTTTTTCCTCGGAAGTGTCAGCCACAATGTTGTACGTCATTCACCGGTTCCGGTTTTACTGATACCGATGCGCAACTGATGAATATCACTCTAACCATTTATTTTTAAAATTGAAAACAGCTTAATACAAGGATGTAGCCATGCAACAGATGATGAGCATGGTGCAGATGATGAAACAGAACCCTCCGACCTGATCTTGCAGGGTTTGTTAATAAATTGATAAGGAGAAAATAACCCAATGAAAATAGCTATTTATGATCCGGCCATGTGTTGCTCCAGCGGTGTGTGTGGCCCCTCCGTCGACCCCAAGCTGAGCAAACTGCAGGAGACCCTGCGCAAGATTGAACAAGCAGGAGTTACCGTGGAGCGCTACAATCTTTCCAGTGAACCGCGTGCCTTTGTTGACAATACGCAAGTCAGCGAATTATTGCGCACTGATGGCCCCTCGGTGCTCCCCCTGACCTTTGTCGACGATAAAATACTGGCCAAGGGCAGTTATCCGACTCTGGATAAATTTGTCACTATCCTGGCCGAGGCTGGTATCACGTTTGAACAAGAAGCGGTCAAACAACCAACAACAGCCTGTGGCTGAAGTCCGGGCAAATGCTGATCCTGCGGTCGCAGGATAATTACAACACCTATCGAGCCGGCTTTGACCGGCTTGAGACTTTTTGTAGCTCAAAGTTTTCACAGGAGAAACTAAATGAAATTCATCGACAACGCCCCACGCAATCTGTTTTTTACCGGTAAGGGGGGGGTTGGAAAAACCACAACAGCAACATCAACCGCCATCATTCTGGCCGATCAAGGAAATAAAGTGCTATTGGTCAGCACTGACCCAGCTTCCAATCTAGACGAAGTTCTGGGTCTGCCTCTGTCTGCCGAGCCGGTTCCGGTTCCTGATGTAGACGGTTTGTATGCTGCCAATGTCGATCCGGTCGAAGCGGCCGCGACGTATCGCGAACAGATGGTTGCCCCCTATCGTGGTCTATTGCCCGACGCCGCTATCACCAGCATGGAAGAACAACTTTCCGGCGCCTGTACGGTGGAAATAGCGGCGTTTAACGAGTTCGCCAGTTTAATGGGTAATCCGGAAGTGGCCAAAGATTTTGATCACATTGTTTTCGATACCGCCCCCACCGGCCACACCCTGCGTCTGCTGTCATTACCGGCGGCGTGGAGTGATTTTATCGACACCAATGCGAGTGGCGCTTCCTGCCTCGGACCGTTGGCCGGTCTTCAGGCCCAGCAACAGCTTTATGCCGCCACGCGCCAGGCCCTTGCCGACCCGGATAAAACCCTGGTGGTGGTTGTCAGTCGCCCGGATGAGTCACCGCTGGCTGAGGCAGCTCGCGCAGCAGCGGAACTTGCAGAACTGGGAGTACGTAACCAGCATCTGGTACTGAACGGTTTGTTGCAACTGCAGAATAGTTCGGACCCGATTGCGATGGCCTTAATCAAACGCGGTCAAAATGCCCTGGCAGCCATGCCGGTTGCTCTCAAGTCTCTGCCGCGCACCGACATCCCATTAAGTGGCGCAGAGTTGGTGGGGATCGACGCGTTACGTAATTTTTTCACGCCAGGGAGTACACCGCCAGCGGTGCCAACTTCAGCGGTCGAATCGCCACTGCCGGAGTCTTTTGATCATCTGCTCAAACAGCTTACTTCACAGTCCGGCGGGGTGATCATGACCATGGGCAAGGGCGGCGTTGGCAAAACCACCCTGGCGGTCAATCTGGCTACGGCACTGGCCACAAGCGGCAAAAAGGTCCACCTGACGACTACCGATCCGGCAGCGCATGTCGCCCAGACTCTGGGTGGCCGCAATATGGCAAATTTACAGGTCAGCCGGATTGATCCGGCGGCTGAAACCGCAGCCTATAGTCAGGACGTGCTCGCCACCGTCGGTGCTGATCTGGATGATGAAGCGCGGGCATTGCTGGAGGAAGATCTGCGCTCGCCATGCACCGAGGAAATCGCGGTGTTTCGAGCCTTTGCCCGCGTGGTCGCTGAAGGGGACGGAGGCTTTGTGGTCATCGACACTGCCCCTACCGGTCATACCCTGCTGCTGCTGGATGCGTCTGAATCCTATCATCGTGAGGTTTCACGTTCCATGAGCGATATCCCCGAGGCAGTGCGCCAGCTGTTGCCGCGTTTGCGTGACCCGGGCTTCACCAGAGTTTTTCTGGTCACCCTCCCGGAGGCGACGCCGGTACATGAAGCGCTGGCCCTGCAAGAAGATCTGCGCCGCGCCGGCATTGAACCAGCCGGCTGGGTCATCAACCAGAGCCTGGCTCCATTGACGGTCAGCGATCCGCTGTTGCAACAGCGCCGCAGTCGCGAATACCGTTATATTGACGAAGTCGTCGGGCAAAATCTGCCGACTTTTTTGATTCCCTGGCAGGCATTCCCGATCAGCATGGCGGCATGAGAGAGGATCCATACCCTGCTACTGGTTCCCACAGTATTTGGAAGCGACTGGCCGGCGCTCAATCCAATCTGTCAGTCGTGCTATGTGGTCGGTTCGGCCTTCTACACACTCCCTTGCTTCATAGGTCACAAGATCACTCAATAAAGGGATTGAAACAGCCATAATTTGTAGTCTTTTGTTAGGATAGCCGCACCCCCCCATTAATTTAATAAATTGAGAATCTGACTATGCTGCCAAAAGTGAGAACGATCGACCCGGGAAAAAGTACCGCCAGGTTCTAGACTGTGCCTTGGAGCTGTTCGTCACAAAGGGCTATCACCGCGTCTCGATCCCCCAAATTGTCGAGGCCTCCGGTGTCCGCACTGGTGCGATTTACAATCTGTTTGGCAATAAGGAAAACCTAGCCCGCACTCTCCAGCAGCAATTACGGGCTTTTGCTGAACTGGTTTATGAAGAGACTGATCGTCATCCCATCACCATGGAATGCCTGTTGTTTATGAAGCGCGCGGAGTTCATGGACGGTATGGCACCGGTCTGCATGATGGGTAGCACATACACGTATAAAGCTTTTTTCAAACACATCAGGGGCATCAGGGGCTTAACTTTAATTGGCTAAGCCCCTGATTTCTTTATGGCGGAGGGGGTGGGATTATCCCACTACGTCACCGCCATCACGGCGGCTCCTGCGTCGGCTCCCCTACACTCACTGACGCGGCCGTCCTGGCCGCTTTTCTGACATCAAGTCAGCGTTCGCTTCGCTTCGAATCCCAGCCCTCAAACTCTTAAATGCAAGAAGGCCACCCCGATGGGATGGCCTTCCTGCGATTGGCGGAGGGGGTGGGATTCGAACCCACGGTAGCTTGCGCTACAACAGATTTCGAGTCTGTCACCTTCGACCTCTCGGACACCCCTCCGTGAGTGTCACTATTTGTTGCTTTTCTGTTCTTTCTTCTGCTCCCTGAGTCTGCGGAAAAAATCACTCAGCTGTTGACTGCACTGGTGCTGTAGAATGCCTTCGGTTACTTCAACCCGGTGATTGAAGCGCTCATCCTCAGCCAGATTGTAAATAGAGCCGGCAGCGCCGACGCGCGGGTCACGACAAGCGTACACCAGTCGCGGGACTCGCGCCAGAATAATTGCCCCCATGCACATGACGCAGGGCTCCAGGGTCACATAGATGGTGCAATCGAGCAGACGCCAAGAGTCAAGATGCTGCGCTGCCAGGCGAATGGCGACCATCTCGGCATGGGTGGTGGGATCATTGCTGGTCTCGCGCAGGTTGTGACCACGACCGACAATCTGATCTGCGTAGACAACAACAGCGCCGACGGGAACCTCGCCAAGTTGCTCAGCGACCAGCGCTTCAGCATAAGCCGCCTCCATGAAATAGCGGTCACGCTCTGTACCCATCATCCCTGTTTCCATGCTGCAGTGCTTCTATCACGATTATCGAAGCGGTTCAAGATCAATTGCCACCACACGGAAACCCCAGGTAGGCACACATAAATTTCCGAATCGGAAATGAGGAATTTTTCGTTGTGGCTAGGAAATCAAGGGCTTGAGCTTAAGGCGTAGTACTTTACGCCGCACAAACAAGGCTGCAGATTGACACCGCCACGGCGGAAAAGAACCATTTCGGGACGGAAACTATCTTCTCTCCAGACGCCCGAGCAACCGCAACAAGCCGTCGAGGGTTGTCCAGGGATGCGGGGGGCAACCGGGGATATAGAGATCAACCGGCAACAGATCACCAATACCGTTGTTGACCTCGGGACTGCCGCGAAACGGTCCGCCGCCGATGGCACAAGCCCCGGATGCAATCACCAGTTTCGGCTCGGGCACCGCCGCATAGGTATCAAGCAGGGCGCTTTTCATGTTTTCTGTGACCGGGCCGGTGACCAGCAGCCCGTCGGCATGGCGCGGCGACGCGACAAACTGGATGCCGTAGCGCCCCAGATCAAACACCAGGGTGCCAAGCACGTTGATATCCGCTTCACAGGCATTGCAGCCCCCGGCGGACACCTGGCGTAGCTTCAGCGAGCGCCCAAACAACTTTTTCATGCGCTCATCCAACGCCGCCGCCAGCTGCAGTTCGGCGGGACCGACGAGCAGATCGTCCCGTTTCCGGGTCGCCAGACGATGATCACGACTGAAGGTCAATGTTCCAGAAGGGCAGGCTGTGGCGCAATCTCCGCAAAAGGTGCAGAGCCCCAGGTCGATGCCAACTCTGCCCTGGTCAATTTGAACAGCCCCATAAGGACAGGCGTCCCGGCAAGCATGGCAGTCTAGGGCGCAAGGCTCGATCGGCAACTGCGGTCGTCCACGAAAGCGTTCAGCTATCACTGGATCTTTTTTTAGATAGGGGAAAGTTCGATAGCCCTGACGAAACCGTTCACGCAAAATCTTGAGCATGGTCAGCCCTTTTACAGATCAAAACCGCAATAGGAGAGATTGAAACTCTTATTGCATAGTGGAAAGTCAGAAATTTGTTCATCGCGCAACGCCATGGCCAGACCACTCCAGTTGCGAAAAGATGGATCAACGATTTTATAGCGGGAAAAAGCGCCTTGCTTGTCCGTCAGTGCGACATGAGCCACCTCGCCGCGCCAGCCCTCCACCAGCGTGACAGCGAGCGACTCGGGAGCAAGCCTTCCTGGTCGCTCGATCAATGGCGAATCCGGCAGGGTAGAAAGGGCCTGATTAACCCAGCTGATTGAGTTGACAATTTCGCGCTGTCTGACCTTTGCCCGGGCATGGACATCACCGGTTTCCTCAAATACCGCCTGGTCGAAATTCCTTATGTAGGCTCCCCAGGGGTGATGAAGTCGTGCATCAACCGCCAGACCGCAAGCCCGGCCGGCAACCCCGACCAGACCAAGAGCTTCCGCATCATCCATAGCAACCTGACCAGTCCCTTCCAACCGCGCCAGCACCGATGGACAGTCAAAAAACAGCGCCAACGCTCCCTTGGTATCGCGCGTCACCAGCGCAAGCTGCTTGCTCATCTTCTCAGCGCGATCTTTGTCGATGTCGTAAGCTACCCCTCCGGGTCGCACCAGCGTCCGGCCAAAACGACTACCGCATATATCGGCCGTGAGGTTGAGATAATCACCGCGCAGACGGCCACAGTAAGAGGCGGTCGGCAGGTAACCGATATCGGTGGCCAGACCGCCAATATCGCCAACATGATTGGCCAGGCGCTCCAGTTCCAGCGCCAGGGCCCGAATCGCTTCGGCCCGCGGGGGAACGGCGGTATGGCTCAAGGATTCACAGATCCGCGCATAGGCTGTGGCATGGGCGATGGTGCTGTCCCCGGCGACAGTCTCCAGTCGCTGCATGGTGGCCGGCCCCGGCTTACCCTGCAGCAGAGGTTCCAGACCGCGATGCTGATAGCCCAGAGAGATCTCCATGTGCAGCACCTTCTCGCCGTGACACTGGAAACGAAAATGTCCGGGCTCAATCACCCCGGCATGAACAGGACCAACCGCCACCTCATGGACGTCACTCCCCTCAACCCGGTAGTAGTCCATATCGCCGGGAATCAACGGCTGCTGATCCCGGCCCCAGGCATCGCCGGCGCTGTAGCTGCGATGAAAACGTACCGGCTTGAACCACGGATGCCCTTCGGGAACTACCCCGTACTGCTCGGCTATCTCCCGCTCAAACAGATGCACTGCGGGCAATTCCGGCGTCAACGAGGGGTAGCGATCAACCACTCGGGTACGCAACAGGGCCAGGGTTCCCTGCCAGTCATGCGCGATCAGGGCAAACAGATCAAACTCGTCACCGGCTGGTGATGCAAACAGGGCAATAACCCGCCCCTGCGCCGCCGCTTCCTGTTTGACTGCGGTGAAAAATGCGTCCATCTCCAGAATCGTCACTTCGGCCAGCGGAACACTATCGCCATTGCGTAATATCTGCGCAGGTTTCAGTCGACTCATGAGGTCACCTCCAGTAACGCAACCCCGGCTTCCAACAACTCTTTCAGCGGATCAGGCATATAAATTCCCAGACAGAGGACCAACGCCAACAACAACAACGGCGGCGCAACCAGCAGCAGGCGATCACGAAACTGTGCTGAAACCCGCGGAGATTCCCCTTGCGTTGCCGAGAGAACCGTTGCCCCCATACCGATAAAGATCGTTGCCAGCAGGATCAGAAACGCTGCCGCTATCCATGGGTGGCCACCGGCAAAAATCCCTCGCAGGATGGTAAATTCAGACAAAAAAGGACCAAAAGGCGGCGCCCCGGTGATCGCCAGAAAGCCGGTCAGGAAAATACCGGCCGACAGCGGCAGACAGCTAAGAGCCCCGCGCACCTCTCTGAGGTTTTTACTGGCGTACGATCGCTGAATGTTGCCGGCGGTGAGAAACAGGCAGCCCTTGGTCAGGGCATTGTTGGCCAGGTGCAACAGGGCCCCAAAGGTCGCCAACCCGCCGATGCCGACACCCAGCGCGAGAATGCCCATGTGCTCCACCGATGAATAGGCCAGCATCCGCTTGATATCCGGCTGCCGCACCATAAATATCGCGGCAATCAGCATGGAAAACAACCCCAACCCCATCAGCGCCTGTTGCGCCATGATCAGATCCCCGGCGGCGGACATCACCTGTACGCCGCGCAGAATCGCCAGAAAAGAAACCGTCGTCAACCCGCCGGCCAGCAACGCACCAACCAGCGCCGGCGATTCGGCATAAGCGTCAGGCTTCCAGCTGTGTAATGGTGCCAGCCCCATTTTGGTTCCGTAACCAACCAGCAAGAAGATAAAGCCGGCATGCAGCCAGGGCTTGCTCAACTGCGGCGCCGTATCCAGCAACCAGTCGAGTTGCAGACTAACCTCGGTTTGACCACCCACGGCCGAATAAGCAACAAACATGATCCCGAGCATCGCCAGAGCAATCCCCACCGAACACAACAGCAGATATTTCCAGGTCGCCTCGATCGACAGACGATTGCGATTGTAATAGATCAGCGGGGCGCTGACGATGGTGGTCGTTTCTACCGCCACCCACATCAGCCCCAAATGCCGGGAAATAATCGCCAGCGACATAGCCGCCAGGAAAACCAGCAGACAGGGAACAATAATCCGGTTACCGCGATCCTGCCGCAACGCCAGATAGTCTACAGCATAAAATGCGCAGCCCAGATAAAGAATACTGGTGACCAGCAACACCAGGGTGGACAGGGCATCAAGACCGATCCACTCACCCGCCTGCGGTTTTGCCAGCACGACCAGGACGACCAGTCCCAGTTGAATAATTCCGGCCGTCGGCAACAACCAGGAGCGCAACTGATGCCAGGGCAACACCAGGGACAGCGCCGCCAGGCACACAGGGATCAGAACCAGAGAGATCAGCATCTTGTTATTCCTTAAGCGCCGAAAGGCGTTCAATATTGATGGACGAAAACTCCCGATTGACGTGATTCAGAACGATCCCCATAACAAACACGGCCACCAGCAGATCGAGCAGTATCGCAGCTTCGACAACCAGCGGCATGGCCGTTGAGAGAAGAACGCCAAAGATAAAAATACCGTTTTCCAGCATCAGATAACCGACCACCTGGGTAATCGCTTTGCGCCGGGTCATCAACAACAGAAAACCAGCCAACATGGTGGCCAGGGAAGCGGGTACCAGAACCCCGGCCTGAGAAGCATGAATCAGGGGCAACTGATCGGCAAACAGAAAAGCCGCCACCGTCGTCATGGCCCCAAGGAACAGGGTCGCCACCAGACTGATCAGGGGCTCGACCTCGCGGCGGATGCGCACCTCACGAATCGCCCGCAACAACAACCAGGGGATCAGCACCCCCTTAAACAGAAAGGCCCCGCCGGCCAGTCCTAATGAATGAATGGAAAAGCCGTGAATCGTCACCGGCAACAGGGCCAGCAAAGCTCCCTGCAAGGCAACGGCGCGAATACAGGCAACCAGTCTGGCACTGCCGAGGATGAAAAAGTTCAGCAGGATTACCACCAGCAGAAGCATGCTGTTGATATCGGTCATCGAGTTTTCTCCTTAACGCAGCACCAGGACCAGAGCAAAAACGGAAATCAGAGTGGTGCCGATCAGTACCTGAGGAATCCGCACCAGTCGCAGTCGCGCCATAACGGATTCAACGATACCGATCAACATTGCCAGCAGCACCAGTCCTGCCAGATAGAGCAACAGGTTAAGAGCCCACCATGGGGTTGCCCAGGGCAGCGCAAGATTCACTACCAGCGTACCCAGCACCATCAGCTTGAGGGCAGCCCCATAGAGGATCATGCCGAAGGCAGGGCCACTGTGATCGAGAACCATCACCTCATGAATCATTGTTAGTTCAAGATGGGTATTGGGATCGTCAAAAGGGATGCGCGAATTTTCAACCAGCAGAACGACGAACAAACATACCAGAATCAGTCCCAGCGCCGGGCCGGAACCACCGCGCCAGGAAGCACTTAAGTGATCTCCCAACAGGACATCGAGTGACAACCCGCCGGACAATTTGGCCAGCACCAGCAACGCAAACATGATGGTCGGTTCCGCCAGGCAGGAGAAAGTCACTTCGCGCGCCGCCCCCATCCCTTCAAAACTCGATCCGGTATCAAGGGCCGCTGCCGCAGTAAAAAAGCGCGCCAGGGCAAACAGATAAACGAACAGAATCAGATCGCCGTCAAAAGACAAAGGAGCCTTGAAGGTGCCAAAAGGAAGCATCAAGGCGGCGATCAGCGGAACGACCAGTCCGATAACCGGACCTGCCGCAAACACCCAGGTTGTGGTTTTGCTGATCACCGATCCCTTGCGTGCCAGGCGCAGCAGATCGAAATAGAGTTGCAACACTGGCTGACCGCGTCGCCCGGCAAACAGGGCTTTGGTACGGGCTATAATCCCCGCCAGCAAGGGCGCAAACAGCAGCAGCAATAGAAGATGTATAAGAATGCCGACGATCATCATTGACTCCATCACATAAACCACAACAGAAAAAATATCAGCGTCAGGGCAATATAGAGCAGATAAAATGCCAGAAGTCCGTTCTGCACCCATGACCGCAACCGCACAAACAACCAGCTGATACCACTACTTGCCGGTAATATCGCCCGATCCAGAACGATATCGGGCGTATGGCAGGCAAAGTGCTCCTCTGCGGGAAACAACCCGCCGGCCTGCCCGCCATGGCGCCGGGTCCAGAGTCCAAAGCGGAACAGTGCGACTATCGTGTCGGCAAAGGAGCCGGCACTGTATTGCATGCGTTGATTTGGTAGCTGATAACCACAGCCCCAAGTCCCCAGGCCGGGCACCACATGGTGCCGGCGGCGCTGTAACCACCAGAACAACAAACCACAGGTCAGCAATAGCACCCAGGCAAAAACACTGATATTGGTCAATGACTGCAGCGGCATGGCTGTCGGCATTTCCAGGGCTGCGCTGTTCCAGTCGCCCACAGCTTTGAGCAACAACGGGCCCAGCGTCTGCGGCAGCAACCCGATCCAGGCACAAAAGCCCAACAGCACCATCATCGGCGCCAGCATCAATGCCGGTGCCTCCTTGGCCTGCACGACAGCGTCACTGCGGGGATGACCCAGAAAGGTCATGCCGAAAACCTTGACAAAGCAGGCCAGGGCCAGGGCTCCGGTCAGCGCCAGCACCGGGGCAATCAGCAGAATGGCGATGCCACCGCCAACATCTTTCCCGGCGCTGGAAAAAACACCCGTGTAAATCAACCACTCGCTGATAAATCCATTAAAAGGTGGCAATCCGCTGATCGCTACCGCGCCGCCCAGAAACAACAAAGCCGTCAGCGGTTGATGCTTTGATAAACCGCCATATTGGCTGAGATCACGCGTCCCTGTTGCCTGAACCACGGAGCCGACACTTAAAAACAGTAATGATTTAAACAACCCGTGATTGACGACGTGTAACAAGGCACCCCCCAAACCAAGCATCACCAGTAGAGGCTCTCCCAGACTGCGACCGACCAGCGCCATGCCGAGACCTAGGGCAATGATGCCGATATTTTCAACACTGTGGTAAGCCAGCAAGCGTTTGATATCATGTTGTGCCAGGGCCAGAACCACCCCGAACACCGCCGACAGGGCCCCCAGCGCCAGCAGGGATCCTCCCCACCAGAATGGAATCTCACAGAAAAATGAGGTCAGGCGCGTCAGTCCGTAAATACCGGTCTTGATCATCACACCGGACAGCAGGGCCGATGCGTGACTCGGCGCGGCAGCGTGGGCGGCAGGCAACCAGATGTGCAGCGGAATCAAGCCCGCCTTCAGCCCGAAACCGAACAGGCCCAACAGAAATATCGCCGCCGCCGACCCACCTTGAGCAACCAACAGGCCAGCCGCTGGGAAAGTAAAAGATCCGCTGCCCTGTTCCAGCAACACGAACATGGCGAGCAGGGCCAAAACGCCGGTGTGGGAGGCCGCCAGATAAACAAAACCCGCCTTGCGGGCCTCTTCCAATTGGTCATCCGCAGTGATCAGAAAAAATCCGGAAACCGCCATCAACTCCCAGGCAAAAAGAAATAACAAGCTGTTGCCGGCACAGACCACCAGCATCACTGCTGCCACTACCAGGCCATAAAATAAGCGGAACTGTCTGCCGTTTTCAGGGTGGTGGGATTGGGCCATATACGTCAGTCCGTAAATGGCCCCCGCTGCCGCGACCAGGCACAGAGGCATCAGGAAAAATGCCGCCAGAGCGTCCAGACGCACAATAAAAGCTGCCCCGGGGATCTTCCACGACCAGGCCAGCAGCAACGGATCACCATCATAAAAAACCTGGACTACAGCGCCGAGGCCGCATAGTGCGGCAGCAACGATCAAAGCACAAGCGATCCGCTCACCGCCACTGCCATAGCGATTCATAAACAGCCCGGGAACGCCGGACAGTCCGGCTAGAGCCACTGCCGTCAGCAACCAGGACATTTCAACCTCCACCAAAAACCCATAGCGACCAGATCATCAGGCCGATACAGGTCAGAAAAATATAGAGCAGATAAATCGGCAAACGCCCCTGCTGAAACCAGCGCAACCGTTGACACAGATTTGCTATCCTGGTGAAAAACAGTTGCAGCAGGCGATTCAGAACCGGATCGGATGACTGTTGCGACAGCTGTGCTGCCTGAGGAAAAAATGTTGTTACCGGCGCGGCTACAACTTCCGGGCGCAGGGTACGCGGCAGCAAATGATTGTGAGCAAGCTCGCTAAAGGCCGTGGCGTTGTAGGACATGCGATTATTCGGCAGGGCAAAGCCACAGCCCCAGGTTGCTGCGACGACAGCAGGATGGCGGTAACGTTGCACAAAAAGCAACAAGGCCATGCCGACAATCAACGCCAACAGCAACCATACCCCCCGACCCAGCCCGGTAAAAGCGGTCAACGTCAGCACCGGCAGCAACTCCGTTTTGATCAACAACACCACAGGAGCCCTGAGCAGATCCAGCACCGGCAACGGATTGAGTCCGATCAGCACACAACCAGCCAACAAAATAGCGGGAGGTGCCAGCAGCAAGATGCTCCCTTCATGGGCACTAGCTGCCGCTGCCGAACGCGGGTTGCCCAATACGGAAATTCCCACCAACCGGACAAACACCAGGATGGCCGCCGCACCAACCAGCGCCAGCAGACTTACCAGGAGCAACAGCGGCAGCCCCATGGCCCGTGGCATCTCCAGTCCACCGTGGAGTAACCCCAGGTAGATCAGCCATTCACTAATAAAACCGTTGAACGGCGGCAACGCGGTAATCGCGACACTGCCGCCGATCAGCAGCAGCGAGGTGGCCGGCAGGCGCTTCATTAAGCCACCTAACTGATTCATGTTGCGCGTAGCGGTTGCGTGTACCAGATTCCCGGCGCCGAGAAACAGCATCCCCTTAAACAACGAATGGTTCCACAGATGTAATAGCGCCCCGGCAAAAGCGAGTAGGGCGACGCCGGGGAAACCCGCAGCGCCGGCATAGATCCCCACACCGAGACCAACAAAAATGATTCCGACATTTTCCACCGTGGAATAGGCCAGACAGCGCTTGATATCCTGCTGAACGGCGGCCAGGGCAATGCCGTACAGCGCCCCTGCAATGCCGAATCCGGCCAGCAACAGTCCCCACCAGGCGGGTGCTTGCGGCAACCAGGTCACAACCCGCAGGATCCCGTAGATTCCCAGGTTAACCATGACCGCCGACATCAGCGCCGACACGTGGCTGGGAGCCGCCGGGTGAGCTTCCGGCAGCCAGACATGCAGGGGGAACAACCCGGCCTTGATGCCAAAACCTGTAACCGCCAGCAGAAACAGTCCGGTTGCCAGGCTTGGGGAGATAGACTTCAACGCCTGAAAGTCAGAAAACAACAAACTGCCGCTCCATTGGCTGCTATACAGAAAAAAACCGAGCAACAGGGTGACCCCGATGTGACTTGCCACCAGATAGACCCAGGCGGCCTGCCTCACTTCCCTTTCCTGTTGATCAAAAGCCACCAGAAAGAATGACGTCAATGACATCAATTCCCAGGCAACGAGAAACAGAAAGACCTGACCAGCGCTTAAGACCAGGATCATCGACGCCACCAGCAGTAGAAAAAAAGCCCAGTGAAATCCCAGCAGCTTTCCTTTGACCTGGTGCAGATAGGCGCCACCGTAAATGGCACACAACGGGGACAGAATAAAAACCGGCAACAGAAAAAATGCGCTCACTGCGTCAACATCAATCTGCAAAGCGCCACCAGGCAATGACCAGGCATAAGCGATGGAAACAGGCGGATGACCACCCAGCAGGGAAAATGAGACGTAGATACCGGGAATCGCCGCCAGCACGGTCGTCACTGCGGCAATTCCGGCACTTAAGGTTGCGTAGCGACACAAAGGCACAACCAGTAGTGCACCGAATACCGGCAGCAGCAAGGATAGCAGCCATAATCCAGCCATCAGAGCACCAGCTTCTGTTCAGCCAACCGGAGTGCCGCGATAATTTCTTCCCGACTTCCCTGGTTCTGAACAACCCGCTCGAAATTCTTGTTCTTCAGGGCAAACGCCAGTTTCGACAGCAGATGCAGATGAGAACGCAGGGTTGGCGTGACCAGGGTAAAGAGAATCCTTACCGGCAGACCATCAAGAGCATAAAAATTGACCGGATTGTCGAGAAAGCAAAGAGTAACGGTCGGCCTGGTGACATGCAGCAGAATCGGGTTGCGCGGGTGCGGAAAAGCGATACCATTGCCGACGGCGGTACTGGCTATTTTTTCCCGTGCCAGCAACACTCTGAAGAGATAGTCGCGGTCAACCTCATCGGGCAGACGTAAATGATTAACAACATCCAGCAACACCTTTTTTCTGGTGTCACCGCCAACTCGATAAAAAATCCCGCCGCTCTCCAACGCTTCGCTCAACGCAGGCAAGGGTTGAGCAACGGTTTCCGGTTCATTAAAAGCCTCCACCGACACGCCCATGCGGCGCGAGGTCGCCCATTCCAGCAGTTCGGCGCGATTAAAACGATAATTTTCGTTTATTTTATAGGCAGGAACAATGTCCTGTTTAATCCAGCGATAAATAGTTTTTTCTGCAACCGCAAGCAGTTTGGCCGCATCCTTGACTGAAAGATTCATCACTCCTCCATACGACTCATGTCATTTCATGTGACATCTTTGGACATATAATGCTCAATTGTCACCATTGTCAATGGATGTTTTCAAACTTCTAACACTTTTTGGGGTGGGGTAATCTGATAAATAGTCGGCGCCGGCGGCTGAGCAACCCTGTGCCCCGGCAGGGGCTACTGCGCTGGTGACGCCATGGTCTGCGGCCAGTCGGTACAGATAAAGGTCGCTCCTGCGGCGGCAAAAAAACCAAAGCGTTGCGGGTCATTAACTGTCCAGATATTGGTTTTGATACCGGCGGCAGCAAGGCATTGGATCAGTTTTTCGTCAACCAGATCATGACGGGGATGGTAAGCAGCCACCTGCAGCTCTTGCAGGTAGTTGAGCAGATGACGGGGATGGCTTCTTTCGACCAGAGCCGCTGTGGCCAGCGCTGGACGGAGGGTTTTAAGAAGATGCAGGTTGTCATGCTCGAAGGAGGATACCAGGATCAGATCCTCACATCCGGCGCGCTTGATTTCATCCACCAGCAACTCAAGACGGCGGTGCATTTTAGCGCGCGGCAGCTTGCCCTTGATTTCCAGATTAATGGGAAAATCATGCGTGCGGCAGTGCTCAAGAACCTCTTTAAGCAAGGGAATTCGTTGCTCAGGAATTTGCTGGGTGATGGTTGCAGGAACCTCGTTTTGGGCGAGTGTTTTGAAGGGATCCTGCTGCAAAAACCAGCTACCGGCGTCGAGCAACCGCAATTCTTCGTAAGCGAAAGAGGTCAGAGCTTTGCGGGCTCTGCCGACAAAGGCCGGGTGATCGGCAACATTGGTGGTGCGCTTAAGGCCACGATCATGAAAGAGCACCAGCTGTTCATCAGCGCTCATCTGCACATCGGTTTCCAGCAAATGAGCACCACCGCGCTGAGCCGCCTCGAACGCCAGCAGGGTATTCTCCGGAGCGATGGAACGTGCGCCCCGGTGGGCACAGATGGCACCTGTTGCGGGCAAATGCTCAAAAAAACCACTCAAAACATTTCTCCGGTGGCGAAGAAGAAACAAAATTGATTTGCATCAAAGGTTGACACCATTTTTTACGCTAATCTCCGGTAACAGCACCTACGAGAAGGTATCGATTTATTTGCCAAGGATGTAACTATTCTGCTCTATCCTTGCCACAGGAGTCCTGACCCGGTGCTGAACAGATACCCAAGGATAACATGGATGGCACGTCGCAGTTTTCGTATTTCCCGCGCAATTCACAAATATCTGGGACTGATCCTGGGACTGTATCTGACGGCCATGGGAGCATCAGGCCTGCTGCTTAATCATCCCGCGTGGATCAGCTCCATCGATACGCCGCAAAGCCTGGTGCCGACCGATTACAGCTACCAGAACTGGAATCGTATGCTGGTTCGTAGCGGCACCATCAGCGCCGACGGCACCTGGTACCTGGCGGGAAAAGCGGGCGTTGCCCGCAGTGACGATCAGGGACGCAGTTTCACCCTTGTGGATGAAGGCTTTCCGCCGGCAGCTTATGACCGCGACACTGCCGCGCTGGTGATTCTCAATCAAGATTCCGCTGATCGTATCCTGCTGGCGGCAACCCGCAGTGGACTCTATCAAAAGCATGGTAACAATCCCTGGGCGCAGGTTGTCCTGCCGGGCGCTCCAGCGTCGCCGCGCATGGTGGCGCTGGTTAAAACCGCTGACCGGATTGTCGCTTTTTCGGAAAAAGCTGCCTGGCAGGCAGAGGCCGCAGCCCTGAATTTCACCCCGGCGAAGCTTGCCGTTGCCGAGCAGGATGACGCCACTAAAGTGCCGTTGTTCAGGATACTGCACGACATCCACAACGGCACTATTCTCGCTACGCCGGGAAAAATCCTGCTGGATATCAGCGCCATCATTCTGGTGATTCTCGGCGTTAGCGGGCTGGTGATCTGGTTTGTGCCCTGGCGCAATCGTAAGTGGCCTACCTTGCGGCAGCCGCCCGGCAGCTTTTTTCGCTGGTGCTGGAAACATCACTTGAAACTGGGCATCTGGATTGTTGTCATCCTGATCATTCTGGCCGGGTCGGGTATTTTCCTGCGCCCCCCCTTGCTCTTAGCGACAGTCAATCACAGTCTCGATGCGGGCAACCCCTTGTTGCGCTTTTCACCTCGCTCGGCAGGCTTCGGCGGCAAGATTCAGTCCGCTACTGCCGGCAGCAACGGCACCATCGTTATCTCAACCGAGAATGGCCTGTGGCATGGCCCGGCCGATCTGGATGGGAAATTTAAGCGCCTGCAGCTCCCGGTGCCCATCCACGGCATGGGGGTTACGGTGTTAGAGGGGATGGAGAACGACCAACTGCTGATCGGCTCGTTCAGCGGGCTCTTTGTGGTTGAGGAACATCAGGGACGAATCTGGCGGCTGCGGCGTCCCGGACTACAGGAAAGCAACCCCTACCAGAGCAATGACCTGGTCAGTGGCGTGGTCATGGCAGGTAACCGGCCCTATGTGCGTTTCGACTACCATGATGGAATGCTGCCGATGACTGCAGGTCAGCCATTATTACCTGTCATGCCCGCTGAAATTGCAGCGGCAGCGCCCATGTCGATGTGGCATTACCTGTTCGAATTCCACAACGGGCGCATCTTCGAACCCTGGCTTGGTCCCTGGTATCTGCTGATTATCCCGCTTAGTGGCATTATCCTGTTGCTGCTGTGTCTGAGTGGAGCCTATGACTGGTGGTGTCGACGCCAAACAAAAAAGGCCGAAACTACGACCTGATAGCATATTCAACCCTGGCGCACCACCAGTTTGACAACCCGGCGAACCTGGGGCACGACAATCATAATCGTCGGATAGGCCACCACAAAAGCCTTGATGAAGGCTTCGATCCACAACTCGGCAAACCCTTCAACCAATCCCATATTGATGAAAGTAATCACTCCTGACATAAAGAATGACATACACAGCGACATCAAAAAGGTGAACACAAAAAACTCATACTTTTGCGGAATCATGACAACTCCCGTTGGTGGCAAAAGTGACACAATGAACCCTGCATATGCATAGCGGATCAGGGTGATAATTTCCAGATGAATTATTGGCGCATCATTGTTGCGGTCAATTTATTCGCACTGATCAGCGCCAACTGGCGAAAATCTCTGCCGGAAAGGGCGTCTACTTTTGCTATGCTAAAGGTAACTATTCACTGCTGTCCTGGCGCAGGGCCGGGGTTCCTGTGGCAAGGGTGTTGGTCGCCATGGATGGCGGCAACAGCAGGGCAAAAGGGAGGGCGCACAGCAGATGACATCACCTCGATACAATCAGCAGCGCAGTCGCTTCCAGCAATGCTTGAGGATTGCAGGATTTACTGTTCCAGCGCTGGCGCTGCTGCTGATGATAATGTTTGCCTTGTGGCATTATCGCACCCCGCTGCTGAACAACATCGCCAAACCCCGCCTTGAGCAGTTTCTGAGCACAAATCTCGCAGCCCTGGTAACAATTGAACAGCTCGCGTTGGATCGTGGTCAGCTACGCATGCGTGGCTTGACAGTAGATCATGCCGATCTCTATTACGTGACAGTGCCCGCTCTGATCCTGGATTTCAACCTCGGAAACTTATGGCGTGGGCGACTCGATTCCCTGCGGGTGGAACAACCGGAAGTCTATTTTAACCCGACCTTTTTACCTGACAATAACAACTCCACCCCCTTCAGATTGCGCAAACCTCCGATCAGCATCGACCTGTTGACAGTTACCGGTGGTCGCTTTGATCTTGTGTTAACGGATCAGGTGGTTGCAGTGCGCGCCATTGAATTCGATCTGCATCATGCACCATCGCGAAGTTTTCGTCTGACGGTTACGGTGCAAGGGGAGACGCCACTTAAGCTCTCTACCTCCGGGCAATGGCAATGGGAGACCGATCCGCAACTGCAAGTGCAACTGAATGAAGTGAACATCGATGGCCACTCACTGCTCACAACGCCCTTAACCCTGCGCCCTGCCGCCGAAGGGCTGGCCGCCGGGGGAGAACTGGTGCTGGCTCACGTTGACCGGGCACAACTGGACCCCTGGTTGGCGCTCGCAGGGATGCAACAGCTACTTGCGCCTGACGTCGACTTTTCCGTACAGAACCTGCGCCTGGGGGTAGAAATACGTGGAGGGCAGGTGCAAGGCCAACTTGCCGCTGCAGCGCTGCAACTGACAAAAGGTGACGTGCGTTTTCAGGCAAACAATCTGCGGCTGAGTGGTGCCGGAGATCGGCACCAGTGGCAGGCCGTCGGCGAAGCGCAACTGGCAGAAGGCTCCCCCGTATCTTTTGCTGTGCAGGGAACGGATGGGCATGTGGTTGCCACAGGACAAGGAACTTTCCGCGATCTGGCGCGGATACCAAAGGTCGTAGGCCAAGACCAAGCCCTGCCCGTCAGCGGTGGCCTTGAATGGACAGCACGGACCAGCTGGCTGAACCAGGTTCTAGAGCTGAGCGGTGATTTTCATAGCCTTCGGCCGCAGCCATCCGCCGGTGTTGGGGCTGCAGATCGATCGCCCTTCCGTGGCAACTTCCAGGTGCAGGGCGCTATTGATGCCCTGTCCGGTAACCTCAAACTCGATCTGAGGGGAGTGCCCCTACTAACGGTAGAGGGCAATTCCGGGCAACTGGTTGCACAGCTGCACCGAACCCCGGTAGGCTCTTTGGCGCAAATCCTTAGCCCTTCCCGCTGGCCACACCTGGTCGAGAAAAAAGGGTGGCTCGCCGGACAGATCCAGCTGAATCCTGCCGCGGACGCGGTCCAGGGTCATTTCAACTTGATCGCTGAAGGTCTTCATGCTGCCGGTTTTGACGTCGCGACAAGCCACATCAGCAGCAGCTTTCACTGGCAGCAGGAGCAACTCGCGGTGGCGGATTTGAACATACAAACCACAATAACTGGTCATGGCCTGTCGATTCCCGTTGCGACCCTGCAGGGTGCGGCGCGCTGGCACGCACCGTCGTTGCAAATGAACATTGCAGCACTAACGATCGAGAACCTTGAATATCTCTCCGCCAATGATATGAGCGCGCTGGCCGGGGGTTCCCTTAACCTGGCCGGCACAGTGGCATGGGATGAAGCGCAACAACAGTCGCATGCCAGGCTCCAGGGTTCTGCGCAGGTGCAGGAAGCACTGATTCATTCTTTTTACGGCGACCTGTCACAACTGCCCATCGATTTTGACCTGCAAGCTGCCTGGGATGCCACCCTGGCATCTCTGCAAGTCAATGACATCAGCATTTCTATACCCGCTATTGGTCAGTTCAAAGGGCAGCTAAAGCGACATGCCGACACACTGGAATTTGGTGGCGAGCTGTTGCTTCCGCACCTTGAAACGGGATTTAACCTGCAGCTGCGACCGTTGCTGGCAACCCTGTTCCCGGGGTTGGAACAACTTGACTTAAACGGTACTCTGGCAGCCGACAGCACCGGAGTTTGGAGGCCGGGCGGGTGGAACATTAGCGGCGCCCTTCATCCTGACACCCTCGGGTTGAAACACCGCGCTGCAAATATCAGCATGCTCGATCTGGCCGGAGAGATCCCCTTTGTCTTTTCTTCCGGTGGTGAGACTTCAGGCGTTGCGCGCAATGGATTTGTGACCTTCTCGCAACTTCAAGCCGGGTCGGTTAGCAGCGCAGCGAATGATCTCACCCTCACCGCAATGACCAACCGCCTGACCTTTATCGACCCCTGGAAACTCAATCTGGCCGGCGGGAACATCCTGATTGAAAACTTGAGTATTGGTCATGATTCCAGCGATCTCTCTGTCAGTGGTCGCACCCGTATCAACCATATCGATCTTCAGGAACTCACCCAGGAGCTGGAACTGACGCTCCTGCGGGGAAGCCTAACCGCTGATCTTGGCGAATTTGAATATGTTGGCGGCATGCTGCAATCAGAAGGAGAAGCGCACATCGATGTCTTTGCCGGCACGATCCAGATCCGCAATTTAAGGGCACGCGATATTTTTTCCTCCTATCGTAGCATTGAAGGTGATATCGACTTTCACGGGATTGATCTGGAACAATTGACCAGGACCTTTGCCTTCGGTGAGATCAACGGCATTATGGATGGCTACATTCACGATCTGCGTTTGTTCGGCAAGATACCTTCGGCTTTCGTCGCTGAATTCACCACCCGCGATCAGGGGCAGCGCAATATCAGCGTCAAGGCGCTCAACAATCTGACGGTTATCAGCCAGGGAGGACTTTCGGCCGCCCTCTCGCGCGGGGTGTATCGTTTTATCGATTTTTATCGCTATCGCAACATTGGTCTGCGCTGTGTCCTGCGCAACGATGTTTTTGTGCTCAAGGGAACCGCCCGCGCCGATTCGGACCTGCACCTGGTTGATGGTGGACTATTACCGCCACGCATCGATATTCTGGCACCGGGAACGGGGGTGTCGTTTCGTGAAATGTTGCGCCGCCTGGAGCGTATTGATCGGACAACAACGCGCTGATTTACTGCCACACCCATCCTGTCGTGATATAATGATGGTCTGTTCGTAAACCAGCCGGGAGAGAAGACATGAAAAAGCTGATTCGTTCGTTACTTGGCCTACCACTTCTGGTGATTGCCGCCTGTGTCACTATTAACATCTACTTCCCGGCAGAGGAACTGCGCGGTGCCGCAGATAAAATTGTCGAAGAGGTCTGGGGTGAACGCAACCTTCCACAAGATCCGGCAACCCAGCCGCCTGCAGGTAACCGTGGCAGCCTGCTGCGCTGGCTGAGCGGACCCACCACAGCTTATGCGGCCCAGGACATCAACGTGACCACCCCGGAAATCCGCGCGGTGAAGGACACCATAAAACAGCGCTCTGAACGCCTCTTCCCCTATCTTGATTCGGGACATATCGGCATCGGCGTAGATGCCCTGCTCAAGGTGCGGACAACGGAAGGGCTGGACCTGCGAACCAGGGGTGAGGTTAATCGTCTGGTGAGCGAAGAGAATGCTGATCGACAGCGTCTCTACGCAGAGATTGCCCGCGCTAACGGGTTCCCCGACCGGGTCGGCGAGGTGCAGGATATTTTTGCGGCATCCTGGCGCGATAACGCACAAAGCGGATGGTTTATCGAACTGGCCGATGGTAGTTGGCGAACAA
>JAHYIY010000048.1 GCA_019429255.1 Desulfuromonadales bacterium | reverse complement strand
GGCTTCGGGGGACATAATACCAATATAACGAGGACCAGGGCGCGGCGCGCCGTGCCCCTACGGAGGGGGCCACCATGAATTTATTCATCCGTCTGCTGTGTTTCAGCTTTCCATTTGTTTTGGAATTTAAGGGACACCTCACCTAATACGGCCCTTTTTAAACCTGATGTTTCCGGTGACGAAATATTTCCCGAGGTAAAAAAAAGCAAGACGCCGACCATGGTCGAACGGATGTGCGACACGCTGTATCGGGCTTGGTGCGCTGCACAGGCGTTCATGGCGTGGCAACAGCGCATTATGCGAACCGATAGAATGTCTCAGTGCTTTATCAAAGAGCAGAACAGGTTGAGCTGATCACCATCTGAGCTCAATATGAATTTATTCAGGAAGCTCTATTTATCCCTGGTTCGGTTATCTCCGAACTGAATAATACTCAACAACAATAAGTAGAATATTCTACACAAAAGCAAAGAAAGAACTCTTTTGCTCTGCAATAAAAATAAAAGAATCAATGAATTCAGCTTGTTATCATTTTATTTAAAAGTTGGCACCCTCTATGCAAAGTTTATGAACATCAACGCAATCACACCGGGCCCATAGATTGATGATCAATAAACATGCAACGATCTTTCTGGCAAGCAGAGAGATACAAACTAAAAAAGGAGCCTTCATCATGAAAAATAAAAAATTAACCATCGGTAGCCTGGCTGCATCCCTCTTGTTAGGTCTCGCAGTAACGTCATTTGCCGGGATAGGTATCCCTGGCAATAGCCCGCATATCGGCACGGAAGCGGGGGTCGATATCGTCGCCGGCGAAAAAGCAAAAACCGCTGCGGCGAACTTTAACTACAATGCCGCTCAACTGGCCTGGATTGGTACCGAGGCCGGAGCCGAGGTTGTCGCCAGCGAAAAAGCAACAATTGCTGCGGCGAACTTTGACTACAGCGCCGTTCAACTGGCCTGGATTGGCACCGAGGCAGGATATGACCCGACAGGTCTGAGCAAAGATCGCGGTTTGTTCAATACGGGATCTGCGGCGGAGCAAGTTGCAGAGAAGTGCAGCAAGGATAACGCCCTGTTTCAAGTTTGCTGAAATCCATAAGTCAGGTAGTACGATAGCTATATTTCTGCTGTACTGACCCATCCAAGTCACTTCAATTGAGCCTAACCGCTGCCGGAACCGATCACTGTCGATTCCGGCAGTTTTTCTGGAGGAGATATTTATGGCAAAAAAAATCGGATACTGGACCAGTTTGCGTGGCCTGGCTATGATCGCCATGCGCCACCACATGATTGATGATCCTATTCTTGGGGGTACCCTGAAAGCGCAGCCAGCTGGTCAGGTTTGAGCAGGCCCTTATAGGTTCTCCCGCCGATGATCCAGGTAGGGTAGGATTGAATATTGTTTATTCTGCATTCTGCTGCCTGCGGTGACCTGCGGCCACCCGGCGTGCATTCGACGTATGGGAGCAGTTCAGCGGATGACTCGAACAGAAACTTCTGTTCCTTGCAGGCCGGTCACCACAAAGTACCATAAAAAATGGCATTCTCCCGGGCAAGGTGAGTGGCCAGCCCTTTCAGGTAGGGATCTTCAGGCCCGGCTGCAGGATGAAATACGCCACTGTAGTGTAGGTGCATCCCCCCGATAATGATCAGTGTCACAACGGCTGTTTGCGTAACCCAGGACTTAAACTTGAAATCCTTCATCCCCTCGGGCCGCTGAGTCATGATGACTCCGAAAGTGACCATCATTATTGCCAGCGAAGCAAGGCAGTAGGGGCAAAGGGCATCGATGACAAAGTGCGATACCAAAGTGAGATAGACACTGTAACCGACGCCCACTAATGAAACGATCCAGGCTGACTTCCACTGCTGCTCGGGACTGCGAACCTTAAAACCGATAAAGGCGAGTGCCGTGTAAGTCAGGAACCCCCAGAATGCCGTTGGCAAACCAAGGAAGGTCCCCCAGCGGCTTTGCTGAACAATATCACACGCGCTTCCTTGTGCGCAGTACAGGGGCGCTTCTCCGAGCCACACGGTAAGAGTCAGATACAGGGTCAAGACCATCCCGACTCCGGCAAGTGCCGTCACCGACCAGTTGGGATGTGTCCTTTTCTTCAGTACCGGCGGTCGTTTCTTTTTTTCCTGTTTTACTGATCTTTCGCGGATCGATGCTTCGTGCTGCGGCGCCGCTTTTTCGGTGGAGGTCTTGTGTTTTTTCGTTTTTTTACTCAAGTCTCTTGTCCTCCAGAAGTTGAGTTACTCAACCGGCCCTACCAATAAAGATATCTGTGGCTCTCACTATTTCGGATATTGGGCGTTCAATTCCGATTGAATCAATTCGTACAATTGCCGGTAGCCAAAAACTTGCAGCGGTCTGCCGTTGACAAAGTAGCCGGGAGTTTTTTGCACATCAAGGGTTCTCACGTCGGCCATGTCCTGGACAATGATTTTCGTAATAGCGGGGTCATGCATGTCTTTTTTGATTTGTTCGATATCTATGCCCGCCCTGGGGAGGATGTCCCATAATCTTTCCGGTTGATAGTTGTGATGATTAGCCCAGATATTCTGGGTAGCAAACATGAGATCCAGGGTTTCCCAGTATTTGCCCTGCATTCCGGCAGCTTCAACGATTTTAACAAAATCGTCAGCACCATCATGGAACGGCGCGTAACGCAGCACCAGCTTTATTTTACCGGGGTTTTCATCCATTATTTTTTTGACAAAGGGGGCAAATGCCGCGCAGGTTTCGCAGGCCGGATCCATAAACTCAACCAGGGTTACCTTGGCATCATCGCTACCCAGGGTTCGGGAATGATCTCTGACAAAAACTTCAGTGTTCGTTGCTGCCATGGAGCCGTACTTTTTTATTTGCTGATCTTTATAATAATTATTGCCGACCACAAAGGCTAACACCAGTACTATACAGGTGATTCCTACAAGTGCGTATTTCATCATGCTGTTCTCCTCTTTAGTATGATTAACAGGGTGACAAGGGTTGAAAATGCAAAAAATGACAACATCGGGATGGATATGAAACCGAACAACTCGATGTATCGTTCCGTGCAGGATACACCCTGTGAACAGGGTTGAATGTTTTCCGGAATAATTCCGGCATAGAGCAGTGTATGGTAAAGGGCTGTCAATCCACCGGCAATGGTCAGTGGCAGGGCATATTTGATGACGCTTTTGTCAAACGTCGGGAACAGGCCGGCAGCAAAAATAAGGATTAAAGGGAACAGGAAAATCCGCTGATACCAGCACAGAACACAGGGCTGATATTCCAGAACGGAACTGAAAAAAATACTGATTGTTGCCGAGACGCTGACCAGGAGCCAGCACAAGAACAGCAACATCCAGTTTGTATTCATTGCGTTGTCAGATTGTGACATAACTTAACACTCCGTAATATGATGCAATATTGGATCGAAGGTGCAGGGACGACGATCGTCGACTCGCCATTAACCCAGCACCGGAACCCACCGGTAAAAAAACATGGTGATCGGCAGCAACAGATTGAACATCAGCATGATGCCAACGGCGATGAGCATCACACCGGTGCCGATTTCAATCTTGCGCATGTGGTGTCGTAACCGTTTAGCTGTGCTCAGAAATCGGTGAAACAGCAGTCCCGCGAGCAGGAAGGGTAGCCCCAGTCCCAGGGAATAGAAAGTTAATAATATGGTTCCCTCAGCGACTTGCCCGGAGGTCGCTGCGACCATCAGAATCGAGGCCAGAATGGGGCCGATGCAGGGTGTCCAGCCGGCGGCAAAGGCAATGCCAACAACGAAGGTCCCGAAGAAACCAGCTGGTTTTTTATTCAGTTGAATCCTTTTGTAGCTAAGCAGGGCGCGAAAGGAGAATAGGCCGGTCATGTGGACGCCAAACAGCAGGATCAAAAAACCACCGATCCTGGCAACCCAGTTCATCCCCTCGCGCAGTAGTGCCTGAATTTGCCCGGAGGCGATGCCGGCAATTGCGCCCAGCAGAATAAAAACAAGGGAAAATCCGAGGATGAAGAAAAGAATGTGGAGGATAACCGTCAGGCGAACCTTGACATCCGGATGCTCATCATCGAGTTGCTCAAAGGATAACCCGGTTATGTAGGTCAGATACGAAGGGATCAGCGGCAAAACGCAAGGAGAAATAAAGGATAAAACTCCGGCGGTAAACGCAATCCAGTAAGTGATATCGGCAGCTTGTTGTAGCACTGGATTACCCTCTGATCAAACGCTGGAAGTAGGCGACTGTTTGGGGGCTGGACCAGTCGAGTGGGCCGATAATCTTCTGGTCGATAATGCCGTTTTTATTGATGATGAAAGATTCCGGCAATTTATAGACACCATATTGCTGTTTGACGGTTCCCTGGTCATCGTAGAGCACAGTAATTTCAAGCGGATTTTTCTTGAGAAAAGCAGGAACAATCGCAGGACCATTCTCCTCTGTGTTGATTGCCAGCATGACAAAATTTTCCTCCGCCATCATCTTGTTGAGCCGTTCCATCGAAGGTTTTTCCTGTTTACAGGACGGACACCAGGTTGCCCAGAAATTCACCATGACAACCTTGCCACGTAACTCAGAAAGCGTAACGGTATTTCCTTTGGTATCCAACAGCTGGAAATCAGGCGCAAGATCTCCGGCAAGCACCGGTGTTGGGAGGTTGGAATAAATGTAGACGCCGCCGCCAATCAACACGAGGAAGGCGAGCAAAAGCAAGTAACGCATAAAGAACCTTTCTGTTCGCAGGGTATCAGGCCTTGCGATATGTACATCAACATCTTTCTGATAGATGACGTCCCAAACAGGATGGGGTGAAAACCGGCAACGAAGTAACTTCAATGCCTATTCAACGCCAGGAGTCAATGCGGATCAGTTGAACATGATTGATGTGGTGACAACGCAAGCTCAAATAATGATCTGTTATTTTGTAACCAGGGCAGCCAGGCTTAACGCAGTAGGACAACTGTACGCAGGACTTTTAAGGGTTGAGCTTCGGGTAAGTAGCCCGGCCGGTTATGGTTGGCCAAGTGTCTAATACCTACGTTCAGCTTAGGAGTGCAGGGGAGGTAAGAGGTGTCGAATGAACTTGGTACGTTTTTGTTTAGCAGGTTGGTTGGTTTTGAAGTAGGTCGTGCTGCAGTAAATACCGGGGAATCAAGGCATTGGTCATCAAGTGAAAAAAATAAACCAGCTGACTGAGGGATTGCCAAGCCCGGTTGAAGCACAGCGGAATCTGGAGAACAATTGATCCAACATTTGCCGACAGGGTTCACTTCCAGATGAGAGGAGTTTTCATCTGCCTGACACCAGAAGGCAGCATTGGCACTACCGAAGCTGAGCATGAGATAGATCAGCACCATCAATTGCATGATCCATTTTGTCTGTAGAGCTCTCGTCAGCATGGGTATTACCTGAAGGCGGAAAATTCCAAAAAAATGACATAAGGTTTATATACGCCTTTAGCGATTAAAGCGAGGGGTAAACTCTCCTTTCATCTCTGCGCGTTTGCACACCTCAGCTGCAACATGAATTTCAACCAACTCCCCGAATTATCATTTTCGGCAATCGGGTATGCGTCTTGTCGGCCACCATCAATTAATGATGTGGGTCAGGTGTCCCGTAAGCTCACCACTGATCAGACAGGAATACACGCTCGATCGCCGGACTGATGGTTTATCTCACCTTTTCAGACTGTGCGCCCGGTAAGGCAGGTCATAGGCGAAGAGAATCAGGCTCACCCGGGAAATTTTGGTGAAGATCGGATATGATCTTTTTTTCACCTGAGACGTGACGGAAAAAAACAGCCGGCTAATCGATAACATCTCTTTATCCAAAGACTGTAACCAATACTTAGGGAGGTAGCATGCTTAAGGAACAACTGGAAAACCTCAAAGTGGCAGCCGCCAAGAAGATTTCTCCTGAAATTATGAAAAAAATGCTCAAGTCCCGGATGACGGTGGAAGGCTCCGGGATTCTTGACAGAACTATTCGCCGGGGGGAAATAATCCCTGACTTTTCGCTGCCGGATACACAAGGGAAATCAGTCGCTCTGGCGGAGTTGCGGGCGCACGGACCCGTGCTGATCACCCTCTATCGGGGGGTCTGGTGACCTTACTGCAATGCGGAGCTGGAAGCTCTGCAAAGCGCATTACCACAGATTGAAGAGACCGGTGCAAAACTGGTGGCTATCTCCCCCATGCTGCCGAAATATGCCGGTCCCCTGGTCAGCAAATTGGGGCTGACATATCCTTTGCTGAGCGACCCTGGTTCCTCCTATCTTGACCAACTCCGGGTGATGTTTGATCTGCCCGCAGAGCTCATCGACATTTATCGTGACTTCGGCATCGATCTGGAGCGTTTCAATGGGGATAACCGCTGGCGCTTGCCTCTGGTCGGCAGGATTGTTGTCGCTCGCCATGGCCTGGTCAAGAACGCTGCCTTCTTTGCCGATCATACCGAACGCATCGAACCTGAGACGTCAATTGCACTGTTACGGAGCCTCCGGGAGGATGATGCATAAGCTGAAAGCGACAGTGACGCGCCAGAAAACCTGAAACCATTTATTTTGCCGGTGGATGTCTGTAGGGTATTCAGGCATTTATTAAAACGTTGCCCGGGGTGGTTCTGACAGGGGCAGGGCGGGCAAATGGAAGCACCAACTCCCGCGATGGTGATGATGACGGTTACGCGGAGCGTGTGAAGACCACATTTCTCCATGCCTCCGCAAGAATTCAGGCGTTATGGGCTGCCTGCGGGGAGAGGATCGGCAGTGGACGCTTTAGCCCTATTTATGAGTCGCCCTGCACGTTGTCAGTTAACTCGGCGACGTGGATCTTTAGCATTTTTCGGGCAATAAAAACCTGATCGGGGTTGCGGCGCTGCTGCACCACAGAGTGACTTCAATGGAAAAAATATATCACCATATCCGCCGACGGATCAGCTCCCCTGCAAAAGCTGCCGCAAAAAAACCGTCCGCTGTTTCTGCCCGTCTGCCCACCCTCTGGCTGCTGGGCAAAACCGGGGCGGGAAAATCCTCGTTGATTCAAGCGATAACAGGGCGGTCGGATGTAGAAATCGGCAATGGCTTCAGCCCTTGCACCCGGAGTTCCCGGCGCTATGACTTTCCACCAGAAAAGCCGCTGCTGCGTTTTCTTGACACGCGCGGTCTGGCCGAGGCCGACTACAATGCCGACGAAGATATCGCCGCCTGTGCGCAGACGACCAGTGCCGTCATCATCGTGATGAAGGCGGAGGAGCCCGAACAAAGCGCAGTAATCCGGGCCCTTGCCGGGATTCGCAGATCAGCTGCTGTCAAGCATCTGTTGCTGGTCCACACGGGTATTCTGCTGCTGGCTGATGAGTTTCAACGGTACCAGGCGATCAGCCACAATCAGCACCTGGTTGAATCTGTCTGGAAGCAGCCGGTCAAATCTGTTGCTGTGGATTTCGGCGGCGCGGATGACGGCAGCGTCGGGGTGGAAGAGTTGCGCTTGGCCCTCGCTGATTTTTTACCCATCATTGCCCTGCTGAGCACCAGAGAAGAACATGCCTGTGCCGAAGAGAGCCACTTTGCCCCACTTCGTAACGACATCCTCTGGTACGCTGCGGCTTCCGGCGGCACAGATGCCATCCCGCTGGTCGGATTGGGCACTGTCCCGATGATTCAGGCAAAAATGCTCCATCATCTGGCTGGACAATACGGGATAGCGTGGGATAAAAAAGCCCTGGCCGACTTTGTTGCGGCCTTGGGAGCCGGATTCAGTGTGCAGTATCTGTCGAAACTGGGCATACGGCAGCTCACCAAACTGATTCCGGTTTATGGGCAAACCGTCGGCAGTGCCGCAGCCGTTGCCGTCAGTTTTTGTTCGACCTATGCCATCGGCCGGGCAGCCTGTAAATACCTCTATCATCAGAGCAAAGGTGAAGCCGTCTCCGAGCAGGAACTAAAACGCCTGTATCAGCAGGCGTTTAACGAAGTCCGAAAGGTAAAGAGCGGTGAAGCGTCTGTTGAACAGCATTAAAACAACCCGGCGGTTGTCAACGGCCGCCATGCCTCTGCTCGCAGTTGTGCTGATATTGCCCGTGTTGATCCTGGGTCTGTTCGGGCTGATCGCCTTGTTCGACTATGGCTATATTCTCCATTTTGTTGCCCTGCTGGCTGTTTGTGCCCTCCTGATCGCGGCACTACGCTGGACCCTGTGGCGTCCCACCCCCGGTACTGTGCCCGTGGCGGAAGAGGGGCTGGTAACCGCTTCCGCCGATTGGGCTGATTACGATCATCAGGTCTGGGACAGACTGAACCGGAAAATTGCCGAACAGCTGGAGGGAAACCCCCAATGGGGGCATCTGCAGGAGCACGCCCTGGCGCTGATCAAGGCTGCTGCTGAAAACTACCATGAAAAAGGGAGTCGTAAGGAGCTTGCCTTTTCCCTTCCGGAAGTGTTGATGATGGTAGAGGAAATCAGTCGTCGCTATCGTCTGCTGCTGAAAACACATGTTCCCTTCGTAGAAAATACCCGCCTGTCACTGCTGGTACAGGGATATGACAACAAGGAAAAGCTGATGTCCGGCTACAGGTCGGCCAAATGGGTGTGGAACAGCTACCGGATTGTCCGGCTGGCCAATCCGGTGACAGCGGTGCTGGCTGAATTGCGCAGTCAGTTGATCGGTAAAATGATGACTCAGGTCAGTGCCGAGTTTCAGCTCAAGTTGAAACAGGCCTTGCTGCAGGAAGTTGTCTCCGTCGCCATCGATCTCTACAGCGGCCGCTTCCGGGTCGAAGAACATTATCCGGCGATACAAGGGCAGGATAGCAGGAATATGGCAGCGCCCCTTGAACCATTGAGGATCTGCTTTGCCGGGCAGACCGGATCAGGTAAATCGTCCATCATCAATGCCCTTGTCGACGCCATGGTCGCCGAAGTTAGTCCGCTCCCCTCAACCGTTGCAACAACCGTACATCGGTGCCATATTGACGGCATGGAGATGGTTCATCTGGTTGATCTGCCTGGTCTTGATGGCAACGAGAAAACCACGAAGAATCTGCTCAAGGAAGTCACCAGTTGCGATCTGATCATCTGGGTGCTTAAAGCCAATCAGCCCGCCCGTTCACTGGACAGGGATTTCAAACAACAACTTGATGCCTTTTACCTGACACCAGCCCAGCGTTCCCGGAAACGCCCGGTTATCATCGCTGTGCTGAACCAGGTTGATCGCCTGCCCCCGGTGGCGGAGTGGCAGCCGCCCTATGACCTGGAAACTCCGGAAAACCCCAAGGCAAAAGCCATTAAAAGCGCCCTGGAGTACAATCGCGAGCTGCTTGGCTTTAACGAGCTGATTCCCCTTTCGGTTGCCGAGCACCAACCGAGCTATAATCTCAGTGAACTCAGCAGGTTGCTCGACACATCCTATCAGCAGGGACTGCAGACGCAGCTGAATCGTCGCCGTATCGAGGCTGGCGGTGTCGGGGGAATCGGTGACCAGGTCGGGCGACTCTATCAATCAGGCCGGTCACTGTTCGCCATCATCAGGGATAAAACGGACAAGCAGTGACGGCGAAAAGCGGGTAAACCCCGCTACTGCTTTTAATCGCGAAGCGCCCATGACCCCGCTGACAATCGCCACCGCAAGAAAAAGCCGCTGTTGGATAAACACGCACCATCCCGGTTAAGAGAAGTGCCCGACGGGAGGCAACGGAGCTGTAAATAAAAAAACCCCTCGTGCCGGAGGGGGGGTGGCACGAAGGGTTTACGGAAGCGATGAAGCCCCCTTGTCCGGAACACTACTCTACTCTGGCTTGAAGGGCAAGTAAAAAGTGAATATAAGTGAGAGTGGCCGGCTGAATAATTATTGCCGGGTTTTTTGACAAGACAAGTGCAATCCGACATAAGGGAAGGCAGCTTTTTGTATCGGAGGGAATCATGTGGCTATCAGGGAGTAATGCGTGACAGAGACATTGACAATAACCAGACCTGACGACTGGCATATTCATTTACGTGACAACGCGATGCTGGCAGCCGTGGTGCCTGTCACCGCCCGTGTCTTTGGCCGCGCCATCGTCATGCCCAACCTGCAGCCAGCGGTGATCACCCTGGCCGCTGCCCATGATTATTGCCGGCGCATCAAGGCGGTAATCCCGGCAACCAGCAGCTTTGAGCCCCTGATGACCCTCTATCTCAGCGACCATACCACGCCGGCGATGATCCGCGAGGCGGCAGGGCAGGGACTGGTAAAGGCGTGCAAGCTCTATCCGGCCAACGCCACCACCAATTCGGCGCAGGGCGTGACCAGCCTGGCAGCTCTGGATGACACCTTTGCGGCCATGGCCGACACCGGTCTGTTGCTGCTGGTCCACGGCGAGGTCACCACCAGCGAGATCGACGTATTCGACCGCGAAAAAGCCTTTATCGATCAGCAACTGGTCCCGATCGTCGCGAAGCACCCGCAACTCAAGGTGGTCTTCGAGCATATCACCACCAGTGATGCCGTAGAGTTTGTGCTCGCCAGCGGCCCGAATGTTGCCGCCACCATCACCCCCCAGCATCTGCTCTACAACCGTAACCACATCCTTGTCGGCGGCATCAAGCCCCACAACTACTGCCTGCCGGTGTTGAAACGCAATACCCACCAACAGGCGCTGCAAGCCGGCGTCGCCGGCGGTTCGCCGAAGTTTTTTCTCGGCACCGATTCAGCACCCCACCTGCAGCACGCCAAAGAGAACGCCTGCGGCTGTGCCGGATGTTACAGTGCGCCGGCGGCACTGGAACTCTATGCAGAGATCTTTGACACCTTGGGTGTTCTGGACAAACTCGAAGCCTTCGCCAGCTTCAACGGACCGGACTTTTACGGTCTGCCGCGCAACACTGACAGCGTCACCCTCGTCCGCAAACCATGGCAGGTCCCGGCCACGGTCGCTGTCGCCGGCCAGCCGATGGTGCCGTTTTACGCCGGTGAAACCCTGCAGTGGCAGGTAGTTTAACGAGTCGGTCATGCAACATCACAAACAACACCATATCCGCGGGGTCGCAGTCGACTGGCTCGCGGATAAAATCTGAGGAACACAAAAGCGGCCGATCCCTTATCCGAAAAGAGGCAGCAGGAAGCGGTTGAGCAGTCGTTGCTCGTGATGAAGATGGTGCATCGACCTTAGCGCTAATTGTGAAGTTATCGGTGTTTTTGCCTGTTATGCGGTTTTTTCTGGCACAGGCAGCTTGCTAAGATCATTTGTTCACAGCCTCTGTTGACAAGCCGGCCTGTCGCTGTTGATAGTGTCAGTTAAGCGATTGAGGCGACAAGGATTTGTCCTCCTTGCTGAAATTTTGAGCACTGGGCGAAGGACGTTATTTATCGATCGGTAATCTCTTGTTTGACTGAAAGGTATCTGTTCGGCACCGGATCTTCGGACCCTCTGTCAAGGGACGCGATTGTTTCCCGTTGGGTCATCCATGACCGCTTGTTGTCGCCATCCATGGCGACAAACACCCCTGCCACAGGCCCCCCGACCCTGCACAAGGATAGTGGTGAATAGTTACCATTATTTGTTTCTGTTCAGCACCGGATCGGGGGTCCTATGTCAAGGGACGCTTTTCGTCATCCATGACCGCTTGTTGTCGCCATCCATGGCGACAAACACCCTTGTCACAGGCCCCTCGACCCTGCACAAGGATAGTGGTGAATAGTTACCATTATTTGTATCTGTTCAGCACCGGATCGGGGGTCCTATGTCAAGGGACGTGATTGTTTCCCGTTGGGTCATCCATGACCGCTTGTTGTCGCCATCCATGGCGACAAACACCCCTGCCACAGGCCCCCCGACCCAGCACAAGGATAGTGGTGAATAGTTACCATTATTTTTTTAATGACGCCATATCGATGGAAAAGCGATATTTGACGTCTGACTTTAACAGCCGCTCATAGGCTTCGTTGACTTGCTGGATCGGAATGATTTCGACATCAGCAGTAATATTTTTCTCACCGCAGAAATCGAGCATCTCCTGAGTCTCCCTGATGCCGCCAATCAGCGACCCTGACAGGCTCCTACGTCCGAACAACAGGGCAAAAGCAGCAACCGGCAAGGGTTTTTCCGGAATACCAACCAGGGTGATGTTGCCGTCGAGGCCGAGCATCTGGATATAGGCGTTGATATCGTGATCGGCAGATACGGTATTCAGAATATAATCGAAAGTGCCGGCGTGCTGTTTCATCTGCCTGGCATCTGTCGAGATAATCACCTCATCGGCCCCCAGGTGCAGGGCGTCGTCCTTCTTGCCGGGGGAGGTGGTGAAAACGACAACCTTTGCGCCGAAGGCTTTGGTAAACTTTACTCCCATGTGGCCTAATCCCCCAAGGCCAACCACACCGACCTTTTTTCCGCTGATATCCCCCCAGCGTCGAATCGGGGAATAAGTCGTGATGCCGGCACACAAGAGCGGTGCCACCCCGGCCGGATCAAGATTCTTTGGTATGCGCAGAACAAAGCGTTCGTCAACAACGATACTTTCCGAATAGCCGCCGTAGGTTACCGCTGCGGTTTGATGTTTGTCGGGAGAATTGTAGGCAAAGGTTGCTTCAGGGCAAAACTGCTCGTCATGGGCCTGGCAGCTGGGACAGATGTGATCAGAATCGACCAGGCAGCCGACCCCGACCATATCACCCGGTTTGTGACTGGTGACTGCCGAACCCACCCTGGTGACGCGCCCGACAATCTCGTGCCCGGGAACACAGGGGTAGACGGTCGGCATGACGCTGCTCCATTCGTCGCGTACGGTGTGAAGGTCGGAGTGACAGACGCCACAAAAGAGGATTTCGATCTGTACGTCGTGCGGTGTTGGTTCACGGCGCGCAATGGTGGCGGCGGCAAGGGGGGCGGTGGCACTGACGGCAGCGTATGCTTTGGTGTTGTTCATGTTTTTCTCCTGACTTGGTTGCCAATGATAAGGCTGTTTATTTTTCCTTGTTTCAAGGTATCTTGTCCATTGTACGGCTCAACCTCTAAAGGTACAACCACCTCAGGCAGTAGCCGTGCTGAGAACGGCACTTTATTACGCAAAGATCTCTTCATAACAGGGGGGGAAGGAAGGAGTGACCCGATGCTCAAACGGATAACTGCTGCTGTGACGCTGCTGCTTTCCGGCTGTGTCAATATCCCCGCCGGTATCACGCCGGTTGAACCCTTTGACCTTGATCGCTACCTCGGGCGCTGGTACGAAATTGCCCGCCTCGATCATTCCTTCGAGCGCGGCCTGAGTGACGTTACCGCCGATTACAGTTTGCGTGAGGACGGGATGGTGCGGGTGGTCAATCGCGGTTATGACCAGGCCAACAAGCGCTGGAAGGAAGCCGAAGGCAAGGCGCGTTTTGTCCGCGAGCCAACGCGTGGTTTTCTCAAGGTTTCTTTTTTTGGCCCATTCTATGGCTCCTATATCATTTTCGAGTTGGATCAGGAAGATTACAATTACGCCCTGATCAGTGGTCCGAACACCTCCTATTTATGGATTCTTGCCCGTCAACCGACACTGACGGATGACATCAAACAACGGCTGATCGCGACAGCGCAGGAGAAGGGTTTTGCTGTCAGCGAGCTGATTTTTGTTGAACAGACGGCAGCGGCAGAGGGGATTGGTAAGCACCCCGGCAGTGTGGTGAGGTTGAAATAATGACAGATTCCGAGCATTCTGCTCTTCCATCAGGTCGCGGAGAAACCGTGCTGCTGGTTGAGGATGATCAGGCGATTCTCGAATTGGCCAAAACCATGCTCGAGAATTACCGCTATCAGGTTTTGTCAACGACGTCGTCAAGTGAAGCGATTCGTCTGGCGCGACAGAAGGAAGATTCCATCGACCTGATGGTGACTGATGTCGTGCTGCCGGAGATGAATGGTCGAGATCTGGCCGGCATCTTGAAGATCCTGCAGCCACAGATGAAGGTGCTGTTTATGTCAGGATACAGCGCTAACGTCATAGCTCACCACGGCGTGCTCAACGAAGGTGTTTATTTTATCCAGAAGCCCTTCTCGGTGGCGGAGTTTCTGCTGAAGGTTCAGCAGGTCCTCAAGGGCTGACGGCCTGTCAGATCAACCGATCAGATCAAGGGTGGTTTTTTCCATCTTAGCACTGGTCTGCAGGGCTTTAAAATTGACCTGGAAGGCGTGTTTCATCGCGGTGATTTCGGTTACCAGGTCAGTATGTGAGGTTTCTCTCAATGGATCTGTTCAGCATCGGGTCGGAAATCCTCTGTCAAGGGACGTGATTGATTCCCGTTGGGTCATCCATGACCGCTTGTTGTCGCCGTCCATGGCGACAAAAATCCTTGCCACAGGATCCAAAGGCCCTGCGCGAAGGACTGCAGCTGAATAATTACCTCTCAATGAAACCCCATCGCCGTTCACCGCTGATGGGGTTTTCGATATTCAGGAAAATACTGCTGTTAAGCGGTGGATAAACAGTCAGTCATCCCCGAATGCATTTGTCGGGGATCCAGCATTCCAATTGCTTAGAGCCTGGATTCCCGATCAGAATCGCTTCGGGAATGACAAATAAAGTACCTAGGCAAAATACCCGGGCTGTTAGAAGTTGAAATCCTCAACAAGATGATTGTTCAGGATGATGTTCCGTGCAATGGTCGAC
>JAHYIY010000047.1 GCA_019429255.1 Desulfuromonadales bacterium | reverse complement strand
CGCGTTTTATGCATCTGGTGCGCGATGACGACAATACGCTGTTCGGCGTCGGCTTTCGTACCCCGCCGGATGATTCGACCGGCGTGGCGCATATCCTGGAGCACACGGTGCTGTGCGGTTCGGAGCGTTTTCCGGTGCGCGATCCGTTTTTCTCCATGCTCAAACGCAGCCTCAACAGTTTCATGAACGCCATGACCGCCAGTGACTGGACCCTCTACCCGTTCTCCAGCATGAACCGCAAGGATTTTCATAACCTGCTGGATATTTATCTGGATGCGGCCTTTTTCCCGCGTTTGCTCGAACGGGACTTCCGCCAGGAAGGGCATCGTCTGGAATTCGCCGAAATGGATAACCCCTCATCAGCGCTGGAATATAAGGGGGTGGTCTACAACGAAATGAAGGGGGCCATGTCCGACCCCTCGTCCCTGTTAGGACGGCGCCTGACCCGTCATCTCTACCCAACCACCACCTATCGTCACAATTCCGGCGGTGAGCCGGAAGACATCCCGACCCTGACCTGGCAGCAGCTGCGCGACTTCCATGCGCGTTATTATCATCCGAGCAATGCCTGGTTTTTCAGTTACGGCAACCTTGATCTGGCTGAACTGCTGGGTATTATCGAAGACCGGGTGCTGCAGCGTTTTGAGCGGATTGATCCCGACAGTGAAGTGCCGCTGGAGCAGCACCTGCCAGAGCCTGTCAAGGTGAGCGAGTTTTATCCCCTTGATCCGGGCGAACCCCTGGAAAAACGTACAATGGTACAATTAGCGTGGCTGACGGTCGATATCAATGACAGTTATGAGCGCTTGTCGTTGAATCTGTTGTCCGCACTGTTGTTGGGAACACCGGCCGCTCCTTTGTACAAGGCGTTGCTGGATTCGGGTCTGGGTGCCAATCTGACCCCGGCCACCGGTTATCACGATGATTACCGTAATACCTTCTTTTCGGTCGGGTTGCAGGGCACCGAGCCACAGCATTGCCAGGCGATTGAAAAACTGATTATTGAAACCCTGGAGCAGGTGGCACGGACAGGGTTTGCTGCCGAGCGGATAGAGGCGGCTATCCATCGCCTTGAGTTTTCAACCCGCGAGGTAAGCGGCGATTCTTACCCGTATTCCCTGTTGTTGCTGATGCGCTTGTTCGGCCCCTGGCTGCACGGTGGCGATCCGCTGGATGTGCTGAATTTTTCCGAGCAGTTGGGGCGGTTACGTAAGGAGGTGGAACAGGGTGGTTTTTTCGAGGGGCTGATGCGTAAATGGCTACTTGATAACCCCCACCGCATCACCCTGGTGTTACAGCCCGATGTTAACATGGGGGCGCGCCAGGAAGCGGCGATCCGTGCCACTCTTGATGCCAGGCAGCAGCAGTTCACCGAAGAAGATCGGCAGAGTTTGGTGGCAGAAGCTAAACAGCTTAAAGATGCGCAGGAAGCACCGGAGGATTTGTCCTGTCTGCCGACCTTGACCCTTGCTGACATCCCGGCGCAGGAAACGCCGGTGACCGTCCGAAAAGTTGACCACAGTCAGGTCGCTACCTACTGGTTCGATCAGCCGACCAACGGCATCGGCTATGTGACCCTGAATTTTTCCATCGCCGGATTGACCGCAGAACAGTTGAACTATCTGCCGGTGTTCAGCAGCCTGCTCACCCAGATTGGTGCCGGCGGACGCACTTATCTGGAAATGGCTGAAGCGATGGAAGCGGTTACCGGCGGCATTTCCGCACGGACATCACTGCTCGATGATCCTGCCGATCTTGATCAGTTTGACGTCGGTTTTGAACTTAAAGGCAAAGCCCTGATCCGCAATGCTGTACCGCTGTTTGGGCTGTTGCAGGACTTTGTGCTGACGCCTGACTTTTCTGACTTGAATCATTTGCATAAGGTTCTTGGTCAGATGCAGGTCTCGATGGAAAACTCGGTGCCGCAATCCGGGCATACCTATGCCGCTCGCATGGCCGCCGCCGGGCTTTCTTCCGCCGCGAAACGGCGCGAACAATGGTCGGGATTGTCGCAGATTGCGCTGGTGCGTGAGTTGGCCGCTAAATCAATTGATGACCTGGGCGAGTTGGCGGCGATGCTGACGTCGATTGCCCAATCCCTGTTTAGCCCGGCGCGGCTGCAGGTGGCCGTCGCCGTCGAAGAACAGCATTTTTCCTGTTTCGAAGGTGCTCTGGCGACACTGTTGGAGGGCTTGAGTTGCTCCGCGCAGGTAGCCCCTGCGGCACGTCAACCTTTTAATCGGCAACCGGGGCGCCACGGTCTGGTCTGGTCCCTGCCGGTACAGTATGTCGCCCGCGTGTTTAAAACCGTCCCCTACAGTGATCCTGACAGCGCACCATTGACGGTGCTGGCGCGTCTGCTGCGAGCGGAGTTTCTTCATCGGGAAATCCGTGAGAAGGGGGGGGCTTATGGTGGTATGGCCGGCCACAACAGTGGCGCCGGCTTGTTCAGCCTCATGTCCTATCGTGATCCGCACCTGGAGCGTACCCTGCAGGTGTTTGATGATGCCATTGACTGGGTCATCCGTGGTCAATTCGATCCTGTTTCCGTCGAAGAGGCGATTCTGGCGGTGTTCAGTGATCTCGATAAACCTCTGTCGCCGGCTGGTCTGGCCGCCAACGAATTTGCCTGTTTACGCCGGGGGATTACGCTGGACATGCGAAACGGCTTCCGCCGGCAACTGCTCAAGGTTGATGCCTCTGCCCTGATCCAGGTTGCCAAACGTTACCTGCAAGACGGCGAGAGCGCCGTGGCGGTATTGGCGGGTGAGTCGGCACTGAAGCGGGCGAATGAAAACTTAGGGGACAAGGGGCTGGACATCCGCCGCATATGAACATTATGAACAATAAAAATCACCCTTTATTTATTACCGCCGCCCTCGGACTTGAACCACTGCTGGTTGAGGAGTTGATCAGCCTTGGATTGATTGGGGTCAAGCAGCAACGGGCCGGGGTCAGTTGTCAAGGGAGCCTGGCGGATGCCTATCGGATCTGTATGTGGTCGCGCCTGGCCAGTCGGGTCTTGCTGCCGCTGGCGCAGTTTGCTGCGAATGATCCCGATGAACTGTATGCCGGGGTCCAGGGCGTCGACTGGTCGGAGCATATGGATGCGGATTCGACCCTGGCGATCGATTGTGCCACCAGTAAATCGCAGATAAATCACTCGCGCTATGCCGAACAGAAAACCAAGGACGCTATCGTCGATCAATTCCGGGTCCGCACCGGGGCACGTCCATCTGTGAGCCTCGAGCGCCCTGACGTTCGCCTGAATCTCTATCTCTATCAGGATCAGGCAAGTTTGAGCCTTGATCTGTCTGGTGAAAGTTTGCACCGTCGAGGCTACCGCATAGACGGCGTCCATGCTCCGCTGAAGGAAAACCTCGCTGCCGGGATGCTGCTGCGTTGCGGTTGGCCGCAGATTTGCGCAGCCGGCGGTGGTCTGGTGGATCCCCTCTGCGGTTCCGGTACGCTGCCGTTGGAAGCGGCGCTGATGGCCACCAACACGGCTCCGGGGCTGTTGCGCAGCTACTACGGGTTTTTGGGATGGAAACAGCACAACGCCAGCGTCTGGCAGGAGGTGCGACAGGCTGCCGATGAGAAACATCTGGTCGGCGTCGGCACGCTGAAGGTGCCGATTGTCGGTTATGATGCCGATCCACGGGCGATTCGTGCGGCCTGGGATCATGCCCGCCAGGCGGGGATGGACAAGCTGATTCATTTTGAGCGTCGCCGTCTGGAGGAATTTATTCCCCCGGCCGGCGTTCGCAGCGGCCTGTTGATTGCCAATCCCCCCTACGGCGAGCGTCTCGGCAACAGCGCTGAGCTGACGCCTCTGTACAACCAGCTTGGTCAGGTCATGGCGCAGCAGTGCCGGGGGTGGCACGGCGGGGTGATTACCAGTGAGAAGGAATTGGGCCGTGCCATCGGCCTGCGCGCCGACAAGATTCATGTGCTCTATAACGGCGCGTTGAAATGTCAGCTCCTGCAGTTTGTTTTAAGTGCAGACAATCACTGGCAATCCCTGACCGAGAAGGCGCAACGGGTGGCACAGAAGCCCCTGTCTGCCGGTGCCGAGATGTTTGCCAACCGCTTGCGTAAAAACCTGAAGAAACTTGGCAAGTGGGCCCAGCGTGAAGGGATCGATTGCTACCGCTTATACGATGCCGATCTGCCGGAATACGCGGTAGCGGTGGATCTTTATGGTGACGAGGTGCATCTGCAGGAATATCGCGCGCCGAGCAGCATCGACGCGGACAAGGCCGCCGAGCGCATCCGCGATGTTCTTGTCGCCCTGCCGCGGGTACTGGACATTACCCCGGATCAGATTCATCTGAAAGTCCGCCGGCAGCAAAAGGGTAGCGACCAGTACGAAAAGCAGGCCCGCCGCGGGATATTGAAAGAGGTGCACGAAGGCAACTGCCGTTTTCTGGTGAATTTGACCGATTATCTCGATACCGGGCTGTTTCTCGATCACCGCCTGACGCGCCGGAAAATACAGTCCATGGCGGCCGGCAAGCGTTTTCTCAACCTCTTTGGTTATACCGGCGCTGCGACGGTTCACGCCCTTAAAGGAGGTGCCTCGGCGACGACAACGGTCGATATGTCGCGCACCTATCTTGACTGGGCGCGCAGGAACGTCGAACTGAATGGTTTTGCCGGCAACCGGCAGGAGTTTGTTCAGGCCGACTGCCTGGCCTGGCTGGAACAGGCGCAGACTCGGTGCGCTGGAGCCTTTGATCTGATCTTTCTCGATCCGCCGTCCTTCTCCAATTCAAAATCGATGGCGACAACCTTTGATGTGCAGCGTGACCATGTTGACTTGCTGCGCCATACCTTGAGGTTGCTGGCTGATGGGGGACAACTGATTTTTTCTACCAACCTGCGCACTTTCCAGATGGCGGGCGCGGCTTTTGACGATCTTTCCCTGGAAAACATCACAGCTGCGACCCTGCCTGCGGATTTCGCTCGTAATCCACGGATTCACCAGTGCTGGTTGATTAAACGAATCTGAACAATACTTATTGCTTCGGAGGTTAATCAATCAACAGGGCGTCAATCCCGCGCAGGCCGGAATCCAGGGTTTCCAACCTGTAACAGCCGGTCACTTCCGACAGCAGTCCTCGGGGAGGACAGGCTGTTTATTTGCCGGAACATAAAGGACATTCCATGTTCAAACTCGATGAGCGTTTGCAGCGCGATACCTTTCCGGTTGCAAGCCTGCCCTTGTGTGAGCTGTTGCTGTCGAACAACGCCCATTACCCCTGGTTAATCCTGGTACCCAGACGTGAGGGTATCACTGAAATTCATCAACTAGACCATGCCGACCGTGATCAGTTATGGCGCGAGAGTCATCAGGTATCAGTGTGGATGGCGGACCACTTTCAGTTTGATAAGCTGAATGTCGGCGCATTGGGTAATGTGGTCAGCCAGTTACACCTGCACCATGTCGGTCGACGAAAAGATGACCCGGCCTGGCCGGGACCGGTGTGGGGGCATGGCGCAACCATCAGTTACTTGCCGGAGCAGGTTGAAGAAATAAAGTCGGCTTTTCCGTGGACAACCGCTTTTGTTGGCTGAATTTGTTATTGCCGGGTCAAACTACGATACCTGATCCGGTGTGGCTGATCGGCTTCCTTGCCGAGGCGACGTTTGCGGTCGGCTTCGTAATCGGAATAGTTCCCCTCAAACCACACCACCTGTGAATCCCCTTCAAATGCGAGAATATGGGTGGCGATGCGGTCTAAAAACCAGCGATCGTGGCTGATGATGACCGCACAACCGGCAAAGTTCTCCAGTCCTTCTTCCAATGCCCGCAGGGTGTTGACATCGAGATCGTTGGTTGGTTCGTCCAGCAACAGAACGTTGGCCTCTTCGCGCAGCATCTTGGCCAGATGAACACGGTTACGTTCGCCGCCGGAGAGTACGCCGACCTTTTTCTGCTGATCCGAGCCGGAGAAGTTAAAGCGGGCGACATAAGCGCGGGAATTGACCGAAACGCCACCCATCTGGATAATATCCTGACCATCGCAGACCTCTTCCCAGATGGTTTTGTCAGGGTTGAGTTTCCGGCTCTGGTCGACATAGCCCAGACGTACTGATTCGCCGACCTTGAAGCTGCCGCTGTCGGGCTGTTCTTCGCCGATAATCATCTTGAACAGGGTTGATTTGCCGGCGCCGTTGGGGCCGATGACGCCGACAATGCCGCCGGGCGGCAGACGGAGGCTCAAATTGTCGATGAGCAGGCGCTCGCCGAAGCCTTTACTGATCTGCTGTGCTTCAACCACCACATCACCCAGGCGCGGGCCCGGCGGAATATACAGTTCCAGTTGTTTTTCCTTCTCCATGGCAGCATTGCCGAGGAGTTTTTCATAGGAGGTGATGCGCGCCTTGGCTTTAGCCTGACGCCCTTTGGGCGACATGCGGATCCACTCAAGCTCGCGTTGCAGGGTCTGCTGACGCTTGCTCTCAGATTTTTCCTCGCGCCGCAGGCGTTCCTGCTTCTGCTCCAGCCAGCTCGAGTAGTTGCCTTTCCACGGAATGCCGTGGCCGCGGTCGAGCTCGAGGATCCAGCCGGCGACATTGTCAAGAAAATAGCGGTCGTGAGTGACAGCGATTACCGTGCCCTGGTAGCGCTGCAGGTGCTGCTCGAGCCAGTTGACGGTTTCCGCATCAAGGTGGTTGGTCGGTTCGTCCAGCAGCAGAATATCAGGTTTTTGTAACAGCAGACGGCATAAGGCGACGCGGCGTTTCTCACCGCCGGAGAGGAGCTTGATCGAGGTCTCCGGGGGCGGGCAACGCAGGGCTTCCTCCGCCAGTTCCAGGCGCGAGTCGAGCTCCCAGGCATCGGCGGCATCAAGTTGATCCTGCACCTTGGCCTGGCGTTCCAGCAGTTTGTCCATGTCGCAGTCAGGATCAGCAAAAGCGTTGTTGATGGCCTCAAATTCCGCCAGCAGATCAACGACTTCCTGCACCCCTTCCTGGACAATTTCACGCACGGTCTTGCTCTCATCGAGCTGTGGCTCTTGTTCCAGATAGCCGACCGTATAGCCGGCAGACAGGGCAACCTCACCGTTAAATTCCGTGTCGACCCCGGCCATGATCCGTAACAGGGTCGATTTACCCGAACCGTTCAGGCCGAGCACCCCAATTTTGGCACCGTAGTAGTAGGAGAGCGAAATGTCCTTGATGATCGGTTGCTTGTTGTAGTTTTTACTGACGCGCATCATCGAATAGATGATTTTTTTTGTGTCTTCACTCATGACCTGTTCCTTTTGATCTTTTTATAATGCTGAAAATTGATTGACCCCGGACGCGAATCAGGTGTCGGGGAGGATGAAATGTATAACACCCGAGGCCTGCAGCTCGCAAGCGGATCAGGACGAATTCCGTTAGACAAATTGTCTATAGTTCAGCACGGGGCTATTGCTGTTCGAGTTGGGATAGGGCGGTTAGAAATGAGTGGGTCAGGTGGGGATGCAGTGATTTGCCGGCACTCCCGCTCATGATGGAATTTATCTGGTCAAAGCTCAAAGGTTCTTTGTAGGCTCGTCGGGTTCGCAAGGCATCATAAATGTCGGAAATAGATGTCATGTAACTGCACGGATTCAGTTTGCGAAAACTCACAGGGTAGCCGGTTCCATCATAACCAATGTGGTGCTCGTATGCAGTAACCACTGCCAGTCGCGGAATGCCGGGACAATTCAGCAGGTATTGTGCACCGAGACGCGGATGGTCGCGCATCAGTTCCCATTCCCTGTCATCCAGTTTCCCCGGTTTGTTTAGCACCTCAGAAGGGATAAACATCTTGCCGGCATCGTGCAGCATGGCGGCAATGCCGATGTCGTTAAGCAAGGGGCCGGTGATGCCGAGGAGTCTGGCCTGGGCCAGATTCAGCAGGCAGATATTGGTGGAATGGATATAAAGATATTCATCCATTGAACGAATTGGTGCCAGGGCGAACATGACATTACCCTGGTCGCAGAAGGCTGAGATGAATTGTTCAACAATTTCACCAAGCCCTGCCACGTGGTTTTTTTTACCGTGGCCGATGTTCTGGAAAATATCCATGAATTTATCGAAGTTCTCATCGATAATTTCCTGGAAGTTGGTCCCTGCGGTTGACGGCTGTTGGACAGAAGAACGAACAGCAACCTTGCCATAAGCCACTTTGTCCGTTGCTGTGGAGACCGTTCCTGACTGAAAAGGACGGCTGAATCCGGCTGCTGTTTGTAATAGCTCATTCGAATGGATAGAGCTATCCAGCTTGATGAAGCTCAGATCATGGTCGCGCAGCGTTTTGATCAGACGGTTCACCGATAAGTTTTCTGCCAATCTGGTGTTTTGAAAAATTAATCTGTCATTGATGATTTTTATCGTAACGTCATTTGTCTCAGTGAATATAGGGCGCAGTTGGTCGATCGCTTGCCGGCACAAATTCATTACCTGCGGATGCGTGATATCGTAGAGACGGATGGTTGCTATGGCAGTGGTAAAACTGCGGATAAATTGCTGAGCCAGATGTTCTGTCGTTGGTGTCATAACGATTGCCCCGAGAATGATGAAGGGGTAGAGGAAAGAATGTTGCTGATCACTGCGCTTTGGTTCCCTTCCAGTTTTCCTTTTATGGCCGCCAACTGTCCGTGCGGGTAGCGCCTCAGTGTCTCTGCTGCCGCAGTCTTCAGGGTTTTACGCAGACTGTTAAGGAAAAACTCCTTTCTGATGAGCAGGCGCGTCAGGGTCATCAAGCAGGCAGGCTGGGGGGTCGACGACAGGCTTGTCAGAATATGTAATTTAATTTCGAGGTTGTCCGCCGTCAACGGCTCTACTTCAAGCAATCTGTTTAGCTGGTTAAATATGTGGTCGTTATTACTCATCTCTGTCAGCGGGATCATGATTTTCATGGTCTCTTGATCCGCGTCTGTCAACTCTTTTTCCAGCAATCGGTTGGCTGCAGAAGGGTTGATACGAAACAGGATTCGCAGGGCTTCGCGCCGCACCTTGGGATGGCGATGCCGGCATAGGTTCAGGACGGTTTTGGGGGGGATGCCGCCCTTTTGTTGCCCCAGCACAAGCAGCAGATTGCGCACCAGAAACCAGCGGTGATCATCCAGCGCTTCCAGCATGGCCGGTCGGGCGTGGGCTCCAAGCTCGAGAAGCAACTGCATCCAGATTTTGCGCAGTTCTGTGTCGGTCTCATTGCCGAGGCGTTCGATCAGTAATGGTGCATAGTGCTCGCCAACTTCCGACAGATACTCACAAATATCGGTAAATTTTTCAGCACACCATATCGGCACGGAATTCAGCACCTCCTCCAGAAAAGAACGTTTGAGCTGGGCGCCGTACATTTTTTCTGTGAGCAGATTCGTCTGTGACCGGCTGCTGTTTACATAAGACATCCAGCGGGACAAGGTCTTGCGCAGGGCCTGAAAATCTCCGGTATCGAGAAAAAATTGTGACAGATCGACAAGATTGTACTGCATGATTTCTTCTGTGCCGGTATCGATGTCCTTAGCCAGCAGATCGAAGATGATTTCGCAGCATTGATGTTCAATTCTCTGCTCGGCAAGGCTGTTGCGATACTCTTCTGCGAGATCTTCTGCCAGACTCCCTTGAACCTCTCCGGCAAGGATTTTCTGCAAAGCGAGTTGATAACTCGCGGGGAGATATTCATCGTGCTGATCCTCCAGAAACAGCAATTCAATGTTCGCTTGCAACGGTTCGGGAGGGGTGCTGCTATTAGACTGTACGACTCTGCCACTGACTGATTCTGTTTTGTTCAGGGCAAAGGCACCAAGGAGATCGGTCAGTCGCTGTGACAGCTTGTGGTTTTTGCTGCTGTGGGAAAAAAGGGCATCGTTGATGAACTCTGCGCTTAGATTGGGGATGATCTTTTGGGCTGCCTGCGGTTGCTGGTCAAGGGCGCGGAGAGTGCCTTCATAGAGCTGTTGACGTATCTTCGGGTTAAGCTTTTTGCTGAAGTCACAGAGGCGCTCGGTAATTTCTGTCGCGGATCTCTGGCATTGCTCAAGCAGACAGTCAACCAGCTTGCTGATCATGGCCGTGCAATCTTTTTCAGGCAGGGAATTGCTATTGAGTAGCTGCGCCAACTGATCAGCGCCAGGAGTGTCGAGGGGGAGGTCGGCGCCCTGGTTGGCGGACATCATGTCCTCGATAAAGTCATGCCAGATAGCTGTTGCAGATGCTGTTGGGGCGGAATTGTCAGGGGCAAGGCTGGTAAAGGAATCATAGTCAACCTGCGTCAGGCTGACATGGGATATCTGATGGTTCTTAAGAACATTGTTCAGTGGGGTTGAGTGATGGCCGTAGGTTCTGGCCGAGAGCAGCTGTAAAAAACCAATCAATTCAACGGTGCTTAGGCCTTGATGAAAACTGACAACGGCAATATCCAGTTTTGAGAAAAACCCGCCAAGATCGCGACAGCTTGGGTTGTCCGGATCCAGCAGGCTGCCGTTGACAACAAGATGGTCAGGAGCGATACCAAGGCTGATTTTGTCACCAAATTCCGTGAGATTAGCCAGTTCAGCCAGAATCTTGTTGGCTCCTGCCAGGGTCTTGGGGTGTGTCTGCGGATAGAGGGCAATCTGCCGCCGAAAGACGTTCAATTCGTGAACGAAATTTTTCAGATGATGTTCGTTGGCTTTATTTGATTGATGAGGTGTATTCATTCTTTCCTCGCAAGTCATCCACTATTATAAGTTAATGCTAATGGCAATTGTCAAGTTAAAAAATAGTAACTATTCAGCTATGCCCTTGCGCAGCAACGCGGCAGTTGGTGAGTTTTTGCGACGCCATCAACGTTGATCATCAGACTGGTTCATAGGCAATAATGCACCTTCACGCCGTGCCTCTTGCATTGTGGTTTCATTTGGTGCTAGATTTTCGACGTGATTACTCAAAATGTTGATTCATCCAGATACCACATATGACCCCTCGCACATCCTTTGATGTCGGCAACGCTGCGCTCGCAGCCCAGCTGTTTGGCCAGCAGAATCAGAACCTCAAGCTGATAGAGAAGAAGCTTGGGATCCGCCTCGGCAGCCAGGGGACGGTCTTGCAACTGTCCGGCAACGCGGAACAGGTACAAGTCGGCTACCGTCTGCTCGAAGAACTCTGCGCGCTATTGCGCGACGACATGCCCTTGTATCCCACCGACATCGACTATGCCATCCGTATTCTGTCGACTGATTCATCAACCAACCTGCGTGATATTTTTTTCGATACGGTTTTTGTTTCAGCCCGCAACAAGCTGATTACTCCAAAAAGTCTTGCGCAAAAAAGCTATATTGACCAGATTCGCAGTAAGACCGTCGTGTTTGGCATCGGTCCGGCGGGTACCGGCAAAACTTACCTGGCCATGGCCATGGGGGTGGCAGCGCTGGTACGTAAAGAGGTGAGCCGCATCATGCTGGTACGACCGGCAGTAGAGGCGGGGGAAAAACTGGGTTTTCTGCCCGGGGATCTTGCTGAGAAGGTAAACCCTTACCTGCGCCCGCTATACGATGCCCTGTACGATATGCTCGAACTGGATAAGGCCCGTGGGCTGGTTGATACCGGTGTGGTCGAGGTGGCGCCATTGGCATTTATGCGGGGACGCACTCTTAATGACGCTTTTGTTATTCTTGACGAGGCTCAGAATACCACCGCTGAACAGATGAAAATGTTTTTAACGCGTATAGGTTTCGGCAGCCGCGCGGTCATTACCGGCGATGTGACCCAGATCGATCTGCCGCGGGGAACCGGTTCCGGGCTGCTGCATGCCACCGCGGTCTTGCATGACGTTCCCGATATTGCTTTTACTTACTTCAGTGATCTTGATGTGGTCCGTCATCCCATTGTTCAGGCGATCGTTCAGGCTTACCAACGCGCCGAGCAAAAGCCCTCTGCAAAAATCGAGGATTTGTCACCTCGTCCTGCCGGAATCAACACGCCTGACTGATCAGGGGATTCATGACCAAAGATAAAAAACTGAAATCTGTGGGGCGTAGTCGTTCCCGTTCCTGGCAGGATTGGCGCTTCTGGGGCAGCCCGGTCCAGCTGCGCAAGTGGGTGTTGGTCGGCGTTGCTCTGTTGTTGGCCCTGATCATTGTTCCCAAAGGAGGCTTGATTCCCGCAGTTTTTGCTCCCGGCGATATCGCTCCGCGGGACATCAAGTCGCCCCGTGACATGCTGGTTGAAGATGTTGATTTGACGCGTGCCAAGCGTGATGCCGCTGCCCGTGCTGTACCCCTGGTCTATCGTTTTGATTCGGATGCCGGTGTGCTGGCACTGGAGCGGTTGCAGCGCGGTCTGGTGTTTCTGTCCCAACGCCGGGAAGATGCCGATTTCTATGTGCTTGACGACCCCCTGACGCGCCTTGAAGCTGATTTAGGCGTTCCTCTTACCAATGACGATTACGGACCGCTGCTCAACCTCCCCGTCGATATCGCATTGGTGGGTCAGATCAACACCCTGCTCAAGCCTTTGTTTGAGCGGCCGGTTGTCGCGAATTTGCAAGGCTTCCAGGAAGACAGACAGTCAGCAATGGTCGTGCTTGAACGTGATCAGGAGCGCGTACCCTCACTCCAATGGCAGGAGCGGGTTATCGGCCTTAATGATGCTCTCCACGACGCCGAGGGGCATCTTGCCAACCTTGACATGTTAACTGCTGCCCAGCAGCAGGTTCTGCTCAGGCTGGTGCAACAGCAATTGCGCCCCAATCTGGTGGTGGATCGGCAGGAAACGGAACAACGTCGCTTACTGGCGGCGAGTCAGGTGACGCCGGTTCTCTTCCAGATTAAAAAAGGCGAAATGGTGGTGCGCGAAGGGGAGCGGATCAATGCCGACCAGATTCTCAAGTTGCTGGCGTTGCGTGATTCGGGGCGCAGCACTCATACCCTGCAGAGCGCAGCCGGTTTGATGATCTGTATCATGTTGCTGCTTTTTGTCGGTTTTGTTTTTGCGCAAGGCAATATCAGCAAATTTAACCCCGATCGCCGTGACCTGCTGTTTCTGGGGGCCGTAGTGGTTACTCATTTTATTCTTATCAAGGTGTCAATATTTGTTTCAGCCGGCATGGGGACGGTACTGGCATCGATTGATGCGATTAGCTACTATTATGCTATCCCCTTTGCCCTGGCAGCCATGCTGGTGCGCATTGTACTGAATTCGGAAACCGCTTTTATTGTAGCCATTTGTGCTGCTGTGCTCGCCGGGGTGTTATTCGGCAATAGTATGCTGGTGGCTTTTTACGCCCTCGTCGGCAGCATTGTTGGTGCCCACGGTGTGCGCCATTGCCAGCAACGAACCACTCTTTATCGCGCCGGTCTGTGGATCGGGCTGACCAATGTGGCGATGTTGATTGGTCTGCATCTACTCACTGGCCGTGCTGCCGATATGCAGTTGCTGTACCGCTTGGGTTTTGGTTTCGCCGGCGGGATCATCAGTGCCGTTATGGTTAACGGGACGATTCCGTTGGTGGAATTGCTGTTTAAATATACAACGGATATCAAATTACTGGAGCTGGCGAACATGAATGCGCCGGTGCTGCGCCAATTGATGATTCAGGCTCCGGGCACCTACCATCACTCGATTCTGGTCGGCAACCTTGCTGAATCAGCTGCTGAGTCAATTCGCGCTAATCCATTGCTGGCGCGGGTAGCAGCCTACTATCACGACATTGGCAAAATCCGTAAACCCCTCTATTTTATTGAAAATACCGGCGGGCAGCGCAACAAACACGACAAGCTGGCGCCCTCGATGAGCGCCCTGATTCTGACCTCCCACGTCAAAGACGGCGTCGATCTGGCGCGGGACAACAAGCTCGGCTCCGAGCTGATCGATATTATTCAGCAGCATCATGGCACGGCGCTGATCAAGTTTTTCTACGACCGTGCTAAATCCCTTGCCGATCCCGGGGTCCAGCAAGTCGATGAGCGCGATTACCGCTATCATGGACCCAAGCCCCAGACCCGTGAAGCGGCATTGATTATGCTCGCCGATGCGGTGGAGGCCGCCAGCCGTACCCTCGCCGATCCTACTCCGGCACGGATTCAAGGCATGGTAAAAAAGTTGATCAATAACATCTTTATCGATGGCCAGCTCAATGAATGCGATCTGACCCTGCGCGATCTTAACGAAATAGCCAAGAGTTTTACCCGGGTTCTGTCGAGTTCCTTCCATCACCGGGTTGATTATCCGGAGCCGGTTCACATTGTCAAAGCTAAAACGGATGGCAATGACAGCGCTGCCGGCCGTGACAAGGTCAATAAGGTCAATAGTGCGAATACAGATCGAAAATTGTCAGCGCCGGCATAGGATTTTGAAGCGTCCGCTACGTAAGGTGGCTCAGCGGGTCTTGAATCTCCTCGCGCAACCTGAAGCTGAGCTCTCTATCCTGATTCTCGACAACGACGGGATTCAGCAGATCAATCGTGATTACCTGCAGCGTGATCGCCCAACCAACGTCATTTCTTTTGCCATGCAGGAAGGGTTAGGGGCAGGCGTGCAACCGCAGTTGCTCGGCGATGTTGTGATATCTGCCGAGCGTGCCGCCAGTGACGCCGCACTAGCGCAGATCCCTTTTGAACATGAGCTGTGGTTTCTGCTGGTGCATGGCATTCTGCATCTGTTAGGTTACGATCATGAACGTGGCAGCGCTGCACAGGCGCAAGAAATGGAGCAGCTTGAGCGGGATATCTTTGCCCGGCTGATCGATGAGTTTCCTCTGAATGACAACAGTTAACTCAACCAAACATTGATGGCGTCGCAAAAACTCACCAACTGCCGCGTTGCTGCGTTTATTTCGCTGCTTCGACGTACGTAAGTACGCCTCATT
>JAHYIY010000011.1 GCA_019429255.1 Desulfuromonadales bacterium | reverse complement strand
TTTCTGGTCACAATCTTTTTTTAGCCACCAAGGCTCCAAGAACACCAAGAGAAACAAGATAAAGCTTTTGATTACAAACCCTAATTTTTTGCTCTTCTTGGTGACCTTGGTGTCTTGGTGGCTATTTTCTGGTCACAATCTTTTTTTAGCCACCAAGGCTCCAAGAACACCAAGAGAAACAAGATAAAGCTTTTGATTACAAACCCTAATTTTTTGCTCTTCTTGGTGACCTTGGTGTCTTGGTGGCTATTTGCTTAACGGGTTACAACGGCGAGAACCTGTACCGTTTCGCCATCCTTGGCCAGCAGTCGGTGTTTGACGGTGGAATCGAAATAAACGGCATCCCCTTCTTCGAGGGAAAAGCGTTCGTCGTTGAGAATAATTTCAGCACTGCCCTTCAAGATCAGCAAAAACTCTTCTCCCTCGTGATTATAGAGGGTCTCCTCCTGGGCCCGTTCGGTGACGGTGAGGACAAATGGCTCCATCTTTTTGTTGCGTTTGCGGTACGAGAGGGTCTCGTAGGTGTAGCCGTGGCTGGTGCCGTCCTTGGAAATGACGCGACTGACGATGCGGCGATCACTGCGGCGGACGATCTCGTAGCGGTTGGTCTCTTCCCCCTCCTCAAAGAAATGGCTCATCTTGATATCGAAAAAGCGCGCGATCTTCGATAGGGTGGCGATGGGGGGGGAGACGTTGTTGTTCTCGATCTGCGAAATCAGCGCCGGCGAGAACCCGGTTTCGTTGGCGACATCCTGCAGGGTCAACTTGCGCTGTTTGCGCAGGGTTTTGATTTTCTGGCCGATGTTAAAGTCCATGTGGGTCCTTACTGTTGAGGCAATATAAAGCTGTTTTGCTCCCGTTTCGTATAGCGAACATGGTCAAAAATGTCAACCTGAATAACTTTACTCACAGTAAAACTCGCTGGAGAAAAAACCCTCTTATGATGCTGGAAATTTGTCGGTTTGTCACCACATTTTGGCGGTTTGCGACTGTTTATGGCAACTTGCGGTGCGGGTTGGGGGCCGGGTTTGATTTCACTCTGGCTTAAAGGGGTTCTCGCCCCGGGGGATTTCTCCGAGGGTTGTTGTTTTTTTGCTTGACAATCGCGGAAGGCAGATTATTATTACCCGTTGTTAGCACTCGATTGGGTTGAGTGCTAACAGGCAGAAGGAAGGAGGCAGGCTCATCATCATGCCTGATTCCGGATTCGTTGACAACTGTTGCGGAACTTTTCCGCGGATTGAAGCTTGAAAGGAGAATACAGAACATGAACATCAGACCCATGCAGGATCGTATCATCGTCGAGCGTATTGAAGAAGAAACCAAAACAGCAGGGGGCATCATCATTCCCGACACGGTTTCCAAGGAAAAACCCCAGGAAGGAAAAGTCGTTGCCGCCGGTAAGGGCAAAGTGACCCCCGAAGGCAAGGTGCTTCCCCTTGATGTTAAAGTTGGTGACCGGGTGTTGTTCGGCAAGTATGCCGGCAGCGAGATCAAGGTCGATGGCAAGGAATACCTGATCATGCGCGAGGACGATATCCTCGGCGTTCTTGCCTAGCAGGGGTTTCCCCCGCAGCGATGACGTACGATCTGTCAATCATTACTATTTGTAAACGGAGGATATAATTTATTATGGCTAAACAACTTATTTTTTCACAGGAAGCTCGTGCCAAGATTCTTGACGGTGTTGCCATTCTGGCTGACGCGGTTAAGGTAACCCTCGGTCCCAAGGGGCGTAACGTCGTTATCGACAAGTCCTACGGTGCTCCCTTGATCACCAAGGACGGTGTAACCGTGGCCAAGGAGATCGAACTCGAAGACAAGTTTGAAAATATGGGCGCCCAGCTGGTCAAGGAAGTTGCTTCCAAGACCTCTGACATCGCCGGTGACGGAACCACCACTGCAACCGTGCTGGCCCAGGCGATCTATCAGGAAGGCGTCAAGCTGGTGACCGCCGGTCATAACCCGATGGAGCTCAAGCGCGGCATCGACAAGGCGGTTGCTACTGCGGTTGAGGAACTGACAAAGATCTCCAAGCCGGTCAAAGATCACAAGGAGATTGCCCAGGTTGGTACCATCTCCGCCAACAGCGACGAAACCATCGGCAACATCATTGCCGAAGCCATGGAAAAAGTCGGCAAAGAAGGCGTTATCACCGTTGAAGAAGCCAAGTCGATGGAAACCTCGCTGGAGACCGTTGAAGGGATGCAGTTCGACCGTGGCTATCTTTCTCCTTACTTTGTCTCCGATGCCGAGCGCATGGAAGCTGCCCTTGATGATCCGTTGATTCTGATCCACGACAAGAAAATCAGCAACATGAAGGATCTACTGCCGGTCCTCGAGCCGGTCGCCAAGCAAGGCCGTCCGCTGTTGATCATTTCGGAAGATGTCGATGGCGAAGCGCTGGCCACCCTGGTGGTCAATAAGCTGCGCGGCACCATCAACGTCTGTGCCGTCAAGGCTCCCGGCTTTGGTGATCGTCGCAAAGCGATGCTCGAAGATATCGCCGTGCTGACCGGTGGTCAGGTGATTTCCGAAGAAGTCGGCTTCAAACTGGAGAATGCAACCATCGACATGCTGGGTAACGCCAAGCGCGTGGTGGTCGACAAGGACAACACCACCATCATCGATGGTGCCGGTGACGAAGTATCCATTCAGGGTCGCGTCAAGGTTATTCGTGGTCAGATTGAAGAGACCAGCAGCGATTACGATCGTGAAAAACTTCAGGAACGTCTGGCCAAACTGGTCGGTGGCGTTGCCGTCGTCAAGGTCGGTGCTGCAACGGAAACCGAAATGAAAGAGAAGAAAGCCCGCGTCGAAGATGCCCTGCATGCGACCCGCGCAGCGGTTGAAGAGGGTATCGTCCCCGGTGGCGGGGTTGCCCTGGTTCGTTGTCTGCCGGTCCTGAAAAAGCTCAAGGTTGATGGCGAGCAGAAGTTCGGCGTTGACCTGGTCATCCGTGCCCTCGAAGCACCCCTGCGTCAGATTGCCATCAACGCTGGTGTTGAGGGTGCCATTGTTGCCGACAAGGTGCTTAACGGTAAAGGTGCTTTTGGCTTCAACGCTGCTACGGATGAATACTGCGACATGATCGAGGCCGGTATCATCGATCCGACCAAGGTGACCCGCAGTGCCCTGCAAAATGCCGGTTCGGTTGCCGGATTGATGCTGACCACCGAAGCGATGATCGCCGACAAGCCGGATAGTAAAGATGCGATGCCGGCAATGCCTGGCGGCATGGGCGGAATGGGTGGTATGGGCGGCATGATGTAAGCCCAGCCCCGCAGCTGTAGTTCAAGTTTAATCTGTAACAATGAAGCCCCCGTCGAGAGTTAGCTCTTGGCGGGGGCTTTGGTGTTGTCATTGATAATCTAAAACCTTTAGCCACCAAGGCTCCAAGGACACCAAGAGAAGCAAAAGCTGGTTTTTGGTTAAATCAATTTGGTTATCCACTTTGCTCCAGCTATAACAGTTAGAAGATCGCGACTGATGCGACTTGCTAATAATCTGGATCCTGCGACTTCGCGCAGGATGACACAGAAGGACGTTGATGGAAAAAAAACGGGTGTCATTCTGCGCGAAGCGAGGCGTAGTCGCAGAATCCATATCCTGTTTTCTGATTTACTGGAGTCAAATAGCTAACCAGATGAATCAATAAGCTGGTTTGTTTGGTTTTTCTTGGAGACCTTGGTGTCTTGGTGGCTTCGTGTGAGACTGCTTTGGATTGTTTAGCGTAGCAGCATCTTGAGCGATTCTTCCCGCGCCATTGGTGTGACGGTCAGGCTGGTTTCACTATCACTGCTAATGCACAGCACCGCAAGCTCGGCTTGATCCTTACCCTTGCCGTAGGAGGCGACAATGGCTGCGGCCTGTTGCAACGTCTCTTGATCAGCGTCACCACAGAGTGCACCCATAGGGCCGCTGAAATCGCGGCAGCGCAGTAGTCGTCTGGACCCTGTCAAAAAGCCTTCCAGGGCCTGATTGTCTTCCTGGTTTCTGCCAACCACCAGTTTGACGGTGGGGTTAAGGCGGAACTGGCGGCCGACCTTGAGCAGTTCGACAGCGCTGACGTCGGCAGTGGCATCATGGCTGAGCAGATCGCGCAGTTGATTGGAAAAGCCCCTTTCCGTCAGCAGGCAGCCCCCGCCGCTGGCCGGTAATTCTTTTAAACCCCATTCTTTGGCCAGGGCTTGCTGGCGCTTGCGTGAACGCCCGTGGATGTCGAGCAGTTGGGCGCGATCAACCAGCCCCTGCCCTTCCATTGCTGTTGGCGGCAACAGGCGCGCACTCAAGGGGCGCAAAATCCGCTCAGGAAAACCGGAGTGTTTGGCGACGGCTTTAAGAGCGGTGGGGTTCTGGCTCATGGGGCGCTGCCCCAGTACTTCTCCGGAAAAGAGGAAATCAAAGCCGCTTTCCTGCATTTTTTCACCGGCCAGGCGAAACATCATGGCGTGGCAGTCGATGCACGGGTTCATATGGCGTCCGTAGCCGTATTTGGGATCTTTGACCATCTCCAGATGAATGGCACCGATGTCGACGATGATCAGCGGATGACCGAGAGCTTGCGCTGCTTTGCGGGCTTTGTCGGCACCAAAAAAAGGGGTGACAAAAGAAATGCCGGTGACCTCGATCCCCTGACGCATGAGGGTCATGGAGGCGAGGGTGCTGTCGAGGCCGCCTGACATAAGGCCCAGTGCTTTGGTCATGTTTCTCATCTCCTGTCCGGCAAACGAAAAACCCCGCCGATCCTGCACAGGGTTTGTTGATGATGGGTAGTGGGTAGTAGGTAGTGGGTAGTAGGTAGTGGGTAGTGGGTAGTGGGTGTAACTACCTGTGTCGTCAGGATTGTTGATCCTGTGATTCTTTCTCTTCCTTGATCTCTTTCTTTTTCTGTTCGGTGGTTTCTTCGATTTCCCCTTCTTCGATGTTCTCTTCGCTGTCGTTGATCCCTTTTTTGAAATTGCGCAGCCCTTTGCCCAGCGCGCTGCCGACTTGTGGTAGTTTGCCGGCTCCAAAAATGATCATTACCAGTACCAGGATGATGAGCAGTTCCTGTGTTCCCAGTCCGAACATGGTATTTCTCCTTGGATAAAAAATCTGAGAGAGAAGATAGAAGACAGAATATAGAATTCAGGAGAAAACCTTTAGAATTAATAAGCTTTATTCTGAATTCTAAATTCTATATTGTTTTTTGCTTACAGTGCGGTCGTTTATTGATTCAGAGCGCTGAAGATACACTGGCTGCCGAAAAAAAACAATCACCCTGGCGACAGGGAACAGATTTCTTTTGCGGCTGCTGACAGCTTGAGGTATTTTGTCAAGGTGTGTTTATCGGGAATCTTGATGGGAGTGGATATGGTCAGGCGACAACTGATTGAAGTGATTTACCCGGACGGAACGCTTGGGCAGGTCAGTAACGATGTCCTTGATGTGCTGATTGCTACCGGGAAGATACTGAAGTTTTGTCGTGGTGATGGCTGGGTCGATATTGTTCGCGATCATGCGCGCTTGCGCGACTACCGCAGCTGTGAGAATTTTCGCGGACAGGATCGGCGTGCGCCGTGGCCAACAAAAGTGGCGGACTCCGACAGTTGATCGCAAGTCCGCCTTGGCTTTGAAGACGTTAGCCGATCCGTTCGAGGCGTTCCTGCTCGGTTTTACATTCGATACACAGGGTAGTTACCGGGCGGGCACGCAGGCGTTCCGGGCTGATAAGCACGTCGCAGCTTTCGCAGTGTCCGTAGGTGCCGTCATCGATGCGCTCTAGTGCCTGGCGGATCTTGCTGATCAACTTGCGCTCACGATCACGAATGCGTAGTTCAAAATTGCGATCCGATTCCAACGAGGCACGGTCCGTCGGATCAGCAAAATTGACATTTTCCTCATTCATTTCGGATACGGTTTTACCGGCTTCCTGCAGCAGTTCCTCGAGCTGACGGTTCAGCAGTTCCCTGAATTCCCCCAATGTTTGTTTGTCCATATATCTCCCCTTTGTGTTCCTCTTGAGGGCTGCTTTGCGGCCGTCAAGAGGGTGTGGTTAACGATAGTCAAAAAATGCTTCGCAACTGCGTCGCGATGACCAGCAACAGCACGGCGACGGCGAGCCAGGCAGAAAAAATGTCGCTGCATTTACGTGGTGGATCAGCCGCCAACTGACGGGCTTCAGCGCTCAGGGTTGCTTGTGGTACCAGATCAATCAGCCGGCGCACCAGTTCGTCAAAACGGTCATAGCTGTTGGAGATGATCATGAAGCTGTTTTCAGTCGTCAGGCTGATAAAAACGCGTTTGCGGACCCTGACGGCATCGACGGAGGTCAAGTCGCCGAAGTCGAGCTGTTTTTTTCCCAGGGTTCGTTCCATCAGAATGTGATCGCTATGGATATGAACCCGGCGGCGGCTGCTCTCAATAAAAATCAACAGTGCCGGAGCCATGAAGGCGGCGAGCAGGTAGAGGCGGCCGGAAGGCAGCTGGATCCAGATGCCGATGAACAGTAACACCACGCCGAGGACAACGGTGATCGCCATGGGGATCAGAAAACCCTTGCGGATTCTGTAGGTGGTGCCACTCATAAGCTGTTCCCTTGTTGCCGGCAGAATCAATCGGTCGTGCGCTCAAAGGTGCCACTTTTGCCGCCGGTTTTTTTTAACAAGCAAATCTGCCCGATTACCATCTCCTTGTCAATCGCTTTACACATATCGTAGATCGTCAGCCCCGCTACCGCTGCCGCAGTGAGGGCTTCCATCTCGACTCCGGTCTGGCCGGTGACGCCGGCGCTGGCTGTGATCGAGACGATACCGGCTGTGGGGTCGGAGTCAAAGTCAATTTCCACCGCGGTCAGGGCCAACGGGTGGCACAGGGGGATGAGGTTGGCGGTTTGTTTGGCGGCCATGATACCTGCGAGGCGGGCAACGCCGAAGACATCCCCTTTTTGAATCGATTGGTCAAGAATCCGCTGCAGGGTTTGGGGTTTCATCCGAACTTCTGCCCCGGCGATGGCCTGGCGGTGGGTGGCCGGCTTGGCAGTAATGTCGACCATAATGGCTTTGCCGTCATGATCAAAATGGGTCAGTTGATCACTCATGTTGTCGTCTCGTCAATGTGTATTCGTTGAGCACAGGGTCGGGGTTCCTTAGCTTCAAATAAAAATAATGTCAAGAGCCTCACTGGCATGGTCGATGCCGGTCAGGCTGATACCCTCAGGCACCTCGAGATTCTTGATGCTTTTGCGCGGCAGGACGCATTCGCAAAAACCCAGGCGCGCTGCTTCCTTGACGCGTAATTCCGGCTGGGTGACAGCCCGTACCTCACCGGTCAGGCCGACCTCGCCGAAGATCACCAGCTTGGGGTTGATGATGCGGTTGAGGTGGCTGGAGGCCAGCGCAGCAATAGCGGCAAGATCGATGGCCGGCTCGTCGAGGCGCACCCCACCGGCGACATTGAGAAAGATGTCCTGTCCGGCGAGGGACAGTTCGACCTTCTTCTCAAGGATGGCGATCAGCAGGGCAACGCGCTTGTGGTCGATGCCGATGGCGGTACGCTGGGGGGTGCCGAAGGAACTGGCAGAAACCAGGGCCTGCAGTTCGACCAGAATCGGCCGGCTGCCTTCAAGGGCGGGCACAACGACGCTGCCGGCACTTTTGTCGGGGCGTTCGGCGAGGAACAGTTCCGACGGATTACTGACCTCACGCAATCCCTGGCCGCACATCTCAAAGACACCGATTTCGTTGGTCGAACCGAAACGGTTCTTCACCGTGCGCAGAATGCGGTAGGGGTAACCGGGATCTCCTTCAAAATAGAGAACGGTATCGACAATATGTTCCAGCACCCGAGGGCCGGCAATGGCGCCATCCTTGGTGACATGACCAACAAGAAAGGTCGGGATGCCGAGGCTCTTGGCCTGAATCATCAACTGGCCGGAGCATTCGCGCACCTGGCTGACGCTGCCGGGGGCGGAATCAAGGTTGCTGGTAAAGATGGTCTGGATCGAGTCGATAACCAGAAAGGCCGGCTTGAGTTCGACAATGCGCTGTTTGATTTGTTCGAGGGAGGTTTCAGCCAGCAGGTAGAGGTTGTCGGTGGCGATGTCGAGTCGATCAGCGCGCATTTTGACCTGGCGCACTGATTCTTCGGCGGTAACGTACAGGGCGATGCCGCTAGCGGCGAGATGGGCAAACGCCTGCAACAGCAGGGTTGATTTGCCGATACCGGGATCGCCACCGACAAGAATCAGGGAGCCGGGCACCACACCGCCACCTAAGGTACGGTCGAGCTCGCCAAGGCCGGTACGCAGGCGATCTTCGGACCGGCAATCGACGGTGGTCAGCTTGACCGGACGTCCTGGTTCAGCGAGGGCGCGGCTATGGTTGGCAACCGCCACCGGCTGTTCTTCGACCAGACTGTTCCATTGTTGGCAGTCGGGACAGCGTCCGTGCCATTTAGGACTCTGGTAGCCGCAGTGCTGACAGCTGTAAACAGTTTTCGCGCGTGCCACAGTGGCTCCCTGTGCTGGAGTGAGTCGCCATCCTATTCTTAATGGCCTGAAGGTGTCAATTGATCGCTGTCAATGGCGTCTGTTTGTTTGTGTGACTCTTTCTTTACTGGGAGGAGTGAACCTATAATGATAAGTGTATCTTGCTCAGCACCGGGCCTTCGGATCCAATGGCAAGGGACGCTTATCGTCATCCATGACCGCTTGCTGTCGCCGTCCATGGCGACAGACACCCTTGCCACAGAATCCGAAGGCCCGGTGCAAGGATAGAGCTGAATAGCAACGCACGCCGCATTTCGGCGTCTTGTCGAAGAGTAACTTTAAAATTTGTAAGCGCCTGATTTCAGGTAGTTAGTTTGAAGTTACTCAGAAGTTACACGGTTAGAAGATCGAGACCGATGCGACCTGCTAATAATCTGGATCCTGCGACTTCGCCCAGGATGACAAAGAAGTACGTTGATGGAAAAGAACCGGGCGTCATTCTGCGCGTAGCGAAGCGAAGTCGCAGAATCCATATCCTGTTTTCTGCTGTACTGGAGTCAAATAGATAACCAGATTTTATTTGAGCGTTGGATAGTGCCTCGGCCGGGAGGTGAGATGGTGGAAAAAGGGATCAGTTATGCTGAGCTGCTGGCGGCGCTGGAGGAATTCAATCTGCCGCAGCGCGCCAGTCTGCGCCAGATTCGCGAGCGTCATCGTCAACTGGTGCGCCGCTATCATCCGGACTGCGGTCAGGGGGAAGACCCTGAGCGGATCATGCGGATCAACGCCGCCTACGGGATTCTCAATGACTACATCGGTCAGTATCAGTTCGATTTTTCGCGTCAGGCGTTTTACGACCGTTATCCGGAAGAGCGGCTGCGTGAACAGTTTTACGGCGAAAATTTATGGCACGGGAAATAAGCATCAGGGCGCAAAAAGTCTGTGGTAAAGAAGCTGTTGTGTGGTATTTTAATCAGCTTTGTCAGATGTTAATTTTTCTTTAGGTGGATGATGTGAAGAGTGATCAAACAGCGGCGTTAACCGAGGTCAGTCGCCCCTCTCGCTACCTCGGCGGTGAGCTGGGGAGTCTGTGCAAGCCTGACGAGCAGGTCGATGTGCGCATGGCGTTGGCATTTCCCGATGTCTACGATGTCGGCATGAGCCATATCGGGTTTCCGATTCTCTACAGTATTCTCAATCAGCTTGAGGGGGTCGCTGCCGAGCGGGTGTTTTCCCCCTGGACGGATATGGAAGCCTGGTTGCGTGAACACAAGCAGCCCCTGTGCTCATTGGAATCGCAACGGCCTCTCGGGCAGTTTGACATCATCGGCTTTACCCTGCAGTACGAGCTCAGCTATACCAATCTGCTGACCATGCTTGATCTCGCCGGCGTGGCACGGCGCCGGCAACAGCGTAGCGAGGACGCTCCCCTGGTAGTGGTTGGCGGCCCCTGTGCGTTTAATCCCGAACCGTTGGCTGATTTCTTTGATGTGGCCCTGATTGGTGACGGTGAGGAAGCAGTGGTGGAGCTGGTGGAGCTGGTGCGTCAACGCCGGCGCTTTGGCTGGACGAAAACACGCCTGCTCAGTGAATTGGCGCGCCACGAGGGCTTTTATGTGCCGGCCTTCTATCAGGTTGAATATCTTGACGATGGACGGGTCGCCACAATATCTCCGGTCACAGATGAGTTTCCGGCACAAGTGCGCCGGCGTTTTCTGGCTGACCTCGACCGTGCTCCGTTCCCGACCAATCCGATCGTCCCCTTTTTGCAGACCGTGCACAACCGCGTTGCGGTCGAGATTGCCCGTGGCTGTACCCGTGGTTGTCGTTTCTGTCAGGCCGGTTATATTTACCGGCCGGTGCGCGAACGCGAGCCGGAAACCATCCGCCGGCTGATTAATGAATCGCTGGAGCGTTCCGGTTTTGAGGAGATTTCCCTGCTGTCGCTGTCAACCGGCGATTACAGCTGTATCGAGCCGTTGCTGCAGGGTTTGATGCGCGAACATGCCGGTGACCAGGTGGCGGTATCCTTGCCCAGCTTGCGCGTCGGCACCCTGACGCCGGAGCTGATGGAGGAGATCAAGAGGGTACGCAAAACCGGCTTTACCCTGGCACCGGAAGCCGGCAGCGAACGTTTGCGCCGGTTGATCAATAAGGGCATTCGTGAAGAGGACCTGCTCACCGCGACAGGCCAGGCCTATCAGGCCGGCTGGCGGCTGATCAAGCTTTATTTTATGCAGGGGTTACCGACGGAAACCGATGCGGATCTCGAAGCGATAATCGCATTGGCTGCGGCGGTGAAACGCAGCGGCAAGGGTACCGGCGGCAATGATGTCAATGTGGCGGTGTCGACCTTTGTTCCCAAACCCCATACGCCGTTTCAGTGGGAGGCACAGATCGGTATCGATGAAATTCGTCGTCGGCAACGGTTACTGCGCGACGGGTTGCGGCAGAAAAAGCTGCGCCTGAAGTACCATGAAGCTGAGCTGTCTTTTCTTGAGGGGGTGTTTGCCCGTGGCGATCGTCGTTTGGGTCGGGTGATTGAGGCCGCGACGGATCTGGGCTGCCGTTTTGACGGTTGGCGTGAACATTTTGAATTTGGCCGCTGGCAGCAGGCCTTTGCTGCCTGCAAGCTGGAACCGGAGTGGTATCTGCGTCAGCGTGCTGAGGACGAAGTTCTGCCCTGGGAGCATATTGACTGCGGCCTGCCCAAGGAATTTTTTATTGCTGAGCGCCACAAAGCGCTGGAGTTGACGGCAACCAGCGATTGTCGCGAGGGGACCTGTCACAATTGTGGTGTCTGCGATTTTGAGCAACTGCGCATGCGTTTTGCGCAGGGATCTGTGGTTGAGCCGTCAGGTCGCAGCGCGGACGCTGCTGTTGCGGACGCTGCGCCGGAGCTTTTTACCCGGGTCCGTCTGACCTTGAGTAAGCTCGGGCGGGCGCGCATGGTCGGGCACCTGGAATACCTGAAAATGTTTCAGCGGGCGCTGCGCCGGGCACGCTTGCCTTTACGTTTTACGCAAGGATTTCACCCGACCCCGAAGGTCTCTTATCTGGAGGCGCTGCCCCTTGGCGTTGCCAGTCAGGCTGAACTGATTGATCTGGAATTGCTCTATCCTTTGGCAATCGAACAGATTATAGCCGATATTAACGTTCAACTTCCTGAAGGGTTCAAAATAATTTCCGGTGAAATTATTCCCTGGAAATCGCCGTCTCCTTCGGCAGCGGTGGTTTCCAGCTGTTATCGGGTGCCGTTGCCGGAGCAGCCGCCGGAGGATCTTGAGCTGCGTATCAGGGCCCTGCTGGGAGCGTCACAACAACTGGTGACGCGCATCAAAAAAGGGGAGCCCTTGCAGGTGGATGTGCGGGATGCGCTGGTTGCCCTGTCCCTGACCCAAGAGGGGCTTGAGCTTGAGCTGACCAAGGGCGGGCCTTTATTGGTAGCGGCCTGGTTGCTCGATCTGGAAGTGGAACAGGTACGCCGCCTGGGAGTGGTGAAGACGGGGAATAAGTTGAGAGATTAAAAATCAGCATACAGAATATGGAATTCGGAATATAGAATACTGACAAGTCAGGAGAGAAAATGACCAAGGAGCTGGTAATCAATACCACCTCCCACGAAACCCGTGTCGCCTTGCTGGAGGGGGGGCATATCGCCGAACTCTACATTGAGCGCGAACGCGAACGGGGAATTGTGGGAAATATCTACAAGGGGCGGGTGGTCCGGGTGCTGCCGGGAATGCAGGCGGCCTTTGTCGATATCGGGCTGGAGAAGGCGGCGTTTTTGTATGTAGCCGACGTGTTTGAAGAAATTGAGCAGGTTGAACGCCACATCGATGGGGATGAGGTGCTGACCGGACAGAATGACGGCGAGATATCGTCGCCGCTCCCTCCTATTGAGGACCTGCTGAAAGAGGGGCAGGAGCTGCTGGTGCAGGTGTCTAAAGAGCCGATCGGTACCAAGGGGGCACGGATCACCTCCCATGTTTCCCTGCCGGGGCGACATCTGGTGTATATGCCGACGGTGGATCATATCGGTATTTCGCGGCGCATCGAATGTGAAACGGAACGGGAACGCCTGCGCAAGATTGTCGAAGAGATGCGCGAACCGGGAACCGGCTTTATTGTGCGGACGGTGTCGGAAGGAAAAAGTAGTGATGACCTGCGTCAGGATATGGAGTTTCTCGTCGGCCTGTGGAAAAACATCAGTCGCGGTGTCGACGCTGTCAGCGCGCCGGAGCTGATTCACTCAGATCTGGATGTCACCAGCAAGGTGCTGCGCGATATTCTTACCGAAGAGGTGCAGCGCATTGTCGTTGACAACCTTGATGAATACAACAAGATCAACCGCTTTCTTCGCACCTTTATGCCGCGCATCAACTATCGCGTCGACTATTACGAAGCGGAGGAGCCGATTTTTGATGCCTATGGGCTTGAGGTTGAAATTTCCCGCGCCCTCGGGCGTAAGGTCTGGCTGAAAAGTGGTGGCTCCATTATCATTGAGCAGACCGAGGCGTTAACCGCCATCGACGTTAATACCGGGCGTTATGTCGGCAAGCACAATCTTGAAGACACGATCCTTAAAACCAATCTTGAGGCCCTCAAGGAGATCGCTTTTCAGCTGCGCCTGCGCAATATTGGTGGACTGATCATTATCGATTTTATCGATATGGAAAAAGAGGCGCACCGTGAAAAGGTCCATGCGGCGCTGGAAGAGGCGCTCAAAGGGGATAAAAACAAAACCAACATCCTCAAGATTTCAGAACTGGGGCTGGTCGAGATGACCCGCAAGCGGGTGCGTGAAAGTATCGGCCGCACCCTCTGTGAGCCCTGTCCCTACTGCGAAGGCAAAGGCTATGTCAGGGGGAAGCTGACCATCATTTACGAGATTCTGCGTGAACTGCATCGTGAACTGGCCGATCTGCCCGCCGGATCGGTGACCCTGCTCGCTCATCCGCGTATTGCCGGCCTGCTGGTGGATGAGGAACGTAGCGGCCTTGATGCGCTGGAGAAACGCTTCAATCGTTCAGTACGGATCAATCCCCATCCGGAGTTTCACATTGAACAGTACGAAATTCAGCTGGCATGATGCCTGGATTGCCGCTTTACTAAAAAGAACCTGATGAGCGCCGCAAGCCCCTGTGGTAGCCAACGCCGGTGTGAATGAAGGGCTGATCGACTCAGCTTTCTTCCTCTTCAATTGTCTTTTCACCTGCGTTTCTGAAGTCGAGCAGGATCATGCCACTGAACATGTCGTCACGATAAATTTCAAGCCGCAACAATCTACCACTGCGATCAACTGCTACCCGGTCCCCCTCGATGCGGGTCGCCTGATCAGGCCACTTGCCGTTGTGCCCGGCGAGGGTGAACTGGTAATCGGGGAGGGGCTCGATCTGGACGTGGGAATCAACCGCCAGGATAGCACCCGGGGTCACCTGCTGACGGATGCCGTCGATGATCATCGGAATGGCTTTTAGGTCAGCGGCAATTTCTACCTGGCGGGGGTGGAGCAGGGCCAGGCGGTTGTTGCCGTAGTGGATGCGGTAGCCGTTTTCTTCCGGCTGCAGCGAGATCAGTGGATTGGTGACGCTGGTGCTGAATTGCGGCTCAGCGGGGAGGGGAAAGTTGTAGAGGTTGCGCTGCATGCGGTTCAAATCAAGGTGGATGCGCCCCTGCGCCAGGGTCATTTGTGCATCTTCACGGATAACCCGGGCAACGCCCTGTGGGGTGAGCTCAAAATCACGGGTGAAGCTGATGCTAACCTCGTTGAGCAGAGCTTCAAGGGCCAGCAGGTGATAATAAACGCGGATATGGACCGGATGAGTTTTGCTTGCTTCGATCGTCAGGGCCGGCTTGCCGTGGCGCAGGGCAAACCAGCTTAACGACTTGTGGGTCGGGGCCTGAGGATCGAGGGTGGCGGTGCGCATGTTTTTGATCTGAAAATGTTCATTGGGGCGCAGCAGGTGAGGTGTTATTCCGCTAACGATGGCGGTGGCAAGGTCCTGCAGGTTGCCGAAGCGGTTGCCGGGCAGAGTCTGCTGATCGATGACTACAGATTGCCCCCAGCTGCCGGGGTTGCGTTGCCGACTGATCCGTTCGGGGGAGTAAAAACCACTGCCGTCGTGCAGGTTGACCAGCAGATCGACCTGCTGGTCGAGGACCAGCTGTTTGATTCTGGCAACGCTGCTATAGAGGGGATCGCTGTCCTCAATCAGCGCAAACTTCAGATTCATTTCCCCCCGTTCACGCTGCAGGATGGCCTGGGGATGGAGATCCGGTGCGATCCATAGTTGTCCCGATCTGATCTGGTAGCGGGTGATCAAGGTGGCGGCGGCATGGATGCCGCCAGGCTCATCGCCATCGATGCCGGCGGTGATGAGCAGGGTCGGGCCGGGAGCGACCCCCGTGTTGCGGACAAAGGAAAAGTCTGCCGCTGCCGTTGTCGTGCAGCCCAAAAAGAGCATGATGGCGAACAGCAGGTGACGTATATTGACGGCTACTATCGAGATTGGTTGGTGCATGGACGATTCCTTCGCCAGCAATCGGGCAACGAAGGCCTATCCTAGAGAAGGGGTGAGGCATCTGTAAAGACTAATTTACTCACCCGGAGAGGCCGACCAGCCTGGCGACCTCTCCGGGTTGTTTATCGCACTGCTACGTCAAGGAGTTACCGGCATTGCCCAGGCCGGAAGGGTGTCGACGGCAATATCGAAAATCGGCATGCCGAGCAGATAGGTGATGCCTACCGCCAGAACAATACTGATGATGTTCAGTCCGATGCCGCTCTTGACCATCTGTGGGATGGTGACATAGCCGGTACCAAAAACAATGGCATTAGGCGGTGTTGCTACCGGCAGCATGAAGGCGCAGCTGGCAGCGATGGCCGCCGGAATCAGCAGCAGCATGGGGTTTTGCCCCAGGCCGATGGCGATGGCGGAAAGGATCGGCATGACCATGGCGGCAGTGGCAGTGTTGGAGGTAAGTTCTGTAAGAAAGATGATCAGGGCTGCTACAGCGATGACCAGCACCAGCACCGGGGCATTTTCCAGCAGGCCGACCTGCTGACCGATCCAGTGGGCCAGTTTGGTGTCGCTGAATCCCTGAGCCAGGGCGAGGCCACCACCAAACAGCAACAGCACGCCCCAGGGCATTTTACTCGCCCAGTGCCAATCCATGACAAAGATATTTTTTTTCAGACTGATGGGGATCAGAAACAGCACCAGGGCACCGGCCATGGCGATGGTCGCATCAGTGATCAGCGATGGATCGGGAAACAGAAAGCTGAGCTGCTTGCGGAAAATCCACCCCATGGCGGTGAGAAAGAAGACCTGTCCGGTCCAGCGTTCACCAGCGCTCATGCGTCCCATCTTGCGCAATTCCTCATTGATCATGTCGCGCCCGCCGGGCACTTTTTTCAGTTTCATCGGGTTGGCCACCTTGATCAGCCACAGCCAGCACAAGGGGAGCAGAACCAGGACCAGCGGTACTCCGAACATCATCCATTTGGCGAAGGTGATTTCATAACCGTAGGTTTTGTTCAGGTAGCCGGCCAGAACCGTATTGGGCGGGGTACCGATCAGGGTGGCGACACCGCCGATGGAAGCGGCATAGGCGATACCGAGCATCAGGTTAAGGCCAAAGTTGAAATTGCCTTGAGAAAAGTCGATGATTTTATCCAGCCCTTCCTTTTTGCCTTCTTCAATGATGTGGGCGATGATCGCCAGGCCGATAGGCATCATCATGACCGTGGTGGCGGTGTTGGAAACAAAGGCTGAAAGGGCGGCGGTGGCGACCATGAAACCGAAGATCAGGCGCGCCGGCGAAAAGCCGACGACCTTGACGATGTTCATGGCAATACGACGATGCAGATTCCAGCGTTGCATCGCCAGGGCAATGATAAAGCCGCCCATAAACAGGAAGATCAGATGGTTGGCGTATGGGGCTGCTGCTTTGCCGGTGGACATGAGTCCAAGCCAGGGAAACAGAACAATCGGCAGCAGGCTGGTGGCCGGAATCGGGATCGATTCGCACATCCACCAGGTCGCCATGAGCAGAGCGATTGCCGCCATTTTCTGGGCTGCCGGCTCCATCCCGGCGGGTGTCGGGACGAGCAGCATGAGGATGAAAAGAGCTGGACCAAGCCACAAGCCGATGAGTTGGCGGCGACTGTAGCCACGGGGTTCGTCTTCGTTACAGCCCTCCGGGGTACACTTGATATTGTGTTCGGATGGGGCATCTTCCATTTCATCGGCAAGATCAACTTCCTTTTCCTTTTTCCCCTTGCTGAACAGGAGGTGTTCTTTCGTCAGTCGTGCGACCATGGCTTTGGGGCGAAAAACAAACAGGGATTTGGTTTCATCATGCATTCGCCAGAGGCGATCCCAGACAGCAGCAATCATTGTTTCAACTCCTTGTGGCAGGTGAAGGGCGCGGTATCGGCGCACAGAAGGTTTTTTACGGCCAACCAGCCTCAGCAAAAGCAGCGCCAAAGCTGCTGATAGAACAGCAGGTTGGTTAATAATGAGACCTAACCTGCTGTTTCTCAAACAGTAAAATAATTCTTCAGGGATTGTCTGGCGTACCCTGATAACGCTGTTAGCCTGGTGCGGAAAGAAGGCAAGAGCGGCTCTTTAATGCTATATGTGGCTAATTTTGGCCATTGTCGGTTGTGTCGGGCGCGCAGACGGAGATTCAGAACGACAGTTGATAAAGGGTTTGGACAGGGTTTGTTTGGGTTGGTTGGAAACAGGAACAAACGGTCAGCCGCTCATGTCGAGGGCAGACCGTCTGCCCGCTATTTTTTGGCCGCAAATTCCTTGACACTGTTCGGGGGTGCGGTTATAGTTTCGCGTTGCGGCGCAATCCCTGCGTCTGCAGTACGAAAGAACCTTCAAGAGGAGAATGTCAACAATGTATGCGGTGATCAAGACCGGAGGAAAACAGTACAAAGTTTCCGCAGGCGACCTGTTCAAGGTCGAAATGATCGATGGCGCGGTGGGTGATACCATCGAACTCGATCAAGTCCTCATGGTCGGTGGCGCAGAGGTTAAACTCGGAACACCTCTCGTACCAGGTGCCAAGGTTATGGCACGGATCGTTGCCCAGGAAAAAGACAAGAAGATTCTTGTTTTTAAATCCAAGCGACGTGGAGGTAATCGTAAGAAATACGGCCACCGTCAACCCATTACCCGGCTTAAAGTCGCGGCGATTGAAGCTTAAGGAGGCATTTACGTATGGCTCATAAGAAAGCTGCCGGTAGTTCCAGAAACGGTCGGGACAGTGCCGGTAAACGACTTGGTGTCAAACGCTTTGGTGGTCAGCAGGTAAGCGCCGGCTCGATCCTGGTGCGTCAGCGCGGCACCACATTCCATGCCGGCAACAATGTTGGTTGCGGCAAAGACTATACCCTGTTTGCGCTGGTTGACGGGGTAGTGACATTTGAAACAAAAGCCAAAGGACGGAAGCAGATCAGCGTCTACGCGGCCTGATCCTGTTTTTGTGATGTCTGGTTCTGAAGAGCCCGGTACTGCCAGCCAGTTACCGGGTTCTTCAGTTTGGGCGAAGTACTGAGCGGATAAATAAGGTATGAAGTTTGTTGATCAGGTAAAAATCGACGTCAAGGCCGGTGATGGCGGTCGCGGCTGTGTGTCGTTTCGGCGCGAGAAATTTATCCCCAGGGGGGGGCCTGATGGCGGTGATGGTGGCAAGGGCGGGGACGTGGTTTTTGTCGTTGATGGCAACCTGTCAACCCTGCTTGATTACCGCTATATGCGCCATTACCGGGCGCAAAACGGTGCGCCGGGGGCGGGCAAAAATATGCACGGCAAGAGTGGTGAGCGGCTGGAGTTGCGGGTGCCACCGGGAACCCTGATCTATGATGATCAGAGCGGTGAGGTGCTGGCCGATCTGACCAGCGAAAACACCGAACTGTTGCTGCTTAAGGGTGGGCAGGGAGGGCGTGGCAATGCCCGTTTTGCCACCAGTACCAATCGCGCCCCGCGGCATGCCCAGCCGGGGATTGCCGGGGAGGAAAAAACCCTGCGCCTGGAATTAAAGCTCCTGGCTGATGTCGGCCTGGTTGGTCTTCCCAATGCCGGCAAATCGACGCTGATCGCGGCCATTTCTGCCGCTCGTCCCAAGATTGCCGACTATCCATTCACCACCCTGATTCCCAATCTGGGGGTGGTGCGTTATGGCAACTATAAAACCCTGGTGGTTGCCGATATCCCCGGGTTGATCGCCGGTGCCAGCCAGGGGCAGGGACTGGGTACCCGTTTTTTGCGTCACGTTGAGCGTACCGACCTGTTCCTGCATCTGGTTGATCTGTCCTGTATGCAGAGTGGCGACGCTTTTGATAATTTTCAGATGATCAACAACGAACTGCGTCAGCATGATGAATCTCTGGCACTGAAGCCACAGCTCGTGGTGTTGACCAAAATCGATGTGCCGGAAGTGCGTGAGCGGGTTGACGAATACCGGCAACATTTTGCGGCGCTGGGGTATCCGGTGTTGGCGATTTCGGCTGTTACCGGTGAAGGGCTCAAGGAGCTGGTTCATGCTCTTGGTCGCGAACTGGAGCGCCGTCGTCGTGGTGAAACGGCTGGAGAAGACGAGTAGTTCTGTTTAATCATCCAGGAATCGAGGAATCCAGGAGACAGAAGATAGAAGACAGGAGACAGGAGAAAACCTGTTGAGTCAACGAGCTTTCTTCCAAATTCTATATTCTGTATTCTATATTCTATATTCTGCTCCTCCACTGCTTGCGGCGGGGTCATTCTTTTCAAAAAACTCTGTTGAACATGATATAGAATTACACTTTATGCGAAATGCTTTGTTTGCTCATGTCAAGCGGGTTGTCATCAAGATTGGCAGTGGTGTTATTTCAAATACTGCCGGGCTTGAAAATGATCGGGTGGCGGCCATTTCCGCGGATATCTGCCAATTGCTCAAGCGCGGTCTTGATGTCGTGGTTGTCTCTTCCGGTGCGGTAGCGGCCGGCAAGGGTCAGCTTGGTATTGTCGGGCGACCGCAGACGATTCCGCAGAAACAGGCGGCCGCAGCTATTGGTCAAACCCGGATCATGCGCGAATACCGCGAAACCTTTCAGTCCTACGATTTCAATGTCGCCCAGGTCCTGCTCACCCGCGATGATCTGTCAAATCGCCGTCGTTATTTAAATGCCCGCAACACCGTCATGACCCTGCTGGAATACGATGTCACGCCAATCGTCAATGAAAATGATACGGTGGTGGTGGAGGAGATCCGCTTTGGTGATAACGACAATCTTTCGGCTCTGGTTGCCAGTCTGGTCGAGGCCGATCTGCTGGTAATCCTTTCCGACGTTGATGGTTTTTATGATCGTGATCCGTCGACGGATCCTCTGGCGCGGCTGATTCCCCTGGTCGAGCGGGTTACCCCGGAGATCGAAGCGATGGGTGGCGGTTCTCACGGCGTTCTTGGTACCGGCGGTATGGGGAGTAAGCTCAAGGCGGCCAAGCGCGCAGCTTTAAGTGGTATTGGTACCCTGATCGTCAATGGCCGCACCCCCCATATTATTACTCGGGTTTTTGCCTGTGAAGAGGTCGGCACCTATGTGCTGCCGGCCCAGTGCAAGTTGACGGCGAAAAAGCACTGGATCGCCTTTTCCAAAAAGCCACGCGGCAAGCTGCTCATCGATGAAGGTGGTAAGAGGGCCGTACTCTGTGCCGGCAAGAGTTTGCTGCCCTCGGGAATTATTGGTGTCGATGGCGGTTTTGAACGCGGCGATGCAGTGCGTCTGTGTGACCATGAGGGGCAGGAATTTGCCCGCGGCATCACCAGTTATTCGTTGGCGGAAATCTTGCGGATTATGGGGAAACAGTGTGCGCAAATCGAGCAGGTTCTCGGCTACAAATATCGTGATGAGGTGATCTGCCGCGACGATCTGGTGTTGACTGTTGATAAGGAAGAGGAGGTCAGATGATGACGATAGCTGAGCAGATGTATACTCTGGCGGTGGCGGCACGGCAGGCTGCGCGGCGCATGGCGACCCTGTCGACAACGACAAAAAATCAGTTGCTGATCGCCATGGCGACGACCCTGGAAACCCATCAACAGTGGCTGCAGCAGGAAAATAACAAGGACCTTGAGCGCGCCAGACAGTCAGGCATGGCTGTGGCTATGGTTGATCGTTTGACCCTGACCAGCGAACGTATTGTCGCCATGGCCGATGGTCTGCGTGAAGTTGCCGCCCTGCCTGATCCGGTCGGTGAAATTACCGGCATGTGGCTGCGTCCCAACGGTATTCAGGTCGGTCGCCAGCGGATTCCGCTGGGGGTCATCGGTATCATCTACGAATCGCGCCCCAACGTCACCGCAGATGCCGCCGGATTGTGCCTGAAGAGCGGCAATGCCGTCATTTTGCGCGGCGGTTCTGAAGCGTTGGCTTCCAATCAGGCGATCGGTGCGCTGCTGCAGCGATGTCTTGCTGAGCTGGGTCTGCCCGAGGCCGCTTTACAGGTGGTGACGACCAGTGACCGCAACGCCGTCACCGAGCTGCTCAAACTCGAAGAGCAGATCGATCTGATCATTCCCCGCGGTGGTGAAGGGTTAATCCGCTTTGTTGCTGAACATTCACGGATTCCGGTGATCAAGCACTACAAAGGGGTTTGTCACACCTATGTCGATAGCGAAGCGGATCTGGCCATGGCCGAAGAAATTTGCCTCAACGCCAAGGTTCAGCGGCCAGGGGTCTGTAACGCCATGGAGACGCTGTTGGTGCATCGAGACAGTGCGGCGGTTTTCGTTCCGCAGATTGTTGCGGCCATGCGCCAGGCCGGGGTCGAGGTGCGCGGTTGTGACAAGGCACGACAACTGGTTGGCGATCTGGTTGCAGCGACGCAGGAAGACTGGTATGCAGAGTATCTTGATCTGATTCTGGCGTTGCGGGTGGTGGACGACTTTGACCAGGCGCGTGAACATATCGAAACCTATGGCTCACTGCATACCGAAGTGATCATCACTACCAATTATCAGCGTTCCCGGCAGTTTTTGCGTGAAATAAATTCCAGTGTGGTGATGGTTAATGCCTCCTCGCGTTTTTCCGATGGTAATCAATTGGGACTGGGGGCGGAGATCGGTATTTCCACTACTAAGTTGCATTCCTTCGGGCCAATGGGACTTGAAGATTTGACCACGCGTAAATTCGTGGTGTTGGGTCAAGGGCAGGTGCGCCCATAACAATGCGTATCGGTCTGCTCGGGGGCACTTTTAACCCTATCCATAACGGTCACCTGCACATCGCCGAAGAGGTGCGTAAGAGTTGTCAGCTCGATCAGGTCTGGTTCCTCCCGAGCTGGCAGCCACCCCACAAGGAGGTTGCGGCAGATGTTTCCTTTGCCCAGCGGCTGGCAATGGTTGAGGCGGCCCTGGCCGATCGCCCTGATTTTGTTGCTTGCGATCTGGAAGGGCAACGCGGTGGGATCAGCTTTTCGGTTGAAACTCTTATTCAGCTGCGCCGTAAGTATCCGCGCCACGAATTTTTCTTTATCATGGGACTCGATTCGTTTCGTGAAATCAGCCTGTGGCACCGCTACCAGGAATTATTCGAACTGGCACATATTGTCGTGACTGCCCGCCCGGGCTTTGCCGGTACACTGCAAGAGTTGCTGCCGGTTGCTATCGCCGATCGCTTCTGCTATGATTCGCAATCCAAAAATCTGCGGTTTGACAGGGGTTTTTCTCTCATTCTGGTCGATCACACCAGTTATGATATATCTTCTACCCGGATCCGTCAGTGGGTTGCGCAGCAGCGCTCCATTGATGGGGTCGTGCCGCCGGCCGTGAGCTCTTATATAGCTTTTCACCAACTCTATGTTTAGACGATAAAAAGGGAACGAATTTGCAAGCCAGAGAAATAGCATTTGCTGCTGTCGACTACGCCCGCGACAAAAAAGGGGACAATCTGATTCTGTTTGACCTGCGTGGTCGCTCTACCCTGACTGATTATCTGTTGCTGGTTTCCGGTCGCTCAGATCGCCAGGTGCTGGCCATCGCTGAGAATATTCATACCGAATTCAAACACCGGCACCAGCTTTATCCCCTGTCGATTGAAGGGATGGACAAGGGGCGCTGGGTTCTGCTTGATTATGGCGATGTGACAATTCACGTATTTCAGCAACCTGTTCGCGAGTTTTATGACCTTGAAGGGTTGTGGAGCGAGGCTCCGGAAGTGGCTCTTGAGGTGAAAGCCTAGCGGTGAAACTGCGCCTGATCTGTATTGGCAAGCTCAACGATTGGCAACGCATAGCTGTCGCCGATTACAGCGAACGTCTGCAACATTATGTCGGTTTTGAATGTGTTGAACTCAAGGAAGAAAAAGGCGGGCGCAAAGATTCACCGGCGGTGCTGCTCAAGCGCGAAGGGGAACGGATATTGTCCCGGGTCGGGGATGCAGAGCGGATCCTGGTATTGGATGAGCGTGGGCGTCAGTTCGACTCTCAGGGGTTGGCGGCGTTGCTCGAAGAGGAGATGCTCCACAGTGGCCGTGACTGGTGTTTGATTGTCGGCGGGGCATACGGGGTAGACCCAGCGGTGCGCAAACGTGCCGATCTGTGTTTGTCCCTGTCGAAAATGACCTTCACCCATCAAATGGCACGCCTTTTTTTGTTGGAACAACTGTATCGTAGCGTTACCATCATTCGACATGAGCCTTATCATAACCCCTGAGCGCAATCGGTTTGATACCGGTTATCAAGGGTAGTATAGAGGAATAGCGTGCATAGCAAAGAGGATCTGGAAAAGATAAAACAGGATTTACTGCGTCTGCGCAAAGAAATCATCGAAAGTTCACGCAAAGCCCATGCCGAATCACTGGCGTTGGGCAATGATGGCGTCGCTGATCTCGGCGATATGTCGGCAAACAGTTATTCTCAGGATGTGCTGATGAGTCTCAGTCAGACGCAACTTGGGCGCATCCGCGATATTGATGCCGCTCTGGCGCGGATTGAGCAGGGTGCCTATGGCATTTGCATTGCCTGTGAAGAAGAAATTGCCCCCCGACGACTTGAGGTTCGCCCTTTTTCCCGTTACTGTATTGACTGCAAAGAAGAATTTGAAAAGTTTGGTGAATAATTTGACTCTGTTGCCGATGGTAGCTGGTACAGCCAGGAGATGGTCATGATTCTAGTCGCTTTTTTTGTGCTGCTGTTTATTGTATTTGCCTTGGGTTTTCTCTACTTCTGGGGGATCAATCCAGGTGATATCACCGTTTATCTGACCAGTGACACCAGCTATACCGTGCCGGGCGCCATTATGCTGATGGCGGTTCTGCTGATCGGTTTGCTGATCGGTAATCTGGTCCATATTGCCAGCGCTTTTCTTCTTTCATTCAAGGGGTGGAAGAAAGGGCGTGATCTGCGTAAAGGTGAAGAGATCAGTACCATCTATCGCAGCGGCGTGGGCCGACTGCTTTCAGGTGACCTGAAGAAGGCTCGGACCCTGTTGAAAAAGGCGCTGGATCGTGATCCGCGACGGGTCGACAGCCATCTGGCCCTGGCCAGTGTTGCCCTGCAGGAGGGTAATATCCAGGAAGGAATCGACCTGTTACAAAAAGCGCGTAAACTTGATCCGAAGGGGGTTGAGGTGCTGTTTAAACTGGCGACCACCTACGAAGAGCAGGAGCAGTACCCTGAAGCCATGGCGATCTACAAGGAGGTGCTCGCCAGTGACGCTGATAACCGCAAAGCTATGCGCGCCTTGCGCGACATCATGAGCAGACTCGGTCAGTGGGATGATGCTGTGGGGCTGCAAAAGCGCATTCTCAAAGCAACATCGGCCGGCCCCAAGGTTGAACTGGAAAAACAGACCATGCTGCAGTTGCGTTATGAAGTCGCTCATCAGGCGTTGGAACAGGGGGACCTTGACCAGGCCATTGATGCCTGTCGTGATATTATCAAGCAGGATGCCGGTTGCACCCCACCGCGGGTGACTCTTGGTGATGCTTACCGTCAGGCCGATCGGGTTGCTGATGCCGTTAAGGTTTATCAGGAAGGGTATCGCGCCCTGCAGAAAAGTGTCTTTCTGGCGCGACTCGAAGATCTCTATATTAATGCTGAAGACCCCGCCGCGCTGCTGGCTTTTTACCGGAATCAGATGGAGCGGGACCCGCAGGATCTGTTGCTCAAACTGTATCTCGGGCGTCTGTGTCTGCGCCTGGAGATGGTCGATGAGGCGATGCAACATCTGACCGACGTGGAAGCCACCGGCATCGATTTCACCAAACTTCATCTGCTTCTCGCCGAAGCTCAGCGGCGGCGCAATCGCACCGATGAGGCGATATCGGAATATCAGAAAGCTCTCGGCATTGACAGCCATTTGCTGTTGGGTTTTGTCTGTGATGCCTGCGGCGCTAATTTTGGCGAATGGCATAGCCGCTGTCCACAGTGTAAAAGCTGGGATACCCTGATTCTTCCTGAACGCAAACAGATTCAAGAGGCGCGCCTCGCCGATTACCCCAAAATGATTCCCCACGGGGCTCGGGAGGCAGTGTGAGCGCGCCACTGGTTGCCTTGGTTATTCTGGATGGCTGGGGCTTAAACGACAGCTTTGTCGGCAATGCGGTACGTCAGGCGCAGACGCCGGTGATGGATGGCCTGCTTGCGCGGTGGCCCCATGCCAGCCTGAGTGCTTCCGGGCGGGATGTCGGGTTGCCGGACGGGCAGATGGGCAATTCAGAAGTCGGTCACCTGAATATTGGTGCTGGTCGTATTGTCTATCAGGATCTGACCCGCATCAGCCTGGCCATCGAGGACGGCAGTTTTTTTAGTAATCCGGCCTTGTCCGCTATCTGCACGCAATTGGCGGCGGCCGGTAAGAAACTCCACTTGCTTGGACTGGTATCGGATGGCGGGGTTCATTCCCACATCAGCCATATTGATGCGTTGGTCAGCATGGCTCAACAGATGGGTGTCGAGCAGATCTGTATCCACGCCTTCATGGACGGACGTGATACGCCGCCGACCAGCGGCCGGGGTTTTCTTGCCGACCTCGAGCAACGTCTTGGACAGTTGGGGGTCGGCAAAATTGTTACGGTGACCGGGCGTTACTGGGCCATGGATCGTGACAATCGCTGGGAGCGGGTTGAACGCGCCTATCGGGCGCTGGTTGAAGGGATCGGCACCCCGGCTGCCAGTGCTGTTGCAGCCATGGAGCAGGCCTATGCCGCCGGACAGACAGACGAGTTCGTTGAGCCGTGCATCATTGGTACCCCGACCACCATCGATGATGGGGACGGTGTTATTTTCTTCAATTTTCGTTCTGATCGCGCCCGGGAAATTACCCGTGCCCTGACCCTTGCCGATTTTGACGGCTTTGTGCGCCGCAAGGTACCACAGATCGCCAAATATGTTTGCCTCACCGAGTATGACGAAACCTTCGATCTGCCCGTTGCTTTTGCTACCGAGAATTATCGCGATATTCTAGCCGACGTTATTGCCAACGCTGGCCTGAGACAGCTGCGCGTAGCCGAAACGGAAAAATACGCCCATGTTACCTTTTTCTTTAATGGTGGCGTTGAGCGCGCCTGGCCCGGTGAGGAGCGGGTGCTGATACCATCGCCCAAAGAGGTGGCGACCTACGACCAGAAGCCGGCGATGAGCGCGGTTGAGGTGACCGACGAGGTGGTAAAGCGCGTAGCAAGTGGTGACTATCAGTTCATTGTGCTGAATTTTGCCAACTGTGACATGGTCGGTCATACCGGGGTGCTGGCCGCTGCGGTGAAGGCGGTTGAAACGGTCGATACCTGCCTTGGGCAGGTTGTTGATGCTGTTGTCGCGGCCGGCGGGGCGCTGCTTATTACTGCTGACCATGGTAATTGTGAGCAAATGGTTGATGGCCGCGGGCAGTCCCATACCGCCCACACCAGCAATGCGGTTCCGCTGATTCTGGTCGATCCGCAACATGCCGGGCAACCATTAGCTGACGGGATTCTGGCCGATCTGGCACCGACGGTGATCGACCTGTTGGGTTTGCAACAGCCAGCTGCGATGACCGGTCGGTCTCTGCTGGTCGATGCATAGGATATCCGGTTAGCCATTGTCATCCGTCAGTGGTAAATTTCCCGCTGCGTGCTGCGTTGAATGTCAGGGAATCCAGGAGACAGAATATTGAATACAGAAGGAAACCTGTTGAATCAATACGCTTTCTTCTGCCTCCTGACTCCTGACTCCTGACTTCTATATTCTGATCCCCCGCTGCTTGCGGCGGGGTGGTTCATTGCAGGAGCTGGAGGGGGGATGAAGACTGCTGTTGTCGTATCCTGGTTGGGTCGAATGTTGCCACCAGCCTGCCCGCTGTGTGGCGGCACTTTTTTCGTGCTGGCCGCAGACCCTTTTTGCCCGCGCTGTATGGCAACCATGACACCGCTGCCGGCTGCACAGTGCTCGCGTTGTGCTCTTCCCTTTGTTGCTTCCTCCGCACACACTTCCCACCTGTGTGGGCGCTGTATTCAGGCGCCTCCCGCTTATGCTATGGCTTACGCCGCCGCCCTTTATGAAGGGCCCCTGCGCACCGCTATAAGGTGCTTGAAGTTTCATCAGCGCCCCAATCTTGATCGTCCCCTTGCGCGCTTGCTTGAGGCTCGTCTGCCGGCGTTCCTCGAGGTTGATCTGCTCGTGCCCGTCCCTTTGTATCCTCCACGATTGCGCGAGCGCACCTATAATCAAGCCTGGTTGCTTGCTCGCGAACTCGGGCACCGCCGGCGCTTGCCGGCGGCTCATGATGTGCTGGTCAAGTGTCGCGCTACTGAGCCGCAGCAGACCCTGTCTGCACGCCGGCGGCGCGAGAATCTGCAAGGTGCGTTTGCGCTGAATCGCGATGTGGAAGGAAAAAAAATTCTTCTCATCGACGATGTCATGACGACCGGAGTCACCCTTGATCTGTGTAGCCAGGTGTTACTCGCCGCTGGAGCTGAGCGTGTCGAAGTTGCTGTTGTTGCCCGAGCTCCTTTGTCATGAGGGCGCCGGCAGGCATCTTTAGGCTACTACAATACCTTATTGCCGATGGTTGTGATGATGCTATAGTTGACAGATCCGACGCAGCGCAAGCAATCAATGCCGGGATGCCTGATGAACTCATACCTTTACTACCTCATCGAACATTACCCTCTGGAAAAGCTCCTGCAGGTTATTCCTGCCGGTATTTTTGCCGTCACACCGGATCAGCGCATTGTCTACTGGAGTGAAGGGGCGGAGCGGATAACCGGTTACACCGCCGCCGAGGTGATCGGTCGTTCCTGTTTAGAGTTGCACGCAGATAACTGTTGTCATGACTGTGCTTTGTTTGATGACGAAACCAGCAAGCCGCTGATGGGTAAATCCTGTTCTTTTGTCCACAAGGGTGGTCACCGTTTGAGCCTGAGCAAAAATGCTGATCTGTTGCGCGCTGCGGATGGTCGTGTTGTCGGCGGTATCGAAGCCATTATTGACCGTACCGGCTTGCGCGATGTGGAACTGGAGCGGGATTCCTTACGCTCGGTACTCAACAGCATAACCGATCCGATTTACATCTGTGATCGTTATTATCGGCTGCTCTTTTTTAATCGGGCGATGGACAGGTTGATCGGTAAAATGACCGATCGACCCTGCTATGAAGTGTTGTACGGTCGTGACGATGTCTGCCCTGACTGCCCCATGGATGAAGTGTTTGCTGGGGAACTGTGTCGCCAGGAGACTCACCTGATCGGAACCGGACGTATCTACGAGGTCCTTCACTCCGCCTGCCATTTTTATCAGCAGCCCGAGTGCAAGCTGGGCATCTGCCGCGATATTACCGAGCGCCTGGCGATCAGGCAACGTTTGCAACAGGTAAATCGCGAGCTGGATGCTTTTGTGTCCATGGTCTCCCACGATTTACGTTCCCCCTTGACGCCACTGATTGGTTACGCTGAATTACTGCAGGAACATTACAGTTATAATCTGGATGACCTTGGGCGGGAGTCGATCAGCGAGATTCATTCGACCGCAGAACGGATGAGGGATCTGCTCGAGGATCTCCTGTGTCTGGCGCGTGTTGGTCAGGTGCCGATCCCGGTCGAGCCGGTGACAACATCCAGGGTAGTCGCCGAAATTGTCAATGAACTCAGCGAATCTATTGCGCGCCGTGGGGTGCAGATCGATATCGGTCGACTGCCGGATGTGATGATCCCGGAGTCTTTACTTGCCGATCTCTATCGTAACCTGCTCAGCAATGCTCTTAAGTATGGGGTCGGCAAACAGGAGGCGCGGATCGAAATCTTTGGTCATGTGGTTGGTAGTCGGATCGAACTGCTGGTTCGTGACCATGGCGTGGGGGTAGCGGAGACAGAACGGGAGACAGTTTTTGAGCCTTTTGTCCGTGGCGTAGTCGCCGATAAATACAGTGGCACCGGTATCGGTCTGGCGACGGTGGCTAAAATCGCCCGGGTTTATCAGGGTCGTGTCTGGATCGAGGAAACTCCCGGTGGTGGTGCTACCTTTGTGGTGGAGTTGCCGAACCCGCAACAGGAATATTAAAAAAAACTGACCGTCACCCCTGATCAACAAAAAGACCGCTACCTTGATAAGACAGCGGTCTTTTTATGCAATAAGCAGTGCGGCTTAAGTTGGTGCTACTCGCGTACGAAGGTGTCGATGTCGGTTTCGTGAACCATCCCCATCAGACGGGCATATTCAGACTCGATGATGATGTAGTGGTTTTCAGTCGACTTGGCATTTTCTTCGAAAATTGCACGAACAGATGCATCTTCAATTTTTGCGGCCATCGCGCGCAGGCTTTCAGCCAGCCGTTTTTCCTTATCCAGTGCCAGCTCCATGGCCTTGCGGTCATCAAATTTCTGCAGCAGAGCCTTGTCGAGATCGGAAAGCCATTCGCTGTTTTTCTCCGGCGGGGCATCGATAAATTCATCGAAGGGGGGAAGCATGTCGCTGCAGTCGGTGCACTTGTCAAAGAAGTGCTTGGCGTGCTCACGCTCTTCTCTAGCCAGCAGTTCGAAGGTTGCAATGGCATTCTTGTCCTTCATCTGCTTGGCGGCAATCTGGTAGAAATTCATGGCGTTTTTTTCTGTCTTGACCGAACTGACCAAGGCGTTTTTGACTTCGGCTTCGTTAAGCATGGGTGTCTCCTCCTGTAGTAATTAACTGAAATAAACCAGTTAGTTTGCGGCTGCTATTGGAACAAAGGTACGCTGGGCAAGTTCCTGGTCGATCATCATCAACCCGCGGCCATCTCCTTCGACTCTTTTGAGCTTGGCAATAATATGGTTGGCGGTTGCCTCTTCTTCAATCTGTTCGGTGACAAACCACTGCAGAAAAATCTGCGCCGCATGATTTTTCTCCTGCTGAGCGAGATCCATCAGGGCGTTGATGCGCGCGGTGACAATCTGCTCATGTTCCAGCGCGACCTCAAAAACCTCCAATGGTGAGGAGAATTCACGATGGGGGGTGTCCATGCCCTGCAGAACAACCCGATTTCCCGTGTCACAGACAAAATGAAACATTTTTTCGGCGTGGGACATCTCTTCCTGAAACTGGACACTCATCCAGTTGGCCATACCGGGAAGATCCGCTGTCTCAAAATAGGCCTGCATCGATTTGTAGATGAACGCAGAGTAGTGTTCGAACTGGATTTGGTCGTTGATGGCACTAACGAGGTTGTCACTGAGCATCGATTGGTCTCCTTGTTTTATTCATATGTAACTTCAGAGTAACTTAAAAAAGTTAGTTTATGACAAGACGGCGCAGCGCGGCGTGCGTTGCTATTCAGCTGCTGTCCTTCACATCAGGTCGGGGTTCCTGTGTGAAGGGTGTTTGTCGCTATGGACGGCGACAACAAGCGGTCAGGGATGACCCAATAGGAAACAATCGCGTCCCTTGACATAGGATCCGAAGATCCGGTGCTGAACAGATACATTCATATAGTATCGGGGTCAGCGCTCAGTATAGTCGATATTGTCCCGCTGCTGCAAAGTTTGATTTGGCACAATAGCAGATTCCTGCCCCTGATATCACTAAAAAACTGATGTAACTATTCAGCACTGTCCTTGCGCAGGGTCGGGGTTCCTGTGGCAAGGGTGTTTGTCGCTATGGACGGCGACAACAAGCGGTCAGGGATAACCCAATAGGAAACAATCGCGTCCTTTGACATAGGATCCGAAGATCCGGTGCTGAACAGCTACCAACTGACAGTATTGGTGACTTTGTCCCTGGTCAGACGACAGTTGTCAGGCCTGCCATGGATCGGGTATGCTGCAAGGCATTGTTCCATTTTTCCTGCCAGGACGAACCAATGAAAATTAGCACCGCCGAGTTTATTAAAAGCGCAACCAGGCCCGCGCATTATCCGGATCCTCAGTTTCCTGAAATTGCCTTTGCCGGGCGCAGTAATGTCGGCAAGAGCACCCTGATCAATGTGGTCCTCAATCGAAAAAATCTGGTCCGCACCTCATCGACCCCGGGGCGTACCCAGTTGATCAATTTTTTCAATGTCAACCAGCGTTTTGTGCTGGTCGATTTACCTGGTTACGGTTTTGCCAAGGTGCCGGTGGCGGTCAGAAAAGCCTGGGGTCCGATGATCAGAACCTATCTGGAGATCCGCGACTGTCTGGCGGCGACGGTATTCATTATTGACATCCGCCGCACCCCGGGGGAGGAGGATCTGGATTTGCTTGACTGGCTTGAAGAGTTCGGTGTGCCGACCATTCCGGTGATTTCCAAGATAGACAAGGTCAGTCGTTCGCAGCGCCGCCAACACGTCGAACGCATTGCTGCGGCGACCGGTTTGCCGGTTGATGCCTTCAGTCTGTTCTCGGCGTTGAGCCGCGAAGGGATTGAGGATATTCGTGAGCGGATTGAATCTGTTCTTGAACAGCAGGTCACCGATGGGATATCAGAAGGTGGTGAGATCCCATGAAAAACCCCACGCGGGTGCATCTGTTACGCCATGGCCAGGTTGAAGGCTATGAAGAAAAACGTTACAACGGTCAGGCCGATATTCCACTGACCGTTCTCGGGCGGCGCCAATCCGCGAGCCTTGCCGGACGCTTTCAGTCCCGCCGTCTGGCCGCTATCTATTCCAGTGACCTGCAGCGTTGTCGCTTTGCCGCTGACCAGATCGCCCTGTTTCAACAGGTTACGCCGCTGTATCGAACCAGCTTGCGCGAACTCTGTGCCGGTGACTGGGAGGGTGTCCCCTGGGCGGCACTGCAGCGCGATGCTGCCCCATTGTGGCAGGCGCGCCTGCGCGATATCGTTCATATTGCGCCCCCCGGTGGCGAGAGCTTCAGCATGCTTGCCGCTCGGGTGCGGCCTGAACTGCAGCAGATAATTTCCTCTCACCCCGAGGGTGAAGTTGTTATAGTGTCCCACGGCGGGGTGAATCGTCTGATTCTTCTTGATGCCCTTGGGGCACCGTTGGAAAGTGTGATGCGCATCGAGCAGGACTACGCCTGTCACAATATTATCGATTATTATCCAGACCGGCGAACGAGCGTTTCATTGGTTAATGGCAGGTAGTTTATTGCTCCGTTGGAAAGGCCGTTAAGGGCAGCTTTTGATCGCCATCCCCGCATGGGCTGTAAACCGGTATCCTTTCAAGCTGCGACAGCATGGATGCCCGCTGAAAGAACTCGGAAATGACAGGCTGTTTACCCACCGCCTCAACCAATAGGTACGGAAAGTAACTTTTAAATTCATCTGGGTTTTTCCGGATAGACATCAACTAAGGGAGTGCAAACCATGAAGTCAATTCATGTTATTGGCGCCGGTATGGCGGGGCAGGAAGGTTTTACTGCCCAAGCGTTGGGGCTGGTTGCTGCCGGCGACATCCTCTTTGGTGCGTCCCGTCTGCTCGCTCTGTTTCCCGACTATCAGGGAGAAAAGCAGCAGATCGATGATGAGTCGATGGCGGCGATGATTGAGCGTCTGCGTCATTTTCACGGCAATGCGGTGGTGCTGGCATCGGGCGACCCACTCTTTTTCGGCGTCGGTCGCTATCTGCTGCGCAATCTGCCCGACGCGCTGATCGACTTTTTGCCCAACGTCACATCGGTCCAGTACGCCTTTGCCAAGATTCGTGAGCCCTGGGATGATGCCATTTTTGTTTCGACCCATAGTCGTGATGTCAAGAGTGTTGTTGATCGGGTGGTGGCCAACGACAAGGCCGCTATTCTGACCGATGGACTGATCACTCCGAAGATGATCGCGGCCGAGTTGGCGGGGCGCGACCGTCTCGGTTACCGGGTCTATCTCTGTGAGAACCTTGGCACGCCGGAAGAGAAAATCCGCCTGACCAGTGTTAAGGGACTGCTGGAGTTGGACGTGGCAGCGCTGAACGTGCTGATTCTCATTCGCGAATACGAGGAGGATGAACAGCAGGCGTTGCCCGTCTTTGGCATTCCGGACGATGAATTTTTAAGTGTCAAAAAAACCATGACCCGCGAAGAGGTGCGGGTTGTGACCCTGGCCAAGCTGCGTCTGCGCCATGATATGTGCCTGTGGGATATCGGTGCCGGTTCCGGCTCCATCAGTATCGAGGCGGACTATCTGCTGCCGCAGGGGCGGGTGTTCGCGATTGAACGTAATGATGAGAGTCTGGGTTTTATCCGCGAGAATCTGCGGCGTTTTAATGCCCGCAACGTTACCCTGGTGACCGGCAGCGCGCCCGAATGTCTGGATGAGTTGCCCGATCCCGATCGGGTCTTCATCGGCGGCAGTGGCGGCCATCTGTGGGAGATTCTTGAACAGGTTGACCAGCGCCTGGCAAGTGGCGGGCTGGTTGTCCTTAATGCCATTACCCTCGACACTCTGACCGCTGCCAATGATTATTTTAACAATGCCGGCTATCAGGTCGAAGTCGTGGCTTTAAACATTGCCCGTACCCGTCCGGAAACCAATTACAAGATGTTTGAGGCGTATAACCCCGTGTATATTATCACCGGGGTCAAACAATAAGTCTTGTTGTGAGCCCCAACGATAAATCATCTGCTGATTCTGTTCTCCCCTGGAGCGTCGGCCAGCGTCCGCTGATGCTGGCGCCGATGCAGGGGTTGACCAATTCGGCCCTGCGCCGCCTCTATCTGCAGAAATACCAGCCGGATCTGGTCTTCACTGAGTTTGTGCGGGTGCAGTCCCAGACCCGAAAGCGGGTCGCTAAAAACGAGCTGAGTGAACTCCAGGATCATGTTGCTGAGGTGCCTCTGGTGGTGCAGTTGATCGGTAATGACCCTGCGGCCCTGGCCGAAGCGGCAGTGCTGGTGCAGGCCGGTGGCGTAAAGCACATCAATCTGAATCTGGGTTGCCCCTATGGGCGTATGACCACTGGTGCAACCGGTGGCGAATTGCTGCGCCACCCACAGCAGTTGGCGGCGATGCTGGCGGCGTTACGGCGTGTCTGCCGTGGCAGTTTTTCAGTGAAATGCCGTGCCGGTTATGGTGACCTGGACCAGTGGCAGAGCCTGTTGCCTGTTTTTGCCGACAGCGGTGTCGATTTTATTATTCTCCATCCGCGTACTGTAGCGCAGCGCTACAATGGTGCTGCCGATCACCGGATCACTGCTGCCATGGCAGCAAAAACCAGGTTGCCGGTTATTGCCAACGGCGATATCAATTCAGCCGCTATGGCTCGGGCGTTGCTGACGCAGACGGGTGTTGCCGGGCTGATGATCGGCCGCGGTGCTCTGGCCGACCCGGTTATTTTTCAGCGGATTCGCGGCACGGCTCCTCAGATGGTCGATTCGGAGCTGCGGCGCCGGGAACTCGGCCGGTTTATCAGCGACCTGTGGCCAAGCTATCTGCAGAAATTTTGCGGTGAGCGCCAGGCGCTGATGAAGATCAAGGATGTACTCAATTTTATCCCTGATCCCGATTTACAGCGCGATCTCGGCAAGCTCAAGCGAGCAACGTCGGCTGCGACTTTTCTTGCCCGTCTGCAAGGCCATTTTGCTATTGCGCCGGACTCTGAATGTTTCTGAAAAAAATCACTAAAGCCAGTGTTTTTATGGTGGTTTAGCCTCTCTTTATCCACAAACAATCAACAGGCATGTTGACAAGATGTAGTATCCTTTTCTAACTCATCCACCAGATATAGTGTTTTTAACCATTGTCATGCTGCTACGGCCTGTGCTAGTCTGCGCCTCGGTGGTTTATTCCAGTAGATCGGCCGACAGGGAGGATCTTCCCTTTGTTTTCACGTCTGGGTTGTTGACCGGTGGCCGCAGGTCACAGTTGTTGGGAGAGAGGGTATGCTGACATATATTCGCAAGCGCGATGGGCGTCTGGTTCCTTACGATGAAAGTAAAATCACCCAGGCGATCTGTAATGCCGTCAAGGCAGTGGGTGGCAGCGATTTCGAAAAACCGTCGGAAATTACCCTTCAGGTTGGTAGCATCCTGACAGTTCTCTACAAAGAGAACAATCTTCCCACCGTTGAGAACGTGCAGGATCTGGTCGAGAAAATCCTGATTGAAAACGGCCATGCCCAGACCGCCAAGGCATATATCCTTTATCGCAAGCAGCGTGAAGGGTTGCGCCGTACCCAGGAGTTTATGGAAGAGTCGATCGCTTCTATTGATTCCTATCTGGTGCGTGAGGACTGGCGGGTCAACGAAAATGCCAATATGGGCTATTCCCTGCAGGGTTTGAATAATCACATCGCCGCTAACATCACCAGTAACTACTGGCTCAATAAAATCTACCCCGAAGATATTGCCCGTGCCCACCGCGAAGGGGATTTCCATATCCACGACCTGGGGATGCTGTCGGTCTATTGCTGCGGCTGGGATCTCAAAGATTTGCTTCTTAAAGGCTTCTGTGGCGCTTACGGCAAGGTCCAGAGTCATCCGCCCAAGCACTTCCGTACCGCTTTGGGGCAGGTGGTCAATTTCTTCTATACCCTCCAGGGGGAGGCGGCCGGCGCGCAGGCGTTTGCCGGCTTTGATACCTTGCTGGCACCCTTCATCGCTTATGACAAATTGGGTTACAAGGAGGTTCTTCAGTGTCTGCAGGAGTTCGTTTTCAATATGAACGTGCCGACTCGGGTCGGCTTCCAGACACCCTTTACCAACATTACCATGGATATGATGGTGCCTTCCAATATGGCCGCTGAAGCGGTGGTCATCGGTGGCCGGCTGATGGATCGCTGTTATGGTGAATTTCAGGCGGAAATGGATCTGTTCAATCAGGCCTTCTGCGAGGTGATGATGGCAGGGGATGCTGCAGGGCGGATCTTTTCGTTCCCGATTCCGACCTACAACATCACCAAAGATCTCGATTGGGAGAGTGATCGGCTACGCCCCGTTTTTGAGATGACGGCCAAATACGGCATCCCCTATTTCAGCAATTTCGTCAACTCCGATATGGATCCGGAAGATGCGCGTTCCATGTGCTGCCGCTTGAGGCTTGATAACCGCGAGTTACGGCGCCGTGGCGGGGGCCTGTTTGGTTCCAATCCGATGACCGGGTCGATCGGGGTGGTGACCATCAATCTGCCGCGTGCCGCCTACCTGGCCGCAACTAAAGCCGATTTTTTCAGTCGTATCAGTGAGCTGATGGACAGCGCTTTTCGTTCCCTGGAGATCAAACGCAAGCAGCTCGAACGTTTTACCGATGACGGTCTCTACCCCTACAGCAAGTTTTACCTCGATTCGATTCGCCAGCGTAGCGGCAACTATTGGGATAACCATTTTTCCACCATTGGCCTGATCGGTATGCATGAGGCTTGTCTCAATCTGATCGGCGCAGGGATTGACAGTGCCGCCGGGCAGACTCTGTCACAAGAAACCCTGGACTTTATGCGTCGCCAGCTTGAGGCTTTCCAGGATAAAACCGGCCACCTCTATAATCTCGAGGCAACTCCGGCCGAAGGCACCAGCTTCCGTCTGGCCAGCGGTGACCGCAAGCGCTTTCCCGACATCCACTGTGCCGGCACCAGCGAACCCTATTACACCAACTCAACCCAGTTGCCGGTGGGTAGCACCGAAGATATCTTTGCTGCCCTGACCCATCAGGACGAGCTTCAGACCCGCTATACCGGCGGCACGGTGTTTCATGGTTTCCTCGGCGAGCGTCTGGAAGACTGGCGCAGTGCGCGTCTGTTGGTGAAGCGGATTGCCGAGAATTTTCATCTGCCCTATTTTACCTTGAGTCCGACCTTCACCATTTGCCCCGTTCATGGCTACATCAGCGGCGAGCACTTTGCCTGCCCCCATGATCATATTGACCGTGCGGCCTGATGGGGGGTTGGCACCGGGTCGGGGATCCTGTGCCAAGGGACGCTTTTCGCCGTCCATCGCCGCTTGACTGTCGCCCTCCATGGCGACAGACACCCTTGTCACAGGACCCCCGACCCGGTGCCATGGGCTATAATTGAATTGTTGCAAGTTTTTTTAAATTACAGGAGGAAAATAATGGCGACCAGATGTGATTCAAAGACCGAAGTCTATTCACGGGTGTGCGGGTTTTTCCGCCCGGTGCAACAATGGAATCGCGGTAAGAAGGAAGAGTTCAAGGATCGCTCTGAGTACGTTGTTGCTCCGACCGAGTTGAAGCGCTGAAAACAATTTCCATCAAAGGGTTTCAGGGGACCAGCCTGCTTGATTTTCCCGGGCGGGTGGCATCCCTGGTTTTTACCGGTGGTTGTAACCTGACTTGCCCCTTTTGCCATAATGGCGGGCTGGTATTAGATCCTGACGGCTATCCGGATATCCCGGTTGACGAGTTGCTGGCAGATCTGCAGGCACGAAGGAATTTTATCGATGGGGTTGTGATATCGGGCGGAGAACCGACCATCGAAGCCGGTCTGCCGGCATTTTTATCCGCGCTTAAACAGCTGGGATTGCAGGTCAAGCTCGACACCAATGGTCTGTTACCCAACGTTATTGCTGATCTGCTCGAACTCAATCTGCTCGATTATATTGCCGTTGATATCAAGACCTCCCCACAGCGTTACTCCGAACTGCATAGCGTCACTGTTGATCCTGCCGGCTTGATCGAAACCGTCGAGTTACTGCGTCATGCCGCCATTGCGGTGGAATATCGGACGACCTGTATGCCCGGACTGGTGACACAGCGAGAGATTGACGAGATCGGAGAACTGCTGCGCGGTGCGCGCTTGTGGGTGCTGCAGCAATATGTGAGAGAGCACGCCATGTTTGCTGAATGGCAACGGTTGGAAGCTTATCCTGCGGCGCAGTTGCAGCAGTTCGCCACCATTGCTCAAGGATATGTTCATCAGGTCCAGGTGCGCGGAATCTGACTGTCCTACAAAGCAGCCTTTCTCTTTTACTTCAGTTTATGACAGAACAAGCACCGGAAGGTGGTGGGGTGATTCTCCGTGAAGGGGACCATCTCTGCGTTGTGGCATTGAGTGCAGGAAGCCTCAGCGGCTTTTCTTCCTTCTTTTGCGGCAACGGCGAAGAAGGGCTCGTGGATCTCGTCGTGTGGAACCGGTGCTGTTGTCTCCTCCGGCGCCATCCACAAGAAGGTTACCAGGGCCACCCCTGCAAGCAACAGGAATATATCACGTTTTTTCATTATCGACTCCGATTCAAAAGAGACCGTCATGGTCTATCAGTGGTTATTCCGTTTTGATAAACAGCAGATAAATAAAAAGCATCACCGCCACCGCACCGCCGATGACGATAATATAAAGCCCTCCCCCTTCGAGCCCTTCGGTGCCGGTACCTTTGGCCAGGGTCAGGGAGATGGTGATGATAAAGCCACCGAAGCCGGTGATGATGGCGGAGACAGCGCGCCAGCCGATAACATAGGAAATCAGAACCATAACAACAAAAGTGCCGATGAACCAGGGATTACTGTGCAGATCACCGACGTTCCAGGCATTAAGCTGCTCAATAAGTCTGTCCGTGCGAAAATTTTCAAAAAAATCTGCGACCGCTGCCAGATTCATAGATGCCTCCACAAAAGTTACGAAAAGCCCACATATACTAGCAGATCGGCGCCCGGCAAAAAAGGGTTAATCTCGTTGGCGAAGGGTGTTCGTCTGCTTGACTTTGACCATCTGCTTCTCTACGATGACCCGTTATGTCAAAGCCCTGCGGGGCATTTTTTATCGAGATGTTTCCAATGGGGAGAATGCAGTGCTGGGCAAAGCGATAGGTATTTTTGATTCCGGAGTAGGCGGCCTGACGGTCTTCAAAGAGGTGGCTGCTCTGTTGCCACGCGAGAACCTTATTTATCTTGGCGATACCGCGCGGGTGCCCTATGGTACCAAAAGTGTCAAAACTGTCCAGCGCTATGCTTTAGAAGCAGCGGAATTTCTTGTTGATCGCGGTGTGAAACTGCTGGTGGTTGCCTGTAATACTGCTTCAGCTGTGGCACTGGAACAGCTACGCGAGCGTTTTCAACTACCTGTTATCGGCGTTATCGAGCCCGGTGCGCGCCGGGCCTGTGCCAGTCGCAACCGCCGCATCGGCGTGATTGGTACCGAAGGCACGATCAACAGTGGGCGCTATCCCGAGGCAATCACCGCTCTCGTGCCTGATGCACAAATATTTTCAGTTGCCTGTCCTCTGTTTGTGCCGTTGGCTGAGGAGGGCTGGTCTGAACATGAAATTGCCCGCCTGACGGCCCTGGAGTATCTGCAACCGTTGCTTCAGGCGCAGATTGACACGCTGGTTCTAGGTTGTACCCACTACCCACTGTTGCGCAACACCCTGCGTGGTATTTTTGGTGCAGAGGTGTTACTGGTTGATTCAGCCGAGGAGACCGCCAAGACGGTTCAGCAGTTGTTCCGTCAGCAGGGCCTGGTAAATCCAGATAGTGGCGGTCGCCGCGAGTTTTACGTTACCGATGTTCCTACCCGTTTTGAACGGGTAGGAACAGCTTTTCTGGGTTCCGAATTAGGGCGAGTTGTTCAGGTGGAAATCGGTTAAGGCGGGCAATCAGGGAAGGACAGTTCATGAAAAAAATATTTCTCAGCCTGACGCTGGTGCTGGTCGTCGGCATAGTGCTTGGTTATATGATCGGCTGGGTTTTGCAGGATTCCCAGGACGAGTTGATGCAACCCCCGGGGTTTATTGAAGAACCTTTGGCCAAGCGCGAGGTTGCCCTGTATTTTGCTGAACCCCAGGGGCGCTATCTGCTCAGAGTGACCGATGGGATCAGTGGCTGCGAGGATGATCGCGACTGTGTTCGTGCCCTGCTCGAGCGCCTGATTGCCGGGCCACAAGGCAAGGCCGTGCGGGTGATGCCGGCGACCACGCGGATCAAAGGGGTGGAGCTGGATAATGATCTGGTGCGTATCAACTTTTCACGCCATTTAATCGATCATCATCCCGGCGGTAGTCTGACCGAGCTCCTGACGATTTATAGCCTGATCAACAGTTTGAGTGAAAGCTTTCCGTACCTGCGGCAGTTGCAGATTCTGGTGGAAGGGGAGGTGCGTCAGACCCTGAAAGGGCATGTGCGGATTGATCACCCGGTTTATGCCGATTATGCGTTGACACAACCACCCGGGCTTGGTACCGGCACCGTTGATCCAACGCGCGAACAACAGGACTATCACGAGATTGAGCGGTTGATAGAGGCGGCAACTAAAGGCAGCAACTAAAGGCAGCAACTAAAGGCAGCAACTAGCAGGTGGTTGCTCTTCTTGCTCAACAGCATGAGAGTGCAGTATAAACAGAAGTGCTGGAGTGCCGCCTTAATTCAAGGAGTCAGGATGATTGTCGGGTACAATCACAATGCCAGTTACCGTGGAAAAACCTTCCATGTGCAGACCGAAGACAGCGGTCCGGCACGACCGCAACTGGTAACTCTGCTGTACCTTGGTGGCACCATCATCGCGTCGAAAAAAACCGTCTACGCTGATATCATCAAGGTTGATCATCTCGATAAAGTAGTTGAGGAATTGGCCAAGGAACAGCATAAGGGGATGTTGCGCAGCTTGACCCGTGGTGAATTTGATCGGCGGATCGAGGAACTGGGAATTGTCCTGGCGGCGCCGCAGGTCAAAATCGCGGCGGCGGAATCCGCAAAGAAGCAAGTTGAAGAAGAAGCAGACGCAGAGCTTGCAAACACGGATGAGCCACGGCGCGAACCGGCATTTGTTGCTGAACCCAGCATCGATAAATTCAAAAAGCCCAAACCTGCTGAATCTTCTCTGGATGAATTGATTTACGCCTATTTGACTGCCGGTCAGGAAAAGTCTTAACCAACAGGCTAATGCCACAGACCGCGTTTGTTGTGGCGTGCTACAGCCTCTGCCGCCATAAATTGATCTTTGAGCTCAAAGTCAGCCCGGCGGAACACCGCAGCAAGTCCTTCTTCAATCAGCAATTTGTTGAGCAGACGGCCATCAGGTAGGTATACGTAAGCCAGGGTGCGGCCGTAGGAATCTATCCGTTCCTGATCGAATTCCAGCCGGACGATCTGATCGCGACTGTGGCGAATAACAAAATGGCTGGCCTGGCGCGCTACTGAGCGCAGGGTTGCTGGTGAGATCTGGAAGTTGTGCTGATAAAAGCGGTCACGTTTAGAGTCCTTCGCTTCTGGAGCATCAGTGCCCAACAAACGGACGCGACCAATATTCTCCACCTCGATAGTGTCGCCATCGTAGACCCAGGTCACCTGCCCGGAAATCGCTTCAGCCTGCTGGCAGGCGCACAGCTGAACAAAGACTAACAGGGCGACAAGCATGCGCCCGAGCACTAACGCCCCCACAGTAGCCGGGCGAAAAAGCCGGTAAAGAATCCCCAGACCAGCCAGCTCAGGATAATCAGCCCCGGCATCAGTATGCCGAGATTAATCCCGCCGATTCCCTGATTCTGCACTTGCGGATAGATATAGGCGATGTCGACCAAAGCTGGGATCAGGGCGACCCATAAGCTCTTGCGAATCCAGAATCGTCGGCTTCGGGGTGATGCCACGCTGACAAAGAAAAGCAGCCCCCACAAGCCGCCGGCAAACATAAGGGGATAGAGGGCGGGCAGGGCGATGCTGCGAGAGAGATTGATACCAAGTATCCGGATGATGCCCCATTCGCTACCAAGCCATAAAAACAGACTGCTGAACAGGGCTCCCAGCAGGCCGGAAACAAAACAGACGGCAAATAACGTGCTGGTTTTCGGCATGATCTCTCCTGGACTGTAGGGTAGCTGCCCATCTGAAGATGTTCAATCTGTTACTGCAGGAGGGTCAGATAAAATACATAAAGCGGTGATCAAGTTCCTTTTCCAGGCCCATCTGCTGCCCCTGGTCACACATGTCCTTCAGGGTAATGGACTCAAAGTAGTCACCAAGAATTTTGCTGCCTTCGGCCCAGATCCGTTGGGTCAGGCACTGGTTGTCGAATTCACAAATGGGATCAGATTCGCCATCCTTGCGGCGCCCTTTAACACAATTGACGAGCAGCAGTTCTCCTTCTGCGGCGAGAACAATTTCTTTAACCGTAATTTTTTCCGGTGTTTTCGCCAGGCTGTAACCGCCCTGAGGACCACGGCGGCTTTTCAGCAGACCGGCTTTTTTTAAATCCTGAAATATCTGTTCCAGGTAGCGGGGTGAAATGTTCTGGCGCCGGGAAATATCCTTGATCTGAGCCGGCATTGAACCGGCGTGGTAGGCCATATCGAACAGCGCACGGACGCCGTAGCGGCTTTTGGTAGACAACTTCATGTTTTGTGCCTCCATCATTAAATTGCAGAAACTATAAGAATCTTCAGCGTTGTTGTCAAGAATAAAAGCTCGTTCTTCATGAGGGATTAGAGCGATAAAAATTACAACTAAATAGATCAATGATGTGCGACAAACTGTTTAGTTTCGCCGAATGCCGTCGGTTGTCAGGACAATTTTACCCTCTTTATAAAGGGCGCCGACCGCTTTTTTAAACAGCTTCTTGCTGATTCCCAGGCGGCTGCGGATCACCTCGGGGGGGCTGGCGTCGGTCAGGGGAAGCCATTCCTGTTGCGCCAATTGTTGGAGCAAAATAGCGCGGGCAGCGTCGATTCCGGCCGTTCCTGCCGGTTGCAGGCTGATGTCGAGTTTACCATCATCGCGGATTTTAGCCACATAGCCCTTGCGTTGGGTTCCTCGTTTGAGCCCGGGTAGCAGGTCGTCAGTGTAAATCAGACCAGTATAAAGATGGTTGACAATGACTTTGGCGCCCAGGTCGGTAAATAACCAGACAATCACATCGACCTCGTCTCCCTGACGCAGGTCACAGTTTTCGTCGCGTAGATATTTTTCCAGTCGTGCTGAAGCGATAGGACGCTGCTGGTCGTCGTGACAAATGCGCACCAGATAAGGGCGGCCGACCTGCATCGGCTCGAGCTGTTCCGGGTGCGGCACAAAAAGATCCTTGGCGAGACCCCAATCGAGAAAGGCCCCCTGGGGGGAGATGTTTTTCACCGTCAACAGGACAAATTCTCCGACCTGTGCCGCTGGTCTGCGGCTCGTCGGTCGAAGTTGCTGGTTGCGATCAAGATAGAGGAACACCGTCAGTTGATCACCGCGTTGCAGGTTGTCGGGGCATTCCTGACGAGGCAGGAGGATTTCTGTTCCCGCTGCATCCAGCCATATTCCTTCGCCGGCTGTACGGGTGACGGACAGTTGGTAGTAATAACCGGGTAGCAACATGGGTCACTGATCTCCAGAACGAGGGGGAATTGTTGTGGTTACTGAAATCCGCCGACAACAACCATAGCCGATGATACAGATCAGCGCCAGTAGCAGCAGAAACGCATTCCAGCCGAATTGTTGGTAAAGGATCCCGGGGGCAATCGAACCGATGCTGCCGCCGGCGTAATAAAAGGCGACATAAAGGCCGTTGGTCAGACCACGATGGCTGTTGCCGGCCATCTGGTTGACCAGCCCTGAAGCGGTAGTATGGACCAGGAACATGGCGCCGCAGAAGAGGAACATGGAGGCAAACAGAACACCGACTAGGGGAGTGGCAAAGGTGATCAGGGTGCCGCCAAGCACAAGTAGCCCGGAGCGGATCGTCCTGACTTCCCCTCCGAGCTGGCGGATAAACCAGGGGGCGCCCAAAGAGGTGACAATGCCCATCATATAACCGGAATACATCAGGCCGATGCGCATGGAATCAGTTTTGTCACTGAGTTCCGTCAGACGAAAAGGAATAAAGTTCATGACGGCTGAAAAGACCAGGAACAGACAGAAGACGCCCAGATAGAGGGGGAGGAAGTCAGGTTTACGCAGAACCTCCAGGATGGCCTGGGGGTGTGGGCGAACGAACCTGGTGCCGCTGGCCGGTTTGAGCCGGATCAGCAGGGCAAAAGCGACAAACAGACTGAAGGCCAGGGCAACAAAACTGAAACGCCAGCCGAACAGGTTGGCAATCAATCCGGAGGTGGCTCGTCCAGCGAAACCACCGAAGATGGTGGCAGTGATATACAGAGCCATGGTGCGCTGCAGGGTTTCGGCGCTGGAACGGGCCGACAGCCAGGTCATCAGCGAGGTCAGCAGGGCGGGAATCAGCAAGCCCTGAAACAGTCGGATAGCAAGCAGCTGGGGGTAGCTGGTGGCGACGGCAAAGAGCAGGGCGGAAATGGCTAATAATGGTACCGCCAGCTTCAGAATGCGCAGGGGTGAAACTGTCTCAAGCAGATAACCGTAGACCAGTGGTGCCAGGGCCAGGGGGATAAAGGTGACGGTAGTCAGAGCCGCTGCGGCCTCGCGGCTGACACCGAACTCAAGCTGTAATGCAGGCAACAACGGTTGCGGGGCGTACAGGGCGGAGAGGGCCAGCACGGTGGTCAGGATGATGGGAATAAGTTCAAAATAGCGACGCTGTGGCATGAGGTTTTCTGCTTTTCAGGGAATGAGCCAATCAGTCGGTGTACGTTATTTGCTGTAGCAGAAAAGGGGAAGACAGTACAGGGAATTCAGTGCGCCAGTTGCCAGCCACCGCCCAGGGCCTTGTACAGATCGACGGTGGCGGTCAGGCGGGCAAGCTTTTGCTGAATCAGTTGATCTTCAATCGCAAATAAACTGCGCTGGGCATCGAGAAGGGTGGTCAGGCTGTCGCTCCCCTCTTTATAGCGTAGCTCAGACAACTCCAGGGCATGAAGCGTTTCATCACGGATCTCGCGCTGAGTCTGTTCCTGGATCTGGCTGCGATGGACCACCGCCAGGGCGTCGTCCACCTCCCTTAGCGCGACCAGAACTGCCTTGCGCCAGCTTTCAACCAAAACCCGTTGTTCTGATTCATTCCTGGCTACCTGACCGCGCAGGCGGCCGCCGTCAAACAGGGCACGGGTCAGGGACACAATCGCATCAGCAGAATGCACTGGACTGCCCAGCCCCGAAAAGGCAAATTCGCTGCTCGCCAGCAGGCTCGACAAACCGAGGTTAAGTTTGAGGGGGAACAGGGCAGCGCGGGCGACGCTGATGTTAGCGCTGGCGGCGAACAGTCGTTCTTCCGCTGCTGCGATGTCGGGGCGGCGGATCAGCAGTTCAGCGGGCAATGCGCTGGTTACCGTTGGCACCACCAGATCATCTAGACCACCCTCGGTCACAGTAAATCCCTGTGGTGGTTTTCCCACCAGCAGCGCCAGCGCCCGTAAGGTCTGACGTTCCCGTATCTCCAGAGGCAAGAGGGCGTCGCGCTGCACCATCACTGCCGTACGTTGGCGGCTCAGATCGAGAGCGCTGGCAGCACCGTAGCGTTGGCGCGCTGCGACAATGGTAAAAAGGCGTTCGGCAATTTCCAGATTGTGGCGGGTGATGGCGAGGCGGTCGCGGACTGCCAGGACCTGCCAATAGGCGTTGGCTACGCCGGCAATCAGCGACAAGCGGGTCGCTTCATAGTCGTGGCGGCTGGCAGCATAAGCGGCCTGTCCCCCCTGCCAGGCGGCAAAATTACTCCCCCAGACATCAATCTCATAATTGATCGCCAGTCCGGCACGGGAGCTTTCCGTGCGAACCGAGGTGCCGCTGGTTTCACTGCGCCCGGCGCGCGTTGTCGCATCGAGATTGAGGGTGGGAAACAGCGGCGCCCGGCTGTTACGCAGGGCAATCTCCGCCTGCAGCACCCGTTCGGTGGCGATGCGGATATCGGGGCTGGCGCTGAGGGTTTGGACAATCAGCCGTTCCAGTTCAACCGAGTTAAAGCCGCTCCACCAGTCTTTTTCCAGCGGTTGTGTGGAGGGCATGGTCGATGTGGTGGTTTCATCCCAGGCTGATGGTAAGGTAAACTCGGGCGTCTGGTGCTCGATCGGCAGGGCGCAAGCACTCAGCAGCGCCGCCAGGATAATTAATTTGAGGAGGTGTAACGTGTTCATCGTGAATATGACCTATTCCGACGCCAGTGCCACCACCGGATCAAGGCGGGCGGCTTTACGTGCAGGGAAATAACCAAACACCAGCCCGGTAATAAAGGCACAGCCAAAGGCCAGGATGACCGGCAGAACGGCATAGTGAATCGGTGTGTCAAAGGCGGCAATGATGGCTGCCGTGCCGAGGCCGGCAATGACCCCAATGATACCTCCCAGGGCAGTGACAACCAATGCTTCAATAAGAAATTGCTGCTGAATATTGCGCATCCGCGCGCCGGTGGCCATGCGGATGCCGATTTCACGGGTCCGTTCGGTGACACTGACAAGCATGATATTCATCACCCCGATGCCACCGACCAGCAGGGAGATGGCGGCAATGGAACCGAGCAGGATGGTCAGGGTATTCTGGGTTTCGGTGATACTGTCGATGATCGAGGCCATGTTACGGATCTGGAAATCCTCAATGCCGCCATGACGTAAGAGCAGCAGTTGCTGGAGTTGCTGCTGGGTTTCGTCAATACGTGACACATTATCCACCGCAACGGTGATGTTGCGCAGATGGCGCTGGCCGGTCAGGCGCAGACTGCCGGTGGTGTAGGGGACAAATACCACGTCATCCTGATCGCTGCCGCCCATGCCGGCACCCATGGGAGCCATCACGCCAATGATCTGGAAAGGGATATTGTTGATCAACAGATATTTCCCCAACGGCTCACTGTCGGGAAACAGAGCGCGGGCAACGGTTTGACCAAGAACAGCGACGGTGGCAAAATTGCGCTCGTCCGTTTCAGTAAAAAAGCTGCCACCGGCAAGCTGCCAGCGCCGCGCAATAACGAAATCGCTGGAAGTGCTGTTGAGGCTGGTGCGGTGATCAAACTCTCCGGCGCGCACGGTGATGGCGCTGCTTTGCTCAGGGATGGCGGCCAGAACATTGGGGATGGTGCGGGCCGCAATGGCGTCTTCGGGCACCAGGGTGGCGATGCCTCCCGCGCCGCGCATGTTGGGGGCACCCGGCCTGACCATCAGCAAGTTGCTGCCGAGTACACTGATCCGTTCCACCACCGCCTGTTTGGCGCCGTCACCAATGGCGAGCATGGTGATCACCGAGGCAACGCCGATGACAATACCGAGCAGGGTCAGAATCGTGCGGAAAATATTGCTGCGCAGTGAACGTACTGCGGTGCGGGTGGCTTCAACCAATTCTGCCGGATAGGAGTTCATCAGTACCGGTGGCCGTGTTCGTTTCAGGGTGGGGAGCGTGGCAGGGCTTGTGCGGGTATCTGAGATGATCAGTCCATCGCGGATATCGATGATGCGGTCGGCATGATTAGCAACCTCCTGCTCATGGGTGATCAGGATGACCGTATGGCCACGCTGCGCCAGATCACTGAGCAGTTTCATTACCTCGGCGCCGCTATGGCTGTCCAGCGCCCCGGTTGGTTCGTCGGCAAGGATAATGCGCCCGCCGTTCATCAGTGCCCTGGCGATGGATACCCGTTGCTGTTGACCGCCTGAAAGCTGGTTTGGTCGGTAGGTGAGGCGATCCTCCAGCCCCAGCTCGGTCAGCAGTTCGGTTGCCCGGCTGCGCCGCTGCGCATGGGGTACGCCGGCATACACCGAAGGCACCTCCACATTCTCCAGGGCGTTAGCAGTGGCAATCAGGTGGTAGCTCTGAAAAACAAAACCGAACTCTTCACGGCGCAGACGCGCCAGCTCATCGTTGGACAGGGTCGCGACATTTTCACCCATGAACAGGTAGTCGCCGGAAGTAGGACGATCAAGGCAGCCGAGCAGGTTCATCAGGGTGGTTTTGCCGGAACCGGAGGCTCCCATGATGGCGATAAACTCCCCCGGATCGATCTGCAGATCGATTCCGTGCAGCACCCTGGTCGCCAGTTCGCCGCGGTAGTAGGTTTTGCTGACCTTGCGCAGTTCAATGAGGGGTTGATTGATGTCCACCATCAGCGCATCCGCATACCCATAGGTGGGCGTGCCTGGTTGCTGCGCTGATCACTAGCGTTTGCCGTCGAGGCGACAACCTGCTCGCCCTCCTTGAGTCCTTCCAGAATCTCAACCTGAATACGATTGCTGATACCGACCCTGACCTGGTGCTCCACCAGGTCACCTTTGTCATCAAGCAGCGTCACGGTTGCCGGTGCGCCGCTACCAGCCGCCGGCGTTTGGGGTGGGCGCCGGGTGTGTACGGCAGTGACCGGCAGCAGCAGGGTGTCTTGTGCAGCGGCGATGACGAAAAACACCTGGGCGGTCATTTGCGGCAGCAGGTTGTGGTTGCTGTTGTCGACATCAAAAAGGGCGCTGTAGAGCACTACGTTGTTTTCAACTGTGGGGGTCGGTTCAATCCGGTAGAGGGTGCCGAACCAGCGTTGGTCGCGTCCTCCCAGGGTAGTAAAATAGGCTTCCATGCCGACCTGCAGGCGCGCAATGTCGGCTTCGGAAACCCGGGTTTTGACCGTCATGGCCGACAGATCGGCGATCTGCATCAGCACCGGCGCCTGTTGACTGGCGTTGATGGTTTGCCCCTGACGGGCGCTGATGGCGACCACCGTGCCGTCCATCGGTGCAAAAATCTGCGCATAGCTTAAGTTGGCCTCATCGGCACGTAAGGTTGACTCGTTCTGATCGATCTGGGCCATGAGCATGTCGATCTGGGCCTTGGCCGACTGATAGGCTGCCGCCGCGTTCTGCGCACTTTCTTCGCTGGTTGCCTGCGCGGCGAGGAGGTTCTGCTGGCGCTGGTGATGGATCTGCGCCAGTTGCAGCTGTGCCTGCCGATCATTCAGCAATGCACGCTGATAACGCAACTGGGCGCGGCTGGCATCAACCTTCGCCATGAACAGGGTCGGATCAATTTCGGCGAGCAGATCGCCGCTTTCCACCTTATCGCCGACCTCAACGTGAATGCGGTGCAGTTGTCCGGAAACCTGGGCACCGACATCGACATAATCCCGTGGCTGGAGGATGCCGGTAGCGGTGACCAGATCTTCGATGGAGCCGCGCTGGACGGTGACAAGGGTGGGCGGGGTGGGTTTGTCATGCTGTATCACCAGATAGTACCAGCCTCCAGCAGTAGCGCTGATCAGCAACAGGACGATGACGGCAGGCAACAGAAACTTGCCCTGTTGATTGAATCCGGGTACTCGCATGATAGTGAAAAATCCTTGTTGCAGTAAAAAACTCTCACTGGTTATCCGCTTCACTTCAGTTGTGACGATTAGAGGATCGAGGCCGCCGCGACCAGCTGGAAATCTCGATCCGGCGATGTCGCGCAGGATGACACAGACACTATCGTTCGGAACGGGATCCTGCCGTCATTCTGCGCGGAGCGAAGCGCAGTCACAGCATCCATGTCCTCTTTTCTGCCTTACTGAAATCAAATAGATAACCAAAAAAACTCTACATCCCCTACATCCCTTGTCACCATAGCGCCAATGATCAATCCATACTATAGCGAATTTCTGGTTTGGTGTGTGTGTATTTGTGCAGGGTCACATTCCCGGCAGATCAGTACTTCGATGACCGGATGGTGGATTTGCGGCATATCTGTGAGGCTGTTTTTATAGTCTGCCGGTGTCGCCTCGCTATGACAGACCACTGCTGCCACCAGAATCCAGCTTTTTTGTCCCACCGACCATAGATGCAGATCGATAACTTCACTGTCGGGGACTGATTCCAGCCGCTGGCGCACCTGCTCACGCATGGCTTCGGGCGCTTCTGCATCGAGCAGAATTGCGCCGGTCTGGTACACCAGAACGGCGGCCCAGCGCAGAATCACCACCGAAGCGACCAGGGCAATCAGCGGATCAAGCCAGTTCCACCCCCAGGCCCAGGCAGCGATCAAGCCGATAATAGCAGCGACTGAGGTGACCGCGTCGGCGATCACATGAACCAGTGCGGCGCGCAGATTATGGTCCTGATGGGCGTGATTGTGTCCAGCGGCGTGGTCATGACCATGTTGATGATCCTGGCTGCCGGTCAGCAGCCAGGCGCAGAGCAGGTTGACGATCAGACCGATGATCGCTACCAGCAACGCTTCTCGGGCATGAAGGATCGTGGGGTTGAGCAGGCGCTGGATCGATTCATACACCAGCCAGATGACCGACAAACCCAGCAACAGAGCGCTGGTATAAGCTGCCAGATCACCGATCTTGCCGCTACCAAGGCTGAAGCGGCGATTTTCAGCGTGGTGGCGGGTCAGGTAGTAGGCCCCTGCCGCCAGCCCCAAAGCAACAGTGTGGCCGCCCATGTGGACCCCATCGGCCAACAGGGCCATAGAGCCGGTCAGCCAGCCACCGAAGATCTCGGCGATCATGGTCAGCAGGGTCAGCACCGTGGCGATCAGGGTGCGGCGTTCGGCCTTGCTCAGCTTGCCATGACCGAAATCATGCTGATAGCAGACTTGCCCGGCGATGCAGTTGGGGTTGGGAGATGATGATTTCGGCATGGGTTCGTTCCCGCTGGTTTGTTCAGTGATGACGTTGATCTTTAACACAGAAAAGGTCCCTTTTTTATGTACCTATTCACCCCGATCCGGTGCTGAACAGATACTTTTTTATCAAACAAAGCCCTTTGCAGAAAAGACAAAATTGATCATCGTTATCAAAAAGCGCGCGTTTTGTGACAGTTATCACAAATTTAATTTAGCGCTGGTCGTAGTGTCTGCACCATCGGCATTATAGCATGAACATCGGTAGCGCAAACGCCATAAGCTGTTGCCGTATTTCACAAAACTTTGTCAATAGAGGCGCCTGGTGGACTAATGTCACCAACTGATAATAAACTCTCAAGATAAAAATCTTTGCAATGATCGATATTTTTCTGTATTTTTGAAAGTCATAATCAATAACATTAGTGTCGAATAAAAGTAGTGTGTGGCCGATTTGGGGTGACTGCTACGATTGCTACGTGTTGCTGGTACTTTTACCGGGACTCCATGAAAATTAACATTAAAAACACAGAAGAGATTCATCTGACTCCCGCTTGTCGCGAGTCGTTGGTCAGTACTCGGTCCGGGTTTTGTTGTGTCCCGGAAAAACAGCCACAGCGCGAACTAACCTGGGTTGATCTGATTAACCGTTATCCGTCTTCGCGCGAGTGCCTTGCCGCCTTTGTTGTCAGCAGTGCCGCCGAGGTAATTGCCGGCGTCAAGCCTGCCAACCTGATCCGCATCATCAGGCGCACCTTGCCTTGTGGTCGTTGTATGCATCAACTCTGGCAGGATTATGGTGCTGATATGTTGCGGGACTCGGCGTTGCAGGTACTTACCTTGCGCTCTGATGCTGATGGCGTATCCCTGCTGTTTTATTGCCCCGAACTGCTGGTTAAACGACTGTCCAGTCGGACGATGCAATCTTTTCTGGCCGGATGTGGCTATCCGCGCCCCTTGACCCTTGATACAGCGCTGACGCATTTGCAACAGGTTTGTCAGGTCGAAGATTCTCCCGATGAAATCGGGATGTTTCTCGGTTATCCTCTTAAGGATGTCAAAGGCTTTATCTCCGGCACAAGCCGCCCCTGGCAAGGGCGCTGTCTGTGGCGGATTTATGGGCCGCCCGGACGTAGTCTGCAGCTCTATCGGCGTTTTTGTGCGGAACGCCAGGTGATCAATCGACGCATGATGGCCGGCAACGATCCTGCAGCGCTCCTGCTTGCTGTATGACAACAAGTGCTAGACTGCTGACCTGCGTGCGCCGCGCCCCGTTGCTGGAAGGGTTGTTGGACGATACTGAGTGTGGTTGTGGTATAGATAAAGTGTGATTCCATTAGGATTCTAAAAAAGCGGCATTGTGTTTATCTGGAACTTCCGGTTGAAACTTATTAACAGCAGTATGAGAGACGATAGTTTCCCTGTTTTCGGAATCGTCCAAAGGAGCGACCCATGAACGTCGGCATTTTCTACGGCAGCAGCACAGGTAGGACGGCAGCAGTGGCTGGGCAACTGGCGCAATTGATCAGCACGGCAAAACTCTATCCGGTGGCCGAGGCAACACGCGCCGATTTCGAATCCTGTGATCTGCTGATTCTGGGGTCGTCAAGTTGGTGTGATGCCCGGGATCGTCTTCAGGATGACTGGAACGATGCGTTTGAGTGCCTGCATGAGGCCAATCTCAAAGGCAAAAAGGTGGCGCTGTTCGGTATCGGCGATCAGGTTGGCTACCCTGATGCCTTTGTTGACGCGATCAGGGTTCTGCACGATGTCGCAAAAGCTGCAGGTGCCGAGGTTGTCGGCAAGTGGCCCGACGAGGATTATGACTACCACTATTCAGCAGCTATCGAAGGGGATTTTTTTCTTGGCCTGCCCCTCGATCTGACCAATCAGCCGGAGCTGACTGAATCTCGCCTGAACGGTTGGGTGGTACAGTTACGTCGCGAGGCCGGTCTTTAGCCGGACGTTGCAGGAAATCTGTTCATTTAGTTGCAGCAGAGGGGTGCGGTGTCGAAATAATTTATTCCCTGGTTCCAGGCATACCGTACCAGTTCAGCACTGGCGTCGAGGTCATCGGGATCGGGAAAACGCATGCCCCCAAAGCTGATGATGGAAAGTGCTGTAGCGGTTCGTCCAAAAGGGCGGTAGAGCATAGCGAGACAGTCAGGTCAGGTCGACACCGGCTGACTCATCTGGCGCTGGTTTTGCCGGTGAAACATCGGAGCCAAGCATGATTGCCAACCAGCGCGTCGATGGATTGATCTCGAGGGCGATTTTCATGATCATCGTTAAGGGTACCGATAATAGCATCCCCACCGGGCCCAGCACCCAGCCCCAGAAGACCAATGACAGAAACACCACCAGGGTCGACAAACCGAGACTCTTCCCCATCAGGCGCGGCTCGACGGCATTCCCCATCACTACGTTGATGGCAAGGTATAGGCCGGTTACCAGCAGCGCATGCAATGGGCCGAGTTGTACCAGCGCCAGGAGTACCGCCGGAATGGCAGCGATAATGGAGCCGATATTGGGGACATAGTTCAGCAGAAAGGCAATCAGTCCCCAGAGTAGAGCATAATCGACGCCAATGAGCATCAGCCCGGCAGTAACAATCAGGCCGGTGACCAGGCTGATCAGGGTTTTAATCATCAAATATTGGCGCACCCCTTTGACAAAGCGTTCATAAGAGGCCAGGGAGGTGTCAGCGTCGGTCAGGGCGGCACGTAATTTGTCAGGTATTCCCGCCGCTTCAAAAAGGATAAAGATGACCGTCAACAGAATCAGAAAGGAATTGGTTAGTACCCCACCGGCGGCCGATAACATGCGTCCGGCGTACTGCATGATCGAGCCCGGATCAAAGTGGTCAAGCAGTAGCCGGCGTGAAATCTGTATGCCGAAACGGTCGAGCCAGTCGATGAAGATCAGGGTTTGGGAACGCAACTTTTGCTCGTACAGCGGGAGCTGGCTGGTAAAATCATTAACCGAGGTGCCGATGATGGTCAGCACGATCAGTCCGCCAAGCATGACCACGGCAATGACGATCAGCAGCGCCAACCAAGCCGGAACCTGATGTTGGCGCAGCCAGTAGAAGGGACCGGCACAAATAATCGAGATGAAAAAAGCCAGCAGAAAAGGCACCAGTAGCGCCTGGGCGGTCTTCAACCCGGCGATGATGATTACCAGGGCGGCCAGGGAGACAAGTATGTCGGTTGCTCGGTTCCGTCGGCTGGTCATGGTCAGTCTGCAACGTTGCAGAGCAGCAGCTTGACCCCCTGCTCAAAGATGACCTCCATTTTGTTGGGGCGGGTGGTGGAGAGAATCTTGCCCATGCCAAAGCTGGGGTGATTGATCAGATAACCGGTTTTGACCGGAGTTTTAAGGTGGTAAGGGATGGCACGGGTCTGATCCGCTGTGGCCATGATGTCCACCCACTGGGTCTGCGAGCGGGTTTTGCGCGGTTGAGCCGGGGTGCGCGGGGATGTGCTGCGCGGCTTTGGAGCGGTTGTGCTGCGGTGGTTATGGATACTGCCACAGACGTTGCACTCAACCCGGGCGACGCGGTCGCCAACCATGGCAACAATGGTGTGATTGGTGGATTCTTTGCATTTGCTACAGCGTGAGAGGGTGTGATCACCAGCGGCCGTTACCTTCTTGGTCATGTGTGCTCCTTGGGAAACATCCTTTGTACCCTGTCCGCTCGGGACTGTCAATCAGGGATGCGGCAAACATGGTCACTGCGGGCAGCAAGTAAAACACCTTTGCGGAATTCACAAGCTGTAAATATTCTGGGCCCAGGAGACTGCTTCGAGGTAGGCGGCCGGTAGCAGTTGTTCATCGATCCGGGTCTCTGCGGTCAGTTGTGAAACCGTCTCCCACTCCCCTTTTTCCATCGCGATGACAAGCAGGAGAATCGATCTGAGCTGATTATCTTCACCGGTCAGGGCGGCAAATACCTCATCATCAACGGTAATCTCCTGAAGGATTTCATCGAGGGGGCGCGACATGATGACATCAAGCAGGGAGAATAGACCCATCAAAAACAGATCGGATGTGCGATCCCCCAAGCGGCTTGGTAGCGCCAATTGCTCACAGAGGCGGGCGCGAATCAGCGAACTGACGACAAGTTCCGCCGGTTTATCGTTAGCCATGGAGGAAATGGATAACAGGGAGACCCATGAGCGAATTTCCCGCAAGCCCAACAGGGACAGGGCTTGCAGGACCGAAGTCACCCGGTTGCGCAGCGCAAAGGCGGCCGAATTGATCAATTTGAGCAGCTTGTAAGTCAGGGAGACTTCACTCTGAATGGTGAGGGCGAGTTTTTTGAAATCGACGTCTTCAGCGTGGACATCTTTAAGAATGCGCAGGAATTGAATCTTGTTGGTCGGGATATCCTTGCGCGAAATAATCACCGGCTTGGCAAAAAAGTACCCTTGAAAGAGCTGATACCCCATGGTTTTCGCCAGCTCATACACCTCATGGGTTTCAACCTTTTCGGCCAGCATCTTGATCCCTCGGGGAATCAGTTGCCGTGCCAGGTCTTCCTGCTGGCTGACATCTGAGAGGAGAAAATCGACCTTGACGATATCGGCCAGATCCAGTAGTGGCTCAAAGTTTTTATGATAGACAAAATCATCGAGAGCCAGGGTGTAACCGAGCTTTTTGAGACGCCTGCAGGCTTCGACGACTTGCAATGTTGGTTCGACATCTTCCAGTATTTCTACTACTGCCTGTTGGCGTGGCAGGGTAGTCATCAGGTCTTCGAGGAGTACTTTCTCGGTGCAGTTGAGAAAAGCCCTGGTATTGCCGGTCATCTCTCCCAGGCTGAACAGCAGATTGCTGTTGGCAATAACACTGGCCGCTGCCTGATCGAAGTTATCGCTGTCAAAGAAATTGTGCATCCCGGAGCGGAACAGCAGCTCGTAGGCAAAAACACGTCCTTGCGTGTCGAAAATCGGTTGTCTGGCGATAAAATGTTCCACTGAGGATCCCTTTCTCCGGCGCTGATCTTTTTGCTGCCATATAACAGCTAAAACAGTTTAGCTATTTTTACCGCAGAAATAAAATAGCAAATATCTGATGTGGAAGTTGACCTTTATCTTTTGCTTGTATAGACTTGCGACAGCAAGTCAGGCTTTTTTCGTATAACATATCACTCACTTTTTTTGACAAGGATAGTGCCGATGAAAAAGATCATTCTGTTATTCAGTATTGTTGTGCTCTGTGCGGCAACCGCAGCTATTGCTGTTCCCGCCAACCGTTCCTTGACCTTTGATAAAGGAGCTCTGGGCGCCGTCGAGTTTTCCGGAAAAATTCACGCTGAAGCCGGTTTCAAGTGTGGTGACTGCCATAACCCCAACCTGTTCCCGAAATACAAGCAGGGTTCAGTGGAAATTACTATGGAAAAAATCTACGCTGGTGAGCTGTGTGGTTTCTGTCACAATGGCGAGACGGCCTTCGAGGCTAAAACCAGTTGTAACCGCTGTCACGTCAAGTAGTTTCTGGCGGGAAATAGTTTTCCCGCCGGACATGCAGGTTAACCAACGGCCGGCTCAATTTTTCGAGACCGGCCTTTGTCTTTTGTCCATTACCACTCCCACTCCCTATTACCCACTCCCCACTCCCCACTCCCCACTCCCCACTCCCTATAACAACAGCAGTACCAGTAACAGCAGAATGAACATGACCCCGGCGACACTGAGCAGGCGCAACTGTTGCTCCGCATCCTGCAGTAACAGCAATAGCGGCAGATTCTGCCAGCGGGCAGAGCGGGGTAACTCTGGTGCTGATGGCCGTTTGACTCTGGCAGCAGCGGCAGTCAGGTGGCGCAGCAATGACTCAAGCAGCACATCCACATCCCTTGCAGGCAGCTCCCAGGGCCAGTTACGCAGGCGGTGCCAGGCCAGTAGAACAATAGCAGAGCCGCCGGCAACCGGCCACAGGCCATCAAACCATTTAGCGCTTATTGCAGGTGCTGATCCCGTCAGCAACTGCGGATAAATTCCCACCAGGATAACCGCCACAAGCAGCAGGCACCAACCGCTCCACATCCCTTTTGTGCCAACCTGCGTGGAATTCGCCGCTTGCTGCCATAACAAAAACAGCAGCCGCCCCATCAACAGGGTGGTAGCGACCGCCGCCAGCCCCAGCAGGAGGATCAGCAGGGATTCACCAAGTAGAGGCGCTTGCGCCAGAAACGGTTTGAGGTTGGCTTTGGCCAGAGCGCCGCTGGTCAAAGGGGCACCAGCCAACGCCAGGGCGGGAAGCAACAGCCCGGCGCGGGTGACATAGCGCAGTCGGGTGGGTCCATTGAGCTGACCGATCATGCCAACGCCAAGGAACAGAGCGCCTTTGGACAGGCCATGATGCAGGGCGTAGAAACCCACCGCCGGTGCCAGCACTGGCCACTGGTGGGGCGCCGCCAGGCCGATGCCAACGGCAAACAGAGGAAAGCCGATCTGGCTGATACTCGAGTAGGCCAACAGGGTTTTCGGCTGGTTTTGCAATAGCCCCATCACCACCCCGAAAAAAACCATCAGTAATCCCAGACCCACCAGCGTGGCCGACCAGCCAGGCAGGGTCACAGAGCCTAAGGGGAAGAGGCGCAGCAGGCCGAGCAGGCCGGCCTTGATCATCCCTCCACTGAGTACGGCGCTGGCCGGAATCGGTGCCGCCGGATGGGCCAGGGGCAACCAGAAATGCAGGGGAACGACTCCCATTTTGATCCCCAGGGCGACGAGCAATAACCCGAGAATCAGGGGCATAGCGTCAGTATGGGCGAGGACAGCGGCGACATCACTCAGCAGCAGGGAATCAGCAACCCGTGCCGCCAGCAGCAAGGCGGCAAACAACAGCACTTCACCGATAATAACCAGCCATAGATAGATTCTGCCGGCACGCAGGGCAAAGGCGGTGCCGTCGTGGATAATCAGGCCATAGGCGGCAAAGCTCATCAGGGTGAAAAAGAGGTAAAAACTGATCATGTCCAGGGCCAGGGTTAGCCCCAGGTTGCCACTCATACACAACAGGAAAAAGATCCAGTAGCGTAACCGCTGCGGAGAGTTTTTTGTCGAGCCGGCAGCATAGAAACCCGCTGCCAGCCATAACAGGGCAGTCAACAACAGGAAAATGCGCCCGATATCATCGACCCCCAGCTGGGTGCCGATGAGCAGCCAGGGGATAGCAACCGGCGCTCCTGCTCCCGGTAATAATGCCAGCACCAGTCCGGGGGTAGCAGCCAGAGGTGCACCGAGAAAGGCGATGCGGCGTAACGCTGAACAGGCCAGGGCACTGACCAGCAGCAGGGGCAGCAGCGGCACCGTCAGCAGAATGACAATGGTAACAGGCGCACTCATAGGCCGTACTCGCGCGCGGCAATCAATTCAACCCAGTACAGCGGGCTGCCGAAGCTGTGGGCGAGGAGGCCTAGCGCAACAACCAGGAAGGCGGTGATCAACGGCGGTGCCAGCAATGCCCAGGTGGTTTCACGGCCGCAGCGCAGGGCCGAGGGGGGCCAATTCTGGCGTGGTTGAACAAACCAGATACGATGCAGTACCGGTAGAAAGTAACAGCTATTGAGCAGAGTACTGCCGATCAGGACGAGAACGATCCAGGGTTGATCGGCCGCCAGACCACCAAGCCCCAGATACCATTTACTGATAAAGCCGGCCAGGGGCGGCAGACCGATCATCCCCAGGGCGCCGATGGTAAAGGCCGCCATGGTCCAGGGCATGCGGCGACCGACGCCGTCCATTTCATCAATTTTATGGATGCCGAGGGTTTCGGCCAGGTTGCCGGCGCAGAAAAACAGGGTGATTTTCATCACTCCCTGATGCACCAGATGCACCAACCCACCAATAGTGGCCAGAGGGGTTGCCATCGTCACTCCGAGGAGGATGTAGGACACCTGACTGACGGTGGAAAATGCCAAACGGCGCTTCAAGTCGTTTTGACTCAAGGCGCGGATGGAACCATAGATAACGGTAAATGCCGCCAGCAGCGCCAGGGGGAAGAGCAGGTTCAGTTCGACGCTGAAGTTGATACCGTAAATATCATGAATGACCCGGATAATCCCGAAAGCTCCGGCTTTGACGACGGCGACTGCGTGCAGCAGGGCACTGACCGGTGCCGGGGCGATCATGGCGTTAGGGAGCCAGATATGCAGCGGAACCAGTGCTGCTTTGACCCCCAGGGATAAAATCAGCAGGGCAAAAATGATGGTGAGGCTGCCGTACAGTGTCGGGTCGAGGGCTGAAACAACACCCCCTGGACGGAAATCGAGGGGGCCGGCAATGGCACGTAACCAGACCGTAGCAAAAAACAGCACCACGCCGCCGCCCAGGGTGTAGGCCAGATAGATACGTCCGGCGTGCAGAGCAGCCGGTGTACCGCGATGAACCACCAGGGGGTAAGTGGAAATGGTCAGCATTTCGTAAAAAACGACGAAGGTGACCATGTCGCCGGACAGGGCAATGCCGGTGGTGGCACTGACGCAGAGACTGAAGAAGCCGAAAAAGCGGCTGCGGTGGGGCGAGCCTTCGAGGTAGCCGATGGCATAGATGGTGGTCAGCAGCCAGAGAAATGCCGAGAGGGTCAAAAAGAGCAGGGAGAGAGCATCGGCGCGCAGCACCAGCTCCATGTCCGGCAGCAGTGGCAGGCGTAATTCCGCGTATTCTCGTTGGGCCACGTGCAAGAAAAGCACAGCGACAAGCAGCAACTTAACCCCTGCCCCGCCAAGGTTGAGGATGGTGCGCAGGCGCACGCTCTGTTCCGGCAGGGTAAAAATGATCAGGCCGGGGAGCAGCGAACTGGACAGAATAGCGAGCAGAATCAGATCGTTCATGGCCCGAACTCCACCAGCAGCGGAACACTGACCGGAGCCCCGATCAAGGCAATCTGCACCGGTGCATAAGCGATCAGGCCGAACACCAGGGCAATGACCGAGAGAGCCAGCGGCGGCCACTTCATTACCCAGGGGATGACCGGATAGCTGCTGCGTTTAACGTCAAGAAAGGCCCATCCCAGGACCCGGGCGATGTAGGCGGCGGCCAGCAGAGTGCCGCTGAGGATAATCGCTATATACCACCACTGACCGGTGGCCAGGGCGGCGTTGATGAATAACCACTTGGCAAAGAAGCCACCGCTCGGAGGCAGACCGATGATGGTGGCCGCCGCGAGGGTAAACACCACTACCTGTACGCCGATGGGGCCGCCGGCACCAGCGAGACGCGAAATCCGGTCGGAACCGGCGGTGTGGTGGATCGTCCCGGCCATCAGGAACATGGCCGCCTTACCGCAGGCATGGGTCATCATTAACAGTACACCGCCGACCCAGGCGCCGGCCATGGCTTCTCCACGGGCAAGGGGGAAGACCAGGAACAGGTAGCCGATCTGGGCGATCGTGGAATAGGCGATCAGCAGTTTCAGGCGTTCCTGGCGCAGCGCCATCAGCGATCCCCAGATAATCGCCACGCAACCGAGCAGGCCGAGTAGATGGCCGATAGCAAGGGTATCAAGGGCAGGGAAGACCTCAAACCACAGACGTAGCAGAACCACGTAGGCAGCCTTGACAACCAGGGCGGAAAGGACCGCGCTGACCGGCGCCGGTGCCATGGTATGGGCCTGGGGAAGCCAGAAATGCAGAGGGAACAGGGCACTTTTGAGCACCAGTCCGGCAATCATCAGGGACATGGCGGCATGATTGAGACGGCTATCACTGATTATTTCGCCCAGCAGGGTGATATCTAGCGTCGCATAGGTAGCGTAAAGAATGCCAACACCGAGCAGATAGGCCAGGGAACCCAGCAGACCGATAAAGAGATAGCGCAGTGCCGCCGCCAGAGCAGCTTTCCCCCCTTCCAGCGCGATCAGGGCAACTGAAGCGAGGCTCACAAGTTCGAGGGTGACATAGAGATTAAACAGATCGCCGGAAACAAAGAGGGCGTTACATCCGCCCCACAAAAACAGCCATAAGGGCCAGAAATAATGAGTCCGGCTGAGATGATGCTGCCGTGGCGGGAAATAGCCCAGGGCATAGCAGCTGATAATAAAGCCGACCAGGGCGGTGACAGCGAGCATCACCAGGGCAAGGCCGTCAGTACGCAGCTCAATCCCCAGCGGGGTCGGCCAGTTGCCGACGGTTAAGGGCTGGGCCGTGCTGAACACCGTAGCGGCGATGGCAGCAAGGGCGCAAAAAGGGAGAAACAAGGCGGTGGTCAGGCCGATCCAGCGTGCCTGGCCTGGGGCCAGAAAGGTTGCTACCGCTGCCCCCAGGGGGAGCAGGGTCATCCATACAAACCAATTCTGCTGGACAATCAGCTCAGTCAATGGACGACTCCTCATCGACCGCCAGGGTGGTGCAACCGGTGAGTTTATTGATTCGAACCGCAAGGACAATAGCTACGGCAGTAAAACACAGGGAGACGACGATGCCGGTCAGTACCATGGCCTGGGGTACCGGGTCGGCAACTCCGCTCTCGCCGCGCGCACCCATGGCAATAAACACCATAAAAACGCCGCTGCCCATGATGTTGGCGGCGAGGATTTTACGCAACAGGTGGCGACGTATCAGCAGCGCGTGCAGGCCGAGGGAGAACAGAATGATGCCGCTACCGGCGTAGAGCGATACAGTGTTCATCATCGCCTCCCGCTTGTTGAGGGGGCTTTTGCTGCAGGGGTTGATAGATCATCAGGAGGATGTCCACCGACCACGGCGGCAGCCAGCAGCGCGGCGATGGAGGCAGTGGCGACCAGCTCAATCAGCAGAATCAAACTACCGGCCAGGTGTTCCGGATACTGCAGGGGATAGCCGGAGTACAGCAGGGTAGCGGCGGCAATTAAAAGAAAAACACCGAAACCGATCGCCAGCAGCAGGCGCAACGACAGACCCTGCCAGCGTTGCGGGAGACTGTAGCCGACGAGGATCGCCAGCAGAATGCCGGCGCTGAGCAAAGCTCCGGACTGGAACGCGCCACCGGGAGCCTGATCCCCCTGCCACAACACAAATCCTGCGACAACAATCACCAGCGGTAGCAGCAGTCGGGCAAGTCCCATCAATTGTGGTGATATGTCTTCCTGGTGAAAGAGTGGACGTGCCTGATCGAGGGACCAGATAGTGATCAGCGCCAGCAACAGGACGCCTTTTTCCAGCAAGGTATCCCAGGCACGAAAGTTCAGCAGTACCGCCGTTACCCCATGGCCGCTACCGCTGACGTCGAGGAAGGCGTTGATCAGTCCCTGCCGGCCAGGGGTGGTACCGGCGAGTTGATGCACTTCAAGGAGCAGGATCAGGGAGATTGAGGGGATCATCACGCCGACCAGCACAGGTGCCGACAGACGCTGTAAAAAAGTGAGGGGGGCTCGGCTGAAGCGGCAGCGCTCAGTCGACCCCAGGCGTCCCAGGCCAACCAACAGCAGGGCACCGGTAATGCCGGCGCCAATGGCCGCTTCGGCGAGAGCGACGTCGGGTGCCCCCAGACGTACCCAGGCCAGGGCAAGGAGAAGGCCGAAGGCGATAAACAGCACCACAGCGCGGAACAGATCGGTGCTGGCCAGCAGCAGCCAGGCCAGGCCGATCAGGATGAGCAGCAGAACCAGATCAAAGATCAGCGCCGGTTCCATGGTCAGCGCCGCCAGGGTTGGTGCCCGTCCTGCTGCGCCTTGCGCGCGATCAGGTGGGCGACAGTTGCGCCGGCAACCAACACCAGCAGCCAGGTCAGCAGCAGGCGGATAACGACCTGCCAGCTGTCGGCCTGAATCATCAGTGCCAGTACCACCAGGCCCAGACCAAGGTTGTCGGCTTTGGTCAACGCATGCAAACGGCAATAGAGATCGGGGAAGCGCAGCAATCCGAGGGTGCCGGCAAGAAAAAAAGGCAGGGAGCAGATCAGCAGTAATGTGGTGATCAGATCAGAAAGTAACATCGCGCTCCTTTGTTTTTAAGTCGCAAATCGGTAGCGGGTCGAGATGGTTCTAAATAGTCAGGTTTCCGTTGTCGTATCGATATCTTTACGCCGCACAAAGGTCACTGCGGCAACGGCGGCCAGCAGGGCGAAGATCAGGGCAACATCCCAGATGGCAGTGTTGCCGCCGGCCTGTCCGAGTAACAGCAGGATTGCCACCGCCGTGGTACCAAAAAGTTGAGCAGCCAGCATCCGGTCGGTAGCGGTCGGCCCGCGTAAAACCCGTACCAGGCCGATGGCGATGGTCAGCAGCAGGATCAGGGCCAGACTGATATAGAGTTCAATCATCGCCGCCCCGCAGCGAACATTTGAACAGAGCGGCAACCCGGGTTTCGAGTTGATCGAGTTGCGGATCGATCTTGTGATCAAGCAGGTGTACCTTGAGGGTCGTACCGTTGAGATCGGCAGACAGGGTGCCGGGGAGCAGGCTGACGCTGTTGAGAAAGAAAACCTGCGCCGGTCCGGGAGGAAGGTTCAGCGGAAAATCGATGATCTGCGGATCCAGGGGGAGTCTGGGGGAGTAGGCGCGGCGAGCGACATCGATGCCGCCGCGCAGCGACTGCAATAGAAAATAAGGGATAAATCGAAGCAGCCCGGCAAAAGATATGCGCCAGGGGTGTGTTTGTGGTGCTGCTTCCATGACCCACAGGGCCAGCGCGATGGTCGGCACTCCGATGATCCAGGAGGACGCCCGCCCACCAGTCAGCACCCACCAGAGGAACAGACAACCGCCAAGGCGCAGGATAAAACGAGACCAACGAAATGTTACTACAGACATCGGAATACCTATAAAATAATGGCACCAATCATATGCAGGCCACCAAGGCACCAAGATCTCCAAGAAAACCAAAAAATCGGTTTATTGTTTTAACTCAAAAGCAGCCGTTGCCTCTCTTGGTGTCCTTAGAGTCTTGGTGGCTGGTTACTGTTGTCTGAAAGCATATAGCAGTCAGATGCCGGAATCCAGCTCTCAGCCGAGAAAACGGCGCATCATTGCCAGGGCCGCACGACGCCCATCGGCGGCCGCGGTGACCACCAGGTCGGCACCACGAAAGCAATCACCGCCGGCATAGACCTTGGGGTGGCCGGTCAACCCACTGGCCGGATCAATCTCCATCTGGTCCCAGCGATTACACTTAACTCCCAGCTCCACCAGTTCTGCCACCGGGGAGACATCGAACCCGAGGGCAAGGATGACCACATCCGCCGAGACGGTGTGGGCGGTGTCGGGAATAATTTCGACGCGCTGACGGCCGTCGGTATCCTTTTCCGTCAACCGGGTCTGTTCGACCTCAATACAGAACTGACCATTTTTTTCGCGGCGAATTTCCCGTGGGCTGACGTTGAAATCAAAAATGGCCCCTTCCTCAACCGCATTATGAAATTCCTTGTGGCTGCCCGGCATGTTGGCTTCGTCACGGCGATAGAGGCAGGTGACCTCTTCGGCGCCGTCGCGCAGGGCGGTGCGCAGACAATCCATGGCGGTATCGCCACCGCCAATCACCGCTACCCGTTTGCCTTGCATAATAAAACGCGGATCGGCAACTTTTCCGAACAATTGCTTTTGTTTTTCAGTTAGATAGTCCATGGCCAGCATGACGTCCGACAGATCTTCGCCGGTAATACCGGCTCTGCGCCCCTGGGTGGCACCGATGCCGACGAATACCGCGTCATGATTGTCGATCAGTTGCGGGTAAGAGATTTGTTCGCCGATTCGTTGTCCCAGATGCAGTTGCAGTCCGGCCTGTTGCAGCAGATCAAAGCGCTGGGAGACAATTTTTTTATTGAGTTTGAAGCCGGGAATACCGTAGGTCAGCAGGCCGCCGGGATGTTCGGCCTGCTCGTACATGGAGACACGGATGCCGGCACGCAGCAGAAAATGGGCGCAGGACATGCCGGCCGGGCCGGAGCCGACAATTGCAACATGGGTTTTGTGGCGCAGACCGGGAAAGGGAAGCTTCATGCCGGCGGCAAAAGCCAGGTCGGTGATGGTGGCTTCAATGGCACCGATAGTGATGGCACCGTAGCCGTCATCCAGGGTGCAGGCGCCCTCACACAGATGCCCCTGAGGACAGATGCGCCCGAGAATTTCGGGAAACGGGGAACTCTCATTGGAGAGGCGAAAAGCGCGTTCGAGGTCGCGGTCGGCGATGGCTTCGAGCCATTGGGGAATGTAATTCTGCAACGGGCAGCCGATGGTTGCACAAAAAGGGTCACCACACTGAACACAGCGCTCCGACTGCTTGCGCACCATGCGACTGGTGAAAAAGCGGTAGATTTCATCAAAATTCTGCAGCCGCTGGGTAGCTTCGAATTTATCCGGCTCCTGGCGGCCGGTTTCAATAAAACTTTGCATAGATCAATCCCCTTCTTTCGGATTAAGCGGCGCCTTCATGTCCTTGGGGGTGACCATCCAGAAATAGGCCAGCTCCTCGCGGAAATTATCGAGTATCGCCTTGGCAACCGGGCTTGCCGTGCGGTTGAAATAACTGATGAGGATACTCTTTAAGTAGAGTCTCCCTTCATTGTCTTCATCAACATCGATGCGCCGCGCGACCACCAGCTGCTGATTAAGGCGATCAATGAAATTCTTGCTGCGGTCGTAGACAAAAGCGGCGCCGCCGGTCATGCCGGCACCGAAATTGATGCCGGTTTCTCCCAGCACGACAACGGTACCGCCGGTCATATATTCGCAGGCATGGTCGCCCGTCCCCTCAACCACCGCCAGTGCGCCGGAATTACGCACGGCAAAGCGTTCGCCGGCGGTGCCGGCAACAAAGAGCTTGCCGCCGGTGGCCCCGTAAAGGCAGGTGTTGCCTACCGCCGATGCGCCCGGCTGATAAACCTGAGGGGTAATGATAATGCGACCACCATGCATCCCTTTGCCGACGTAGTCATTGCCGACACCGTGAAGAAAAAGCGATATCCCTTCAGCAAGGAAGGCACCGAGGGACTGTCCGGCAACGCCCTTCAATCTGATCGTCAACGCTTCTTTGGGTAGCCCGGAATCGCCGTAAAAACGCGCAATCTCGCCACTGATCAGGGTGCCGAAGCTGCGGTTGACGTTGCTGATTTCGCGTTCGGCCACCACCTCGGCCTGCGGATTTTTGATGACCGGATAAATCTCCTTGAGCAACTCCTTTTCAAAGGCGTTGTCATCAAAGGGATGGTTGTCGCGGGTACGCACATTGACTCCGTCGACCTGACGCAAAACGTCTGAAAGATCGAACTGACTCAATAACGGCGTATCGAGTTTTTCCAGCAGATCACTGCGGCCAATGATCTCTTCGAGGGAGCGGAAACCCAGCACTGCCAGGATCTCGCGCACGTCTTCAGCGACGTTTTCCAGGTAACTGATGACCTTCTCGACGGTGCCGATATAGTGGGCACGCAGGTTCTCATCCTGAGTAGCGATGCCGACGGTACAGCGATTGAGGTGACAGACGCGCAGCAGCTTGCAGCCGAGCAGAACCAGCAACGGCGTGCCGAAGCCGAAACTTTCGGCGCCGAGCATGGCGGCTTTGACGACATCGCGGCCGATTTTCATGCCACCGTCGGTCTGCAGGGAGACAGCCTCGCGCAGATTGTTGGCTTTCAGGCTGATGTGAGCCTCACTCAGGCCGAACTCCCAGGGGTTGCCGGCATGTTTGATGGAACTTAGTGGCGCGGCACCGGTACCGCCATCGTGGCCGGAAATGACAATCTTGTCGGCATAGGCTTTGGCTACGCCGGCGGCAATGGTGCCGACCCCTTCGGTAGAGACCAGTTTGACGCTGATTTTTGCCTGGGGGTTGACCTGTTTGAGGTCAAAAATCAGCTGCGCCAGATCCTCAATGGAGTAAATATCGTGGTGCGGCGGCGGAGAAATCAGGGTCACTCCGGGAACGGTGAAGCGCAGGCGTGCAATCAGGGGGCTGACCTTTTCGCCGGGCAACTGACCTCCCTCTCCAGGCTTGGCGCCCTGGGCGAGTTTGATCTGGATCTCTTCGGCGCTGCGCAGATAGCCGGGGGTGACGCCGAAACGTCCTGAAGCGATCTGCTTGATACGGCTGTTGCGGATGGTTTTGAAGCGCGCAGCGTCTTCCCCACCTTCGCCGCTGTTGGAATGACCACCCATACGATTCATCGCTTCAGCCAGGGCCTCGTGGGCCTCCGGCGACAGGGCACCTAAGGACATGGCGGCGGAGTCAAAACGACGGGTGATGGCGGCAATCGGTTCCACCTGCTCAATCGGCAGGGGCGAGTGAGGGCTTTTGAAGCCGAGGGCATCGCGCACATATCTGATGCCACGGTGGTCGATCATCGAGCGGAATTTCAAATATTCTTCGCGAGTACGATGTTCAGCAAAGCGATGCAGCTGGGTTACGTGCCAGGAGTTGAAATCGTGATATTCAAACCCCGGGTTGTCGCGATAGTAGCCGCCGATCTCAAGGGGGTAGATGGGAGTCATGTAGGTTTCGGCGAAGACCTTGCGATGCACCTTGTCAATGCGTTCCTCGATCTCCTGGAAGCCCAGGCCCGGCATCAGCAGGGGCGAGCCCTTGAAGCAGGCATCAACAACCTCGGTAGCCAGACCGATAATGTCAAACAGGGCGGCGTTACGGTAGCTCGAAACGGTGCTGATCCCCATTTTTGACATGATTTTAAGAATCCCCTGGTTCAGGGCCTGGTAGATGTTCTGCAATGCTTTACGCAGTTCCCGAGGCGGTTGGTTGCGTTTTTCTCCGATTTCGAGGGCGCTGGCATACAGCAGCCAGGGGTAGATGGCAATAGCACCGTAGCCGATCAGCACGGCCGCGGCATGGGGGTCGACCACTTCACCGGTCACCACCACCAGACTGACATGCTGACGCAACCGGGTTTTGAGCAGCTGACGGTTGATATAGCCAACGGCCATGGCCATCGGAATCAGCTTGTTATCCTTGCCAAGGACCCGGTCGTCAAGAATAACGATGCGGACACCGTCGTTGCTCACCGCATCCAGTACCTGCTCGGCCAGGTGCTGCAGGGCTTTTTGCAGATCAGTGCGGAAGTCGGTATGGAAAATCCGGTACTTGTAGCAGGCTTCGAAACGCGGCAGTTGCGGGTCACCAAAGGTCAGCAGGGAATGATAGATCTCGTAGGAAAGAAAGGGTGATACGCTTTTCAAGCGCATGGCGCGGCTTTTGGTTTCGATCAGCGGGTTGCCGATGCCGCCGAAGCCGATGGTGGTCGACATCACCGCTTTTTCACGCAAGGGGTCGATGGGCGGATTGGTGACCTGGGCGAATTTCTGCTTGAAAAAATCGCTGAAGTTACGCTGTTGATCGGAAAAAGCCGCCAGCGGCGTGTCGTCCCCCATGGAGCCGACCGGTTCCTTGCCGTCAGTCATCATCGGCCGGATGACCAGATCAACGACCTCCGCGGTGATATGGTGATACCGCTGAACGGTCTCAAGATCGGGGTAGCGGTAGTCCTTGTCGTCGCAGAACTGGCGACCGATAAATTCCTGCAGGTAGTAGGTGTGTTCGGTCAGCCACTGATTGTAAGGCTGGGACTCCATCAGATAGCGGTCGATATCGCGGGTGTAGAAGATCTGCCCGGAGTTCAGGTCGGCGGCAATCATCTGGCCACTTTGCAGCCGGCCACGCTCGCGGATCATCTCGGCCGGCGTGTCGATGACACCGTACTCGCTACTGATCAGCAGGCGATTATCAACGGTGATGATGTATTTTGCCGGGCGCAGACCGTTGCGATCGAGGATACAGCCGATGTAACGGCCATCGGTCAGGCTGATGGCGGCCGGGCCGTCCCAGGGCTCATAGGCGCCGGAGGTGTACTCATAAAAAGCGCGCAGTTTGGCCGGCATGTTGGCGACATTGTGACGTGCCGGCGGCACCAGGCCGCGGATGGCCTTGAAAAAATCGACGCCGTTGGCCAGTTTAAACTCAATCATGTTATCGAGGCTGGCGCTGTCACTGACCCCTTCTTCGAGCAATGGCATGATCCGTGCCATCTCATCCTCAGTAAAAACCGGACTGCGCGCATCACTGAACTTGTAGCGGGCCTTGAAGCGGTTGCCCTGGATCGAATTGATCTCGCCGTTGTGGGCAATCACGCGTAAGGGTTGAGCGAGCTTCCACTGGGGCAGGGTGTTGGTGGAAAAGCGCTGGTGAAAGAGGGCAAACGAAATTTCAAAGTCGGAATCCTGCAGATCGGGGAACAGGGTTTCGATGTAGGTCGGCATGACCAGCCCTTTGTAGCTGATCAGGGTGCGCGAAAAGCTGGTGATGTAAAAATGCGGATCAGCGACAAACTGTTTTTCTGCCTCCTTGCGCGTTAGATAGAGCAGAGCATCAAAGCGCTTGGTAGCAATCAGTGCCGCCGGTACGACAAAAATCTGGAAGATCTGTGGCAGCCGGCTTAATGCGTACTCGCCGAGGGCCTCGGTGTTGACCGGAACCTCGCGGGTAAAGAGGATCTGCAGGTCATTCTTGCTGCAGAACTTCTCGAACAGCGGCAGCTGCTTTTTCGCATCACGAGTAAATACCACCGCAACGGCAAACTGCTCCGGCAGAGAGATGTCCTGTTCTTCTGCTGCTTTACTGAGAAAGCCGACGGGCATGGAGCAGAGCAGACCGGAACCATCGCCGGTCTTGCCATCAGCAGCAATGGCACCACGATGCATCATGCGTTTTAGCGCTTTGATGGAATCTTTCAGGAGCTGATGGCTGGGCTGGTTGTCAATCTGGGCGAGCAAGCCAAAGCCACAGTTGTCACGAAATTTTTCTGCTGGATTCATAAAAAAAACCTGTCCTTTGCTGGGGTGATGCATGTCGCGTAGATGGTGCGCTGAGCTGTCGTTACTTGAATAATGGGTAAGGGCAAACATCTGATGCAAAAAGCGTGCACAATGTCTGGAAAGAAATAGCGGCCTGCAACCAATAGCAAGGTGCCGGATCAGCGCCATCGTTGCAGCTGTGATGTTGCTGAAACATTACGCAGTTTACTGCAGTGTGTGCTATAAAAAACAGCAATTTGAAAATTATCATATGTTTACTGCAAGAGGAGACACATTTATGAGTAAGTCTCAGCGGGTGTCGACGGGCTATGCCGAACTGGATGATATCCTTGATGGTTTGCGCATTGGCGACAATGTCGTGCTTAAGGTCGAGTCGATTGACGATTACCGCTATTTTGTTCAACCTTTTGTTGACCAGGCGCTGCGCGATGGCCGCACCATCAACTATATGCGTTTTGGTGATCATCTGCCGTTGCTGGCTGAAGCGCCCCAAGTTCAGGTCCATCAGATCGATCCCAAAGAGGGCTTTGAGCCCTTCGCCGGCCAGGTTTATCAGATCATTACTGACCAGGGGAAGGAGGCTTTCTATGTTTTTGATTGCCTTTCCGAGCTGCTGTCGGCCTGGGCCACCGATCACATGATCGGCAATTTTTTCCGTATCACCTGCCCTTATCTGTTCGATCTTGATACCGTCGCCTATTTTGCCCTGATCCGCAGCCGGCATGCCTTCCGCACGGTTGAACAGATCCGCAATACCACCCAGGTGTTGATCGATGTTTTCAGCCACGAAGATCACTTTCACCTTCAGCCCCTCAAGGTCTGGCAGCGACGTTCGCCGACCATGTTTCTGCCGCATCATAAGATCGGCGAGCGCTTTATTCCCTTGACCAACAGTTTTGAGTCGACCCGGCTCTACAAGTCATTGGCGGAGCGCACCGCCAACGGTGGTCGGCGCCAGATTGATCATTGGCACCGGCTGTTTATGGATGCGGAAGATCTCTGTCGCGACAATGGTTCCGGTTATGATCGTGACAGTATGGTGCGCCATCTTTGCCGCCATGTTCTTGCCCGCGAGGAGCGGATGCTGGCGTTAGCGCGTGAATATTTCAGCCTGCCCGATCTGCTCGATATCAAATCCCGCATCATCGGTACCGGCTTTATCGGCGGCAAGGCCGTCGGCATGCTTTTGGCTCATCATATTTTGCGCCGCGATGAGAGCTTTGACTGGGATCATCATCTGGAAAAGCACGATTCCTACTATGTCGGTTCCAACGTTTATTATTCCTACATCGTACACAATAATCTCTGGCCCCTGTTTATGCAGCAGAAAGCCGAAGCCGGTTATTTCAGCGTTGCTGCCGAACTGCGCGAGAAGATGCTCGCGGGCAGATTTCCGGAGGAAATCCGCGAGGAATTTCAGCAGATGCTCGAATATTACGGCCAGTATCCGATCATTGTGCGTTCCAGTTCATTGCTCGAAGACGGTTTCGGCAACGCCTTTGCGGGTAAATATGACAGTTTTTTCTGTGTCAACCAGGGCAGTCCGGAAGAGCGTCTGGAGGCGCTGGAAAATGCTGTCCGCAAGGTCTTTGCCAGTGCCATGAGTGAAGACGCCCTGAGCTACCGTTTGCAGCGGGGCCTTGATAAAAAAGACGAGCAGATGGCACTGCTGATCCAGCGCGTTTCCGGGTCTTATCGCAAGCATTACTACCTGCCGGAATTGGCGGGTGTTGGCGTGTCGTACAATACCTTTGTCTGGGACAAGGAGATGGATCCCCAGGCCGGTATGTTGCGTCTGGTGGTGGGGATGGGGACCCGCGCTGTTGACCGCTCCGAGGTTGACTATCCGCGCGTGGTCGCCCTTGACGCGCCGACCCGACGGCAGCATAAAGGCTTTGAGGATGTGCGCAAGTTCTCTCAGCACGATATTGACCTGCTCAACATCAACGACAACAGTTTGCAGACCCTGTCCCTGTATAATCTTGCGCAAGAGGATCTTGGTCTCCCCTGGGACATTTATGCCGTCCGCGACGAAGACACCATCCGGTTGCTGCAGGAACGTGGCCGCAAGGTTGCCAACGTCTGGATGCTGACCTTTGACGATTTCCTTGAGCAGAGCGATTTTGCCCCGTTGATGCAGCGGCTGCTTAAGACTATTGAACGGGCCTATGGCTATCCGGTTGATGTGGAGTTTACCGCCAACTTCACCGCCGATCGCACGGTTAAAATCGATGTCGTGCAGTGTCGCCCGCTTCAGACTCACGGTGCTGAGTCGACCCTGGAGATCCCTCAGGAGATTGCTGATGATAAGTTGCTGTTCCGCTCAACCGGCAATTTTATGGGCGGGAATGTCTCCCACGCGCTGGACTGGATTATCTGGATTGAGCCGGCGGAATACCTGCGTTTGCCGCTGTCGGAAAAATACGAGGTGGCGCGTCTGGTGGGGCGGCTTAATCGGCGGATTGCCGGTCGTGATCAGGGCGGACGCACCATGCTGATCGGGCCAGGGCGCTGGGGGACGACGACACCTTCCCTCGGTGTGCCGGTGTCCTTTTCGGAGATCAACAATTTGACCGCCCTGGTCGAGGTGGCGTTTCCTTCTGGTGGTCTGATGCCGGAGCTGTCTTTCGGCTCGCACTTTTTCCAGGATCTGGTCGAAGCTGATATCTTCTACCTGGCCCTGTTCCCGGAGCACCCGGGGTGTACCCTTAACCGTGCCTGGTTGCAGGATCGGCCCAACGCACTGGATGGGCTGATCCCCTCCAGCGGTCATTACAAGTCAGTGGTCAAGGTCTGCCGTGTGCCGGATACCGGCATACGCCTGATGGCCGACGTGGTATCGCAGGAACTGGTCTGTTTTGAGGGGGAGCAGGAGTAGGGAGAAGGGAGTGGGTAGTGGGGAGTGGGGAGTGGGGAGATATGAAAAAAGCCCGGCGTTAAGGCCGGGCTTTTTGCAGTATTCTATATTCTGTCTTCCGAATTCTAAATTCTAAATTCTAAACCAGCCCCATGGCCAGCATGGCGCGGGCGACCTTGGTGAAGCCGGCAATGTTGGCACCTAATACATAGTTGCCTGGTGCGCCATATTCCTCTGCGGTTTCAAAACAATCGTTGTGAATGTTCTGCATGATGTCCTGTAGCCGATCCTCGGTGTGATCGAAGGTCCAGGAGTCGCGACAGGCATTCTGCTGCATTTCCAGCGCGCTGGTGGCAACCCCGCCGGCATTGGCGGCTTTGCCGGGGCCGTAAGCGGTGCCGGCCTCCTGGAAAACCTTGATGCCTTCCGGCGTGGTCGGCATGTTGGCTCCCTCGCCTACGGCGATACAGCCGTTTTTCACCAGGGTTCTAGCGTCCTTACCGTTAAGCTCGTTTTCGGTGGCGCAGGGCAAGGCAACCTGGCAAGGGATATCCCAGATGCTCCCTTTCTCAATGTGGCGTGCGTGCTTGTGGTAGCTAACGTAGTCCTTGATGCGGCGCCGTTCGATTTCCTTGAGCTGCTGAACCAATTCGAGGTCGATTCCATTTTCATCAACAATGTAGCCGTTGGAATCGGAGCAGGCAATCACCTTGCCGCCCAGTTGATGGACTTTTTCGATGGCATAGATAGCGACGTTGCCACTGCCGGAGACGACACAGGTTTTGCCGTCGAAGCTGTCCTTGCGCACCTTGAGCATTTCATCAACAAAGAAAACCACACCGTAGCCGGTGGCTTCGGTGCGGACCAGGGAACCGCCCCAGTTGAGCCCTTTGCCGGTCAGCACACCGGCTTCCCAGCGGTTGTTGAGGCGCTTGTACTGGCCGAACATGTAACCGACTTCACGGCCACCGACACCGATGTCACCAGCGGGAATATCGGTGTGTTCACCGATGTGACGCTGCAGCTCAGTCATAAAGCTCTGGCAGAAACGCATGATCTCGCCGTCGGTTTTGCCTTTGGGGTCAAAGTCGGAACCACCTTTGCCGCCGCCAATCGGCATGCCGGTCAGGGCGTTTTTGAAAATCTGCTCAAAACCGAGGAACTTGATAATCCCCAGATAGACTGAAGGGTGAAAGCGCAGACCGCCCTTGTAGGGACCGAGGGCGCTGTTGAACTGAACGCGAAAGCCGCGGTTGATCTGGACGCGGCCGTGGGTATCCATCCAGGGCACCCGGAAGATAATCTGCCGCTCCGGCTCGCAGATCCGCTCGATAATTTTGTGGTGGGCAAAAGCGGGGTTTTTGACCAGCACCGGTCCGAGGGATTCAAGGACCTCGCGCACGGCCTGATGGAATTCGACTTCACCGGGGTTACGGGATAGGACTTCCTGATAGATGGGTTCAATTTTTTCGTCGAGTTGTACCATCATTGTGTGTACCTCCTTGTATGAAATGATGACAGCAGCGGCACGTTAGCAGCATTGATCTTGCCGTTGGCGAAACAGGTCGGTAAGAAAACAATCTGTTTAGGGTCAGCAAGAATTGTGCCTAATGTTCGAGTGGTGGGCGGTCCGGTTGTGGCGTTTGCGGTTGTATCAGGCCGGACTCTGGGTCCGGGGAGTCTTTGTTGCCGGCGGTAAGGGTCCGGCCGTATCGGGTTGGTCGGGTATCGTCAGGTGTTGACCATTGACGATGCCCGATGCTTGGGTTGATTGAGTAGTTTGTTACTCTATATGAGTTTATTGTTGCTTTGTAGTATCGTTCTCATGTCTGGACTACAAAGGGCATTGTATCACCAACTGCCGGCAAGGTATTAAAAAATTGTATCTGTTCAGCACCGGGTCGGTAAAAACATTTAAAAACAAATAAATACTAAACTGTCATGGACAAAAAAACCATCATTCGATATATTACCAATCAAGTTTTTTTTGTTGGTTTGCCGGCCGTACAGATGGGGAGATAGTCGATGAAGAATAGACGTTTCGTGTTGACTGTTTTTGTGGGGACATTATTGTTCCTGGCCGCGGGCTGCTCAACGGTTGAGGTCAAAGGCTATGCCGGGCAACAGCCCGAGTTCGATCTCTTTGACTACTTCATCGGTGAGACCAGAGGCTGGGGCATTGTCCAAAATCGCAAAGGGGAATTGCTGCGTCAGTTTGTCGTTGATATCAATGGCTATCTTAACGATGCGGGTGAGCTGGTGTTGGATGAGCAGTTTGTCTGGAGTGATGGTGAGCACAGCGAGCGTATCTGGACCATCGAGAGGACCGGCCCCCACGAATTTCGCGGGCGGGCAGCGGACGTTTTTGGTGCCGCTGAGGGGGCAGTTTATGGCAACGTACTGAACTGGAATTATCAGCTGAATCTTGAAGCGCGTGGCTCAACCTGGAAGGTACGTTTTGATGACTGGATGTTTTTACAGCCGGATGGTGTTTTGCTGAACCGCGCGACCATGTCCAAGTTCGGATTTGAGCTGGCACAAGTGACGATTGCTTTTACGCCGGTTGAAAATGCAGGAGACGATGATGATGCGAATGATTAAAAGATGTCTGCCCGGTACCGGTTCAGGGATCCTGTGCCAAGGGGCGCTTTTCGCCCTCCATGGCCGCTTGAGTGTCGCCCTCCATGGCGCCAGACACCCTTGTCACAGGACCCAAGACCCTGCGCCAAGGATGGCGCTGAATAGTTACTATAAAACTTTGCTGCTGTTGCCATTGTTTCTGCTGTTAGCGATGGCACAGGCTCATGCTGACCCTGCAGATGATATGGTTGTTCGCGGTGAAGGCAATGTTCGCTATATGGGTTTCATTCGTGTCTATGACGCTGAGCTGCTGGCGCCGGCAGACGCGGTACTGAACGATGTGCTGCAGGCGCAGCGTTCTTTTTGTCTGCGTCTGACCTACAAGGTAGCGTTGACCGCGGAGAATTTTGTCACTGCCGCCGAAGAGATCCTGTTACGCCAATATTCCCAAAGCGAGCTTGCAAGCTACCGGCCGCAGATTGACCGGCTCCATCAAGCCTATCGCGATGTCACCAAGGGGGATCGTTATCGTCTCTGCTACGATGCTGAGCGTCAATTGACCCAACTGATTTTCAATGATGAGGTGCTGGTCAGTGTTATTTCCCCGGAATTTGCTATTCTTTATGCCGGGATCTGGCTGGATGCCGAGCAACCGTTGGATGCGGGATTACGTAACCGGTTGCTGGCTTCACTGACTAACGGGCGAGGGTAGTGATGGTATTGGAACATTTTTTAAGCATCTACCAGCGCTTGAATCGCGACAACCTTGAGCTGCTTGACGAGATCTACAGTCCTGATGTGCACTTCAGTGATCCGGCCCACAGTTTGAACGGGCTGGCGGCCCTGCGTGATTATTTTGCTGGACTGTACACCCATGTTGAGCATATCAGCTTTGATTTTGCCGAACCCTGTGGCGGCGGCGACCAGGTGTACGTGCAATGGGTGATGCATCTGCGCCATCCACGTTTGAACCGCGGTGCCGAGGTCGAGGTGCCCGGTATCAGTTATCTGCACATTGCTGCTGATGGCCGGGTTGATGAGCACCGCGATTACTTCGACCTGGGCG
>JAHYIY010000046.1 GCA_019429255.1 Desulfuromonadales bacterium | reverse complement strand
TCGATATCCTGCATGACGACCTTGGCTTCGCCGTTCTGAGTGATGATGAGCGGTTCTCGTTGCTCGCCAAAATTCCGCACGATTTCGGCAGCATGAGCCTTCAGATAGCTGATTGGCTTGATCTGACGGGAAAGTTTCATGGTGTGCCCCCCTTTCTCAGGCATGACTGAATATAGTCCTCAAACAGGTCAACTGTCAACATTGAAGACAAAGTTACTTCATGGTTCATACGGCTTTCTCCCAGCTCGATTCTCGAATCCGAGGGATTCTTGGATTGGTTTGATTGGTGGGTTCTGACTTGCCAAAAATCCCTGACACAATACCTGAGACATTCAGAAATAAAGCAGGGGCAATAAACAAGGCTGGTATCCAACAGACAGTGGTCTTACGTCGGAGCGTCCAGGTTAAGTGGCTTGATGTGTGGCCTTTTACAATTTAACCCCGTAGTGACTCAGCACTGACACCATGAGAAAATAACAAACTACGGTAATTGCACCAGACAGGCCAAGGCTCAGATAAAAGTTCAATCCATGCTTCAACATTCTCGGCAATACAAAAAATAGTGCCAACGAAGGAAGGACCAGCCAAAACACGCTTGATGCCAGAGTGCTGACCTTCTCTACATCTTTGGTGTCAATATAGAGCCAGAGTATCGCAAGCACTGAAACCAGGGGGACCGAAGCCAGTATGGCGCCAATCAGGGTGCTTCTCCTGGAAATTTCTGAAATAGCTACAATCAGCAATGTCGTTGTTGCAATTTTTACAAGATAGTAACTCAACTTTTTCTCTCTACTTTCAAGGTCTTTGTTGACGCATTATTGATTTTTGCACTTTGTTTTCAGTTTGACATAATGAAAGACTAAGATTACCCTTTTTCGCTGCGACGCCAAACCACTTCGGGAAAAGGTTGCGCTTCTAAAGATAGTAACGCAATACCCAAAAACTGTATAACCGTTGGCATGTGAAATGTGCGATGCTGACCATAGTGAACATGACTTCTCTGCTTCGACATACGACAACAAAACACTTCCTGACGCTGATGCTGGTAGTGGTCTTCCTGGCCGTGTCACTCTGGCAGTCTTCCCATGTGCATCACCAACATGGTCCTGAAAAAACGGAGCTTGCTTCCGTATACCAATCTTTTGTGTCCGGCTTTTCAGGCAGTCATCACGACAATGCAGAACACCACGGCGAACACAGCCATGATACACCTGATCAAACAGCACATTTGTATAAACATCAGCCCAGCTGGAAATCTCTTCGCGGCAAGACGGATGGTGACAGTACATTAAAAATACCCGTAGTCATCTGTGCTCGGGTCATCAGCGTGTCCCCCTCCGAAATCATCAGTATTCCATCTTCGCATGTCATAGAAAAGAATGGCATCTGGACCGCCGGGCGTCCACCTGCCCGTGCCCCTCCGTTCAGCGTCCCTCTTTCCTGATTTTTTCAATTACTTCACCCAAACAACCTTTGTTTCAGAAAGATCGCTATGAAATTGTTCAAAAACTACCGGGCCGGGAGTGGCCTGATGTGGGGTATTCTCCCGTTGGCGCTGGTTCTTGTTGGAGCGGCTGACGTGTTCGCCCACGGCGTGACCGCAGGCGACAAGGGATATATCCAGGAAATAAGCGGCGCCATGCCCCTGCCATTCATCTATCTGGGAGCCAAGCACATGGTCACCGGGTACGACCACATTCTTTTTCTATTCGGGGTTATTTTCTTTCTCTACCGGTTCAAGGACATCGGCCTTTACGTCACCCTGTTCGCTGTCGGTCACTCGGTCACCCTGATCGCCGGAGTCCTGATGGAGATCAGCGTCAGCGCCTATCTCATTGACGCCATCATCGGATTGTCCATTGTATACAAAGCTCTCGACAATATGGGTGCGTACCAGCGCTGGTTCGGGTTTCAACCCAACACCAAGCTGGCCACGCTGATCTTCGGCCTTTTTCACGGGTTCGGCCTAGCCACCAAGATTCTGGAATACGAAGTCTCCGCTGAGGGTCTGGTGACGAACCTGATCGCCTTTAACGTGGGTGTGGAAGTGGGGCAGCTGATGGCCTTGGGCCTGATCCTCATCGCCATGGGATACTGGCGACGCACCGAGGGATTTATGCGCCATGCTTACGACGCCAACGTTCTGCTCATGACGGGAGGTTTTCTGCTCATGGGATACCAGCTGACTGGCTATGTTGTCGCCTGAATTAACCAACTCATTTCGTTTAGAAAAGGATATATACCATGCAGCATGCACCGAATCCGGCAGATCTGCCCTCAAGCGCAAAGCTCATTAAGTCAACGATCCTGGCCGCCGTAGTGGCCGCATTTCTTCTGGTTGTCGCCATTTTACCCGCCGAGTACGGCATTGATCCCACCGGGGTTGGCAGTGTTCTGGGATTGACCAAGATGGGAGAGATTAAAACCTCCCTGGCGCATGAAGTTGCGGAGCAGAACACCGTAGCGCCCATAACCACTCTGCCCGCGAAACCAACCCAACAAGGCGTGGCGGAATCCGTCGAAACAGTGACTACCCTGCGCAAGGACAGCATGGAATTAACCCTGGTTCCCAACGAGGGCAAAGAGATCAAATTGGCATTGAACAAAGGGGAACGGGCGCGCTATCTCTGGTACACCGATGGCGGCGCTCTTAACTTTGATGGTCACTCCGATTCCGTCAAGCTCAAGATCGATTACAAGAGCTGGCAAAAAGGAACCTCACAACGCGAGGAAGGAGAACTTGTCGCTGAGTTTGACGGAAAGCATGGTTGGTTTTGGCGTAATCGGACATCAAAAACGGTAACAATCACACTGCAGGTGGAAGGGGAACACTCTGATATCGAAGAGGCAATCTGACTCTTGCAGAATCAACATGCCCGCAGTTGGTTGCGGGTATGTTGATTCATGCTTTTGAAATTCGACATGCTCCATGGTGGCATCGACGGTCTACGGTAAAATAAGCTTTCCTTTCTTATCGATCACCCTCGTAGAATAAGAAACGCTCTTAATCACCAGATCGAGGGCGTTTCTTATTTGTCACGACTTCTTGAACACGAACACCCCGCCCGGAGTGCTGGGTGGGGTGTTCCTGCTTTGCGACTATTTCAGGACATCTGTTGGCAATTTTCAGAATAGATGCGATAGACGGATGATCGGCTTATCCCGTAGTGGTCAGCGATCTCCGTCTTGCTGCAACCAGAGGCTTCGTAGTCGTTGATCAATTGGGATATTTCGTTCACAGTGAGTTTTGGCCGAGCTCCAAATTTCACACCCCTGGCCAGGGCACGCATTCTGCCCTCGTATGAGCGTTCCCGAATAATTCCTCTTTCAAACTCTCCGATGGCGGCAAGAATATTGAATTGGAGCCGTCCATAAATAGATGTCGTGTCAATCCCCTGGTCCAGCACCACCAGATCGACATTTTTGACCTCAAACTTTTGAACGATATTGGCGAGGTCTACGACGGATCGGGCGAGCCGATCCAGTTTGGTGACCACGAAGACATCACCATCCCGAACAAAGTCCAAAGCGTTCTGCAATTCTGGACGGTTCCTGGTGAATTTTCCTGAAACCTTTTCGTGAAATACCCGATCACAATCGGCAAGACGTTCAAGTTGAAGATCCAGTTTCTGTCCAGCTGTGCTGACCCTTGCATATCCAACGCGCATCCCTTTGTTCATGACCGACTCCTTTCTTGCCGCAATGGCAACTCTTGTGGAGTCATAATTTTATCCTGACTGAAGGGCTTGTTTCGGGATATAGAGTTTTTCAGAGCACTGGAAAAGTACCAACAAATAATATACAATGGTACATATTCAACAAAGGAGAGAAATCATGGGGAAAAACACCAGTGTCACCTTAGGCGATCACTACGAAAAATTTATTTCACACGCCATTGAAGGGGGTCTCTACGGCTCTACCAGTGAAGCAATTCGTGCCGGTTTGCGGTTGCTTGAGGAGCGTGAGATGAAGCTCAAAATCCTTCGTAAAGCCTTGATTCAAGGCGAACAGAGCGGCCCAGCACATTACTCCTTGGAAGATCTGAATCGTGAACTTGATGAGGCGCTCGACTGATGCCGAGGTTTTCGTTAACAAAGCAGGCGATTGAGGATCTTCGCGAGATTGGACGTTATACGCAAAAGCGCTGGGGACGAGAGCAGCGTCGTCACTACCTTGCCCTGTTGGACCGATGTTTCCATGCTTTGGCGGAAAATCCGAATCAAGGCCAGCGGTGTGACGAGATCCGTTCTGGGTACCGAAAATTTCCTTCCGGCCAACATATCGTTTTTTACTGCGAGCAGAATACCGGTGGCATCGAAATCATCCGCGTTTTGCATGAAAGAATGGATCTGGAGGTCCATCTTTAAATATTCTGACTTCTGTTTTGATACATGCTTTTACAAAAACCATCTTGACGCCCCCGATACAAACCCACTCCTTGGTTTTCGTGGATTTTCTGATAATCCAGGGTTTGCAGTAACTACCCACTCAGACCAATTTCATCCCTCCAGATAATGCGAGATGATCTATAAGATACGACCAGTGTGGAGTCATCCATAAGGCCCCCTTTCTCTATCGGCATTCTTCATCGGGAAAATGGGCAATATTTTTTAAATTTATTTTTACAAATTCCTCAGTTTATCCTCCCAGTCAGATTTTAGTCAGAAGCCATTGTTATAGTTGCGACCAAGTTACACATACTTGGACATGGGGAGATCTGTGTTTTGTTTTCCACAGAGTCACACAGGGGGGGGCATGCGCACTATTGTTTTGACCATGCTCTGCTGTTTCATGCTGGCAACAACCGCCACTGCCAACCTGCTGTCAGCCGATGCTGAGCAGGTATCTGCCGGATTTGTTCGGCAGATTGAAGTGAGTGCTTTCGAGCAGGCCTATGATCAGGCGTCGCCTCTGCTACGTCTGGCCAACGAACGACATCAGTGGATAACATTGATGGAGCGTTCCCAAGCCATGCTCGGTAAAGTCGAAGAGCGAACACTGACTGCCGTCCGTTCTGTGACAACCTTTCCGAACCTGCCGGATGGTGACTATCGGTTGGTACAGTACACTGCCCGTACCGAGCACAAGGCACAAGCGAAAGAAATCCTTCTGCTGAAGCAAGACAACGGCTTGTGGCAGGTCTGTGAATACGCTATCCGCTGACGATAATTATCGTTGAATCAACTAACCACGCAAAAACCAGATGGGAGGCGGGGGTCTGTCAGGCTGATAAGGCCTGACAGACCAGCAACGCCTGCCTTAGGTCTGCCTGGCTGGGCTCAGCTATTAAAGGCAACTGCTGAATGCCAGTAGATCGATAGCCACAAAGGGACAAAAAACGACGTCAGCAAAAGAACGGATGACCCTGAATGCTTGAACCTTCACTGTGTACAAAATCGATCGGCCGGGTTGAATTGTTGGTAGTCGACGACCAACAAGCGCAGCTCAAGAGCCTACAGCAACTGTTGCATATCAGTGGCTTTACAAGTGTCGTGTTGGCATCAGGCGGTGAGGAAGCGATCAGAAAACTACAGAACAGCACCCCTCAATTGATCCTCCTTGACTTGCAGATGCCCGGCACGAATGGATTGAATGTTCTTGAGTTTCATCATCAAGCTGGTCTTGATTCTGAAATAATCGTCATCAGCGGCGAGACATCCTTTCCCTGGGTCAAGGAAGCGATGCGTTTGGGCGCTTATGATTTTATTTGCAAACCCTATAAGCCTGAAGAACTTCTCACCACGATCGCGAAGGCGCTGGACCGTTTTGAAGAAAAACAGAAATCACAGCAAGAGCAGAAAAATATCAATTATCTGGCTTATTATGATTCATTGACAAACCTCCCCAATCGTCAACTCTTCAAGGATCGGGTCCAGCAAGCCCTGGTCCATGCACAACGCAATGAACGGAAATTTGCACTATTGTTCATGGACCTGGACTCTTTTAAAGCCATCAACGACAGTCACGGACATCTCATTGGTGATCGCGTCCTACAGCTGGTGGCAACAAGGATTTCGGCATGTTTGCGTGCTGAGGATACCCTGAGCCGTTACGGCGGTGACGAGTTTGCTCTGCTTCTGCCTGATGTAACTGGTCAGCACGGTGTTACTACTGTTGTGAAAAAAATCCTCAAGGAAGTGCGCAAACCTTTCCATATCAACGGCCACGAACTAGATCTCCGACTCAGCATTGGCATTGCCATCTACCCAACAACCGGAACAGACCTGGATATGCTGCTCCAGAATGCAGACATCGCCATGTACCATGTTAAATCGCACCGCAAAGACAACTACTGTTGCTACTCCGATGCCATTTTCCGCGACCATAAGAACACGAACATCTCCGCCTAGCGATTCAGGTTGGGATTTCTGATGATACAGGGCATTCAGTAATGTCTGATCAATTAAACATTTGGTTCTGAAAACGATGAAAAACAAAATCCAGAACTGTTTTATCAAGCGATTATGCTGAAAAAAACGGCTGCATCAACCGGCCATCATAATTTGACGTCAACCGGACAAGATAGCTGACACGAAACACTCGCTGCTGATCACCACTAACCTTCCGTAGCATCAAGTTGTGAGACAGGGCCATCAAGCCATCTCACCCCTCTCGCAGAACGATGCTTACGGTCATGCGTATAGTTTGATTCAATTAAGCCTGATTTCCCTGCACGCCCTGCCGATAAAAAATCAAGACCGCAACACTAGCGCCACACAACACCACCGGCACGCAGTACTTGAATACAGTCCCAAATCCCGCACCGATCGGACCCAGAAAAGTTAATACCATCAATACCGGTGCAACAATAAACATTAAAAGCAACACACAAAATACCCAGATACTAGTTTTCACTCCAACCTCCTGCTTTTCAATTGAATCACGAAAAAAATCAAACACTGTTATAAATTTAAATACGGGCTTGATTTCTGTCAACTAAAAACACAAAAAAATTATAGTTGTCGCTAGTAGTCTGTCGGGCTTAAGGTCAATCTAAGTAGGATGTGGAACCAGTGACAGAAAAGTGCGATCAATGGTACGGAAGGAGGTTTTGAAGAATTTAGGGACCATGAGTTGATTGCTGCATATTAGCTACTGACGAACGGCGTCATCCAGTTCTTTGCGGAGCTGGTGAGGCCATGGTAACGGCGCCAGACGCCCCGATGTTACGGGAAAAAAGACCAGGCCAAGGTAGCCATCGATGGTCAGTAGATCGCCGTTGTTGATGATATCAGCGGCGTCCGCAATACCGGAAACACAGGGAATGCCATACTCGCGGGCAATGATGGCACCATGAATAAGCATGCCACCCCGGCGCTCGACGATGCCGGCGGCAAGGGGTACGATGAATGTCATCACTGGGTCAATGGCATCGCAGACGAGAATTTCACCACGCCTGAATTCGGCCAGATCCTGTTCAGAGCGGATCACCCGGGCAACTGCCGTTACCAGCCCGGCGCTGGCCGGCTGGCCTTGTAACTGTCGGGCACGGACGGCTCGATCTCCTGCGTTGCTGTCGCCGGGCGGCGGGCTGCGCAAACCGCTCTGTCCATCGGCCGGCCCGTCCAGCAGGGCTGCAAGTTGGGGTTTATTACCCGCTGTAAAACGGCGGCGCAATTCCGTTTCACAGCGTTTTACTTCCCGATGCAATTGCGCCAGGCTGATATTGTCATCATCACGCAAACGGTAGCTGGCCCGACCGATCGCGAGAATTTCCTCGGCCTGGGGCCACTCTGTCAAGAGAAAATGGCGGCGATAAGCGCCCTCTAGATCTTCTCTGTGCTGTGAAACCTGCGGCTGTTGCTGATCAGTTAATTGTAACAACAGTCTGCCAAGCTGATCCGGCAGCAGCCCGAGCTCAGCGGCAAGCGCATCGATCTCAGCCATGATTGAGCTGTCAGCCCCGCCATTCCAGCGCTTAGCCAGAGCCGCCATTCTGCGGTTGCGCGCCAACGCCCGCAACTCGCCACCACGCAGCAATTCGAGAAATTCGAAGGGATCTTGAGGCTGTAGCGCATCATTATAAAACTCACCAAAGAGACGAATTCCGTGGGCCATGGGGATGCAGTCACTTCGATAGGTTTCTTCCCAATAGTGCTGCTGCTGCACCCGTTGCCTGAATTCCTCCTCGAGCATAGTGTCAGACAGATTCGTCAGGTCGACCTTGGCGAATTGAACCGCCACGTCTTCCATTCCCGGCATAATGTCGGTTTCAATCCGGCGCTGCAGTTGCTTGAGGTTGGTGAGACTGCGGTGCAGGTTGAAGTACCAGAGGCGGTCATCCTCCCACGCAACGGTGGTAATGGGTCGCGCCTGTAACAGCACCAGCTGCGCGTTATGCCAGGTCCATTCACAATCCTGCGGAGCCGAAAAATCCTGTTCTAACGCCATGACCCGCTGCACAACAACGGCAAGATCGGCATCGCTCAGCACCGGTTTCTGCTCTGTTGCCGTAAGCGGAACCAACTGCACGTGCCCGTCGCGAGTCACTAGCTTGTGGCTGCTTGGCGCGGCGCGATAGCTGACAGTCCGCAAACTGCACCGGTCGATGTGCCAGCTGTCCGGTTCGACACTGCCGTCGACCAGCCCCTGATTGAGCCCCCAGACTGCTTCGACTATTAACTGCCGGCGATTGTCGGGAGCGACACTGAAAGCGACTCCCGATTTTTCTCCTGCTATCAACTCCTGTATCAGTACCGCCATGTTGCTGTCGGTGACCGTCAGCCCCAGTTCCTGCCGGTAAAGCAGTGCTCGATCAGACCATAGGGAAGCCCAGACCTTGCGGATCGCCAGTAGCTGCTCCTTCCTGCCACGGATATTAACGAAGGAATCGTGCAGCCCGGCAAAGGAACAGCTCGCAGAGTCTTCGCCGGGGGCCGAGGAGCGGATGACCAACGGTTGCTCCGGGAAATGTCTGTCGAGGGCGGTAGAAATTTCCGTTTCCAGGGATGTCGGCATCGGGGTCGTCAGAAACAGGTTACGGATCCGCAGTGCCGCATCCCACAGTTCCTCCCAACGCATCTGGGAAAAGGCCTTGCGGCCAAGTTCCATGGTCAGCCGTGCTCCCAATCCGGTCGCCTGCAGATAATCGCGATAGCAGTCGCACGGAATGGCGAGGGACTGCGGCACCGAATAGCCACGGCGGGTCAGTTCGGCCAGAGCCAGGGTTTTACCACCGAACTGGGGTAAATCAGCGGCGCTCAGCCGCTCAAGGGGTTGAATGCGGTGCATCGAAATCGAGCTCCAGCACATCCTGAAAGCGCTGCACCAAACTGTACCGTTGGATCTTGATCAAGCACAGGGCACAGCCGGGCGAATGCACGAATTCAGCAAGGTAGGGGTGGCGGGCTAGAAACAGCTGCATCAGGCGGTCCCGCTGCTCTGTCGGCACTTCACGAGCAGTACCGATAGCAGACAAGGCAACGGCCTCACGAAAATCTTCGACCTGGTTGCTGCGGCTATCAATCAGCAGCGAAACCCGCGCATCTTCCTGCAGATAGCCAAACTTTCGTGTCGCGCGATGGGTAGCGAACAACAATTCATCCAACTGGTCTGTCACGACAAAACCAACCAGACTGGTATATGGATGACCCTTTGCACTGGTCGCCAGAACACCCAAATTCTGGCGGCTGAGAATGTCATTAATCTGCTGCCTGAGACTATCCAAGCTATTCTCCTTTGCCCTGGTGTTTACCCTGTTTTTTCGGGGATGATCATGAACCGATCATAGCACTTTTATGCCTGAAAAAAGTCAGGACCGTTCTGGCCCTTTACTGCCGATTCTCGCACCCCTCAGTCGTTGAGGTCGCCAGTAAGGCGTTAATTTCCTGGTTAATTTCAAGGTGCTGCGTGAGCTGATCAAACCAGCCACTCAGGGGCTCGCCAGCCATCACGCCCAACAATGCACCAAGGACTACCCCCCGGTGAACATTGTCGCCACCAAGATTGGTATTTGCCAGCAGAGCCTGTTTGGGGACAGCAGCATATTTGTACGCCAGGTAAAGGACACTTGGCCAGGAATCAGTAATGTAGCAGGCGGAGGAAAACATCCTGCCAACCACAAACCGGTCATCAAGAGACTTCTCCAGCAGGGCCTCAAGATCAAGTCCGCAGCTGCTTTTGGCTGCACGGGCAAGTATTTCTGCGACAGTTTGCTCCGGGTTGCGAAACAATAGATCATCCAGCAGTTGGACGTAATCAGTACAAACCCTGGCCAACATGTCATCCGGGTGGGTCAAATAAAGATGTTGCCGGCAATGCTCTTTCACCGCATTTATTGACACCCCGCGCAACCGCTCAGCGAACACAATCGGGGCAATCGTCACCAGACCGCCGATGGAGGGGGTGTCGTGAGTTGTGGCCGCGCAGAACTCTCTGGCTTTGCCGCTTTCGAGATTGGCGAAGAAACCACGATGGTAGGATTCGGCGTAGGTGTCCGGATGCCGGGGCGGATAGGCGGTCATAAAATCGATATAATCATCGAGAAATTGTTGGTTGTCATAGTGTCCGCGGTTGGCCGTTAGAGCCCGGATCAGTACTCTGGCACAGTGAGCGTTCAGGGTGTTATCCCCGGCCAGCATTCCCTGGTGATAATGCTGGTTGGGCTGCCCCCAGAAGGGGCGTTTTCCTTTGAGGATCACATCACCGACAATCTCCCGCTCGCGGCGGTTTTTGTCCTGACTACCGCGTCCCCCAGCGCGGGTTGAATGCAGTGACATGATGGAGGAGGGATGCACGGCCGGAGCGGCTTCAAAGCGGGTAACGCCCCCGGGAAAGGCCTTTTCAATATCGGCCGGGTTGTAGAACCAGTGCACCGGCATGGCGAGGGCATCGGCCACAAACATGTTTTTAAGCGCTGCTGCGGCTTTTTTCTGTGACAGGTTCACGGAGTCATCCTTTTTGGCTCTGCGCCAGACGTCCGATGCGTCTGGCCGCTTGGTGACAGATCAGGGCATATGGAAAAGCAGCAAAAGGCATGTCGAAGATTAACTCACAGCGATCCTGGTCGAGGATCTTCAGGCGGTGACCGGTCGCCGGGATGCCGGCAACTTTCCAGTTCCAGAATTGCAGGTGCTCAAAATCAGTGATCTCGAATGGAACCCAGAATCCGAGGACCGTCTGGATACGTCCCTTTAGACCGGCATCGATATATTGCCGGGGGCTTCTCACCGCCTTCACCGAAGGTCCCCATACCGGCCATTGATGGGTATCGATCAGGACGTTCCAGACCTGCTGTGGCGATGCGCTGATGACATGCCTGATCTGCATTGAATAGACAACCCCTGTTTCTGATTTATACAATTAGAACATTTGACCTATAATACATAACTTTATCTTTCGACAATCTGCCCTGCGTTGATTCCTGTTTGAAATTGTTTGTTATGAGCAAATTGTTTTGGCCGTTGGATCTGCCCTCCCTGACCCTGAAAACTCGGATTTTTTCTCCACGATTGTGTCAGTATTCATGCTGGGACGGGTTGAAGGTTGATTCAGTTGGCACCGCTCTGCTCAGGATCTTGTTGTCCGGGGAGCCCGCTGATACCGGTCGCATGATCAATGTCTATCAGAAAGGAGCTAAGGAAAGCCGATGAAGGTATCAACCCCATCTAAAACAGGTCATACTGGCTTTCCATCGCCTCCTTCAGGTCGTTGGCAGGGAATCTTGTGACGATTCTGTGACAGTCGTTATGACGAAACGACCGCTACCCTCGGGAAAACCGCTGATTTGCCGAGGGTAACGATCAGGGTCAACATGACCTTTGCCACAAGAAAATTTTGTTCCTCTTGCTCCCCCTCTTTATTTGCCAGAACCGCTCAGTTTTGACCGTTCAAACCCCAGCACTGCCGCTTCATCCTTCTGCTCCTTCAAGCACCTACCACCTATCATTTCCAAACCTAAAGATCATTGAGTTTATGTATGATAAATCATAGATGATGTAGGACACGATATTAGAACAAATATTGAGAAAGTCCAACTCAGCAAAATCAGGTTGGGGTTATAAATGTCGGGGATATGGTGATTTGTCGGACAAGCTGTTTCCCCATCAACGCTAAAACTGAAGTGTCGGAAAGTGTAAGTGCAAGTGTTGGCACCTACAGCCGCGGGAGGGGTTTCTGTTTTTTCACTTCACCATTCGAGCAACTTTTCTGAATCAGGTTGTTCCTTGTAGCCATGTATAAACACCCAATGTTTCTGATACTCTTCAGAAGGGGCCCCTTTCTCTAAGAGCATCAATAGCGTGTCTCTTTCGACAATAACTCTGGCGACACCAACCACATCCCGTGATCCCGGCGGGAGTTGTCCATAGTTGTTGAAAAATAGCACACTGATGAATTCCCATCTTCCAGCAAATTCACTATTCGCAAGGGCTTTTAACACTTTGGATGCGCCACTCAATTCAAGCTCAAGATCGCGCAAATATTCTCCGGAGACTCGCATCGCCTTCACTTCGACCGCCAACCCGTGTCCAAAGTTCACGCTCCAATAGGTGTACGCGCTGACTTCTCTGATCGGAATGTCAAGATGCGCGTCGTTCAATACAGGTGCTATCATCGGAGTCATGAAGCGTGGATTCGAGGAACAACCAACGATCAAGCAGGCTAACAGCATTGAGATGGACAGTGCTCGTTTCATGGATTTCTGCTCAATAGATGGTTAGCGAAATCGAGACCTTCTCTTTATATTTGAAATATATCAGGGAAATGTTCATCATGTTGCTCCGGTGATTAAATGTTAAAGGTCAGCACATCGATATGTCCCTGGTTATGGCGGCGCAGCAATTCAAGGGAGAGGAACCCCTGAAATTCCCCTTGAGAGTTCAAAATACTGGCACTCAACATCTAATCTTTAACTATGGAGACACCATGATGCTTTTCAGTCTGTTATGGGGAGGAAACCGCATTTCTCCAGAGTGCAATGTCAATCTAAACAAAGACAACGGCCACAGCAGAGGATTGCCTTGGCGCAGCTGGCACATGCTTATTGTCATCGCCATAATTTTCCTGACAACCGGTTGTGCGACACCGTCGCTTCAACCTACCGACCCCCAACTTCTCCTTAACTCCGACCTGCTTGGATTTGTTCGTAATGGTGTCACAACACGAGAAACAGTTGTAATGAGACTGGGAATTCCCTCCGCACAAATTGAGGGGGATAGGATCCTCATGTACCAGTTAAAAACCGATGAAAACGGAAAATTACATTTGGTTGCACCAAAATGGAATACCGCCTCCGGATTTAGAGCATGGAGTAAAGGAACAATGAGCCTTGTTCTGGTTTTTGGGGATAACGGTGTATTGCAACAACACAGCCTGGTAACGGCCCAATGAACTCATCTCATCTTGCAGCTAATCACCTGGACTTAATGCTCCAAGGATCGGTATTCAGCAGCAGAATACCAAAAGGGCGTAGTCGTTCCCGACATCTGATTATCACCTGTCTTATTAGTCTCTTTTTGACCGGATGCCTGGTTATTCCGACCCCCGAACATACCCTGCTGGAAGGCCGGGGACAAATCAATGAAGCCGACATGCTCTTTCTGGAGCTAGGCATGACCACTCGTGAAGAAATCCTGCTACGATTTGGTGAACCAGACTTGATCCTGAATCAGGACCGCATCATGATCTATCACTGGTCAGTCAGCCACGGATATTGGTTTGTTGGAGCCTATTATTCAGGGGCTGGAGGGCCCATCCCCAAAGACTACCTCTTTATGATTGAATTTGATGAGAATGGGGTGCTAAACCGTCTTGAAAAAATCGGCAGTTTCTTGAAAACAGCACAGGCCCAGATTGATCAATGGACTCCACCTGACATGACGAAGACAACCAGCCTGAATCGCGAGACTTTCTTCATCTCCCCCGCACCCGAGGCATCCAGGGTCGATCCACCCGTTAGTCCGGTTCGATTTCAAGTGGGAAAATTTAGTTACCTCAAAGACGATCCATCTTCACATGCCCTTATCGGTCATAAAACCGCAGCCTTCGGGGTAATCGTTGCCGATGTCATAACCTTTCGCCGACCCGTCGATTTGGTACGTTCAGCGGTAATTTCTCAGCTGGAAGCCGCAGGACATCATTTGGTCGACCAGGACGCTGAGGTCACTATCAGTGGTGACCTGACGGAATTCGGTGTGAGGACGGAATGGAACCCTGCAACGTGGAACGCCATCGGATCACTGGATGTCACCCTGACTGTACGTTCTTTGTCGTCTTCCGCGGATCAGCTTGCACGCCGTTATCAAGCGTACCAGGTAGTAAATACATTCTTCGGCCCTACCCTGAAGGACTTCGACCAAGTCATGAGTACCTGCCTTGAGGACATGCAGAAACAGATGGCTTCAGATACCGAATTCTTAAATCTCCGCGAAAAATAACTAACACAAAAAAAGGGACATGATGGCAATCAATTTTTAGAAATAACATCAAATCCTGTTTTTAATAATTTATTCACAGTGTTAAAAATACTGATGCTTAAGGATCCGCCCCTCCAGAGCAAAAAAATTAGTTGCTTCTGTGCTTACTTCCAATCACCTTAACTTTTTCCATCTTCTGGACCAATAAGAGAGTTGATCCCTTCGGCTAGAATGGTTCTTTTGGCTTCGACAAGAGCCTCTGAATCGGTATTAAATGTTTCGTTCCAGACTGATGAATTACCGTATTTGTCTTCGATCTCCAGAGTCCATGACGTCTCATTTTCTAGTCGGTATATTTCAACGCTCACCGTGTTGTCACCACTGGTGATGGGTTGAGATAACGGCGATTTTATGAGTTTTGGTTCCTCGTTCATTATCAATGACCTCGACATTTAGGAAATGCGTCCATTAACGTCCAAAAGATAACACAACAACTTCAAAACCTTCTCATAATTTATCTTACATTCAGATTCAGTGAAAAGCACCTCAGATGAACCATCATCTCACTTAGCCTGTTGCTTGAGAAATAAAAATTTCACCTATCGAAGCGTCGCATTTCGTTTAAGTCAAGTGGGCGGGTCACCATCTGCAGCTCACCTTTAACGTCTTTTGGCCACAGTTCACGCGGACGATCCCAGTATAATTCTAGGCCATTCCCATCAGGGTCACGAAGATAAAGTGCTTCACTGACGCCGTGATCGCTAGCACCATCAAGAACTATGGAAGCAGCTTCCAGACGTTTAAGAGCATCGGCAAGTGCCGCCTGTGTTGGGTATCGAAGCGCCACGTGGTAGAGCCCTGTAAAACCCTGTGGGGGAGGCTCACCGCCTTCACTCTCCCAAGTATTCAAGCCCAAATGGTGATGATAATTTCCTGCGGCAACAAAGGCGGCTTCCTTTCCCAAGCGCTGCGTCAGCTTAAAACCCAGCACACCGCAATAAAAATTCAGTGAACGCTCCAAGTCCGCGACCTTAAGGTGAACATGGCCGATAATGACATCAGGGTCAATCGGAACAGTAGTCGTTGGTCGCTTGTCGTTATCGGTTGTAAATGCCATTTTGAGATCCCTTCTCCTGAGGTATCCAGCAAATGCCCGTGTGGGTCCATTATAATCAAGAAGAGCGCCATGAACAGGAACAGATTTCCCAGGAGAAGTTAAGATGACGGGTTGCCCTTTGGATTGCAATTAGAGTTAAAATGAGAGATGTCGTACCTCTGATAAATCTTTTCTGAAAGGAAGAATAATTATGTATACGCTTTACACCCTCCCAGGGAGCTGTTCGACCGGAATTGCAGTCTTGCTGGAAAGGCTCGGGGTTCACTACCAACTGATCAAGAGAAATGATGTTCCTGACTATCAGGAGATGGTTCCAACCAATCAGGTCCCTGCTTTAAAAACGGAAGAAGGACGGATTATTACTGAGGGGGCTGCTATCGCGCTTTATCTGCTTGAAAAGCATGACAATGACATGCTGCCAACAGATATCGAGGCCCGATCAGAATTTTATCAGTGGTTGCATTTTGATTATTCGACCTTGCACCCGGCCTACGGCAGAATGTTCGCCATTGCCTTCAAAATCAAACTCAGTGATGAGATTAAGGCAGAAACACTGCAACAGCTTGCAGATACCGTTTCCAGTTTGTGGGCGATTCTAGACAAGCGGCTCGAAACCAGGAAGTTTATTATGGGTGACAAACCGACCCATGTCGATTATATGGCAGCTGTATATTCCAGCTGGAATGCTGGTTTTGCTGAAACAAAAATTGAGCTGGGGGAAAACGTCAAACGTTTTATCGCCGATGTTGCGTCCCTGCCGGAATTTAAAGCCGCCTACGAAAAAGAGCAGATTGATTTCAAAAAAACTGTATAGAGTTCTGATGACGGCACAATGTCGATGCTCTCTATTCTTTTCACCAGCCAAATATCGACTGAGTAAGGACAGGGGACTGACCATGGCAAACTCGACTTTGCAGGACCGTGCAACGGGTGCCCTGATGGGCGCACTGATCGGAGATGCCCTAGCTCTTGGACCGCACTGGTACTACAACCTCGAAGAGCAAAGACGCGACTACGGTGAATGGATCAGCGATTATACCGATCCGCAACCAGATCGTTATCATGCTGGTTTGAAGGCCGGGCAACTCTCGCAGTCAGGCTATCTGCTAAAGATGATGATGCAATCTTTGGCCGATCAGGAAGAATACGACGAAACAGATTTCTGCCATCGACTGGAAACTGAACTGTTCCCTCAGCTCGACGGCACTCCGATGATCGGGCCCGGGGGGTACACCAGTCAATCGATCCGTGAAGCCTGGAGACGTCGTGTTCAGCAGAGGTTGCCCTGGAGCCAGACCGGCGGGCATGCCGACACCACCGAAGCAATCGAACGTACCCTGGCGATCGCGGTACGCTATGCAGTACAACCCGAGCAGCTTGCAGCAGCAATAACCAGCAACACTCTGTTGACTCAGGTCGATGACACGGTCGTTTCGATGACGGTCGCCTACGGAGTCGTACTGAGCCTGTTAGTACAGGGGCACAAACTGGATGCGGAGCTGTCAAATAAGCTGATGAGACTGGTTAAAAAAGGGCAGCTCCCCTTCCATGCGGTCACCAGTGACAATCTGCAACCGCCAAAGCCGGGCGATCCGGATCCGCCACGCGTCGGCCGTTTCGCTTCCCCCGATGCGCTGTTGTCTCCGTCTTACATGGCTGCCGCCGCCGTCGACCCGGAGATACGCATTGAGCCGGCCTGGAAGGTTTCAATTGTCTACGGTATGCCGTGCGCCATCTACCATCAACTGCCGGCAGCTTACTATCTGGCTGCCCGTTTTCAAAATGATTTCGAGTCGGCAGTGCTGCATGCGGTCAATGGTGGTGGACAGAATCAGGCCCGAGCTATTTTAACGGGGGCATTGACCGGTGCCCAAGTTGGTTGTTCGGCTATTCCGCAACGGTTATTGGATGGGTTGGAAAATTCGGAGCAGCTGTCCGACCTGGCAAGCCGAATTGCTAATATGATTTGAGACCTCTGTTTCTTGGGCTGCAACTCCGCTGCTGAGAAAACCCGGGCGACTATTTTTGGGCTTACAGCAAATCTATTACCTGCGAGTATCGACTTGTCGAACGGTGATCGAGTGTGGTTATAGCTCATAAGCACTGACTTGGTGCGAACGTCTCGCAAGTTGCTTCATATTGACATCTGGGGCAGTAGGTGTTGTAGATCAGTTGTTACTGAAAACCCTGCATCATAAGAAAAGCCCACGATTTGGTATCCGTGGGCGCTTGCTGCTCTGTAGGGTGGTGGATCGGGAAGGGTAGCATAAAGTCGTCACGCTTCCCTTTGGCAACGTTACAGCTTCACTTACG
>JAHYIY010000045.1 GCA_019429255.1 Desulfuromonadales bacterium | reverse complement strand
GTCGTATTCGATCCAGGTACGACCAACCGTTGCAGACAGGGTCGTGCGCGCACCGAGTCGATAATCACCACCGACGGTAGCAGCATGACGATTGAAGTCTTCCAGGTTGTCATCATTGTCATGCTCAGTGTACTGGTAGCGGGCCCAGATATCGAGGTTGGCAGTCAGGTTGCGATTGAGGGTGACCCGCCCCTGATGCTCGATGTAATCATCTCCCCTGCGATCCGCGTAGTCGACCAGATTAAAGCTGTAGCCGAAGATCGCTGAGGTGGTGGGGCCCAGACGCAAGCGATATTCAGGGGTGACTGATAACCGATAAACGGTTGAACGCTGGAACGTATCATTGTATTCGAGATCGCGATCACGCTCATTCAAGGTTTCCCGACTGATGGTGCCGGTGGTGCGCAAGGTAAAGGGGCGATCACGGAACAACAACAGGTTGGCAGATCCGCGCTGGACGTCGCGAAATTGATCCTGATCTTCTGAGGTATTGTTTTGGTACAACCGATAGCGCAGGGAATAATCAAGGGCGAGATCGATGGAGCGCTGGTTGTAACCAAGAGTTAATCCCGGTTCTATTGTAGTGATCCAGTCACTTTCACGGTTGGATTCACGCAGAAAAATATTGTCATTGTATTCCTGCGCCAGGCTGAAACGTGGGGTGATGTCAATCGCTGACCAGGCAACCGGGGTGATCATCAAGCTTACCGCCATTACCAGCAACGCGGCAAGAAATTTCAATGTTTTCATGGTGTTATCCCCACTTAATGATTTAATAGTTACCATAGTAATAACTCTGCCGATTAACAAAGCTGTGGGCATCGTTATAGACAACCCCGAGCAGGTGATGTCGCTTGAATTCTTCGAGAGTTTCAACGAGATCATCCAGCTTGGCTTTACCTTCGCGGACGACAAACAGGGTGGTATCGACCATCCCCGCCAGCACTCCGGCATCGGCAAAAGGCAAGGCCGGGGGGGTATCAAAAATGACATAACGGTCGGGATAGCGCTGTTTAAGCTCCTTGACGATCGCTTTCATCCGGCCTGAGGACAGCAGATCCACGGGTTCCTTGATGGCCTCGCCGGCAGGCAGAACGACCAGTTTACCGACGCCGGTTTTGATCAGCGCTTGTTCAATCGGCAGGTTGTCACGCAGGCAATGAACCAGCCCGACCTCCGGCTGGATATCGAGATAGCGATGAATCGATGGACGACGCAAATCGGCATCAACCAGCAGGACCGTATGATCATGCTCTTTGGCCAGAGAGATGGCGAGATTCAGTGCCGTCATGGTCTTCCCCTCTTCGCTGACGGTACTGGTCACCATAATCGTATTCAGGGGTTTTTCACCGCTGGTCAGGGCAATCAGGGTCGAACGGAGCTTGTTATATTCCTCAACTACGGCCGTTTTTTCATCACGGGCGGTGGCCAGCATCAAGTGGTTGAGCTTCAGGGGAACCACATCAAGCAGGGCACTCACTTTTCGCTTGAGGGATGCGGGCACTGGGGTTTGGGGCACTGCAGCAACAGCTGAATCAGTCTGTTCCTCGCGACTCTGCTTACGCTGTTGCGCGGCTTTTTTCAACGCTTCTTCAATACGACTCATACTATTAATAACCTGTCATCAAGGAGGTCACCAGGGGGATGATCTGATCGGAGAAAATAAACACTCCGATAAAGGCAATAAGATAGATACCGGAGGCGCCAACAAGTACGACATCTCTGTAGAAGCGCCGTTTGAGGACTGCCGGATCAGAAATATTGGGGACAACGGCTAACACCTCGACACCGAGATCATTAAGCAGACCGACATCACGGACACGACTGTCCATGTTCTCGATCAGAAAAACCAACCCCAGGCCACAACCGAAGCCCCCGGCAACAGCCAGCAGCAACATGCGCAACATATCCGGCGAAACCGGGGCCCGGGGCAGAACCGCCGGGTCGATGACGCGGAAGGTGGAAGCTTTGTTTGCCACCTCCATCTGGGTCGAAACTTCTGACTTGGTCATTCGCGAGAGCAGATCGTTATAGATGGTGCGGTAGGAATTTCGCTCCTGAATAAGGATGCCCAACTCTTTCTGCGCTTCCGGAATTTCCTGCAACTCTTGTTCTCGAGTGCTGATATTCTGCTGCAGATTGCGCTTGCGCGCCTCCAGCGATGACAATTCCGATTCCACTTCGTAAAGTTGGCTCTGCAATTGCTGGTGCAGCGGGTTCGTGGTGGTCATCCGCGTGCCGCCCCGTTCAAGTTGTGCCGTTTCAGGATCTTCCATGCGCTGTTTGAGGGCTTCAATCTCAAACTTGAGCCGCACAACCTCCGGATAGTTTTCCGTGTAGCGCAGCAACAGATTGCTCAGACGATTTTCCATCTCCATAACGCGATTGCTCTCTGCTGCCTCGCTGACCATGTCGATGGTTGGGTTGGTGCGGTTTAACTGCTCAACTAACCGTGCTTGACGGGCGCGCAGGGTGTCCTGATTCAGTTCAATGTCTTCGATCTGATTCATCATCTGCCGGATAGCGGCCAGGGTCCCGGCCTCATCGACGGAAAAAAAGATCCCCTGGCTGTTCCGGAACTCAATGATCCGGTCCTCTGCTGCTTCAAGGCGGATTTTAAAGGAATCAAGCTGTTCCTGTAAAAATCGGCCGGCGCCAAAGGTCTCTGCGCGGGTGGAAGACAGACTCTCTTCGATATAGATTCCTACCAACGAGTTGATAAAACGTTGGGCAAATTGGGGGTCCGTATCATCGATTGAGACGGTAAAGCGGTCCATCTGTCGTGTAACATTGATGCTCGTACGGCGCTGTAATGCTGAAATATATTCCTGTTGCGCCGCTTCACTGCGGGTCAGCATATTGGAGTTGAGCTCAACCAGGGTCTTGATGATCATGTCGCGACTGAGCATGGCTGCCTGCAGCACCCGCACGCGATCTTCCATGCTTGGGGTGATGGCGATACCGCGCACCAGTTCGTCAATCACATTACTTTCGATAAAAACCGTGGTATCAGCGCGATAAATCTTGGGCAGGGTAAGGCTGTAGATACCGATAGCCGTCATCACCAGCAGTGTTACGGCAACAAACAGGTACTTATAGCGATAGAGGGCCTGCAGAAAACTTAATATTTGCTTAAGGGTGTCTTTCATTCGTATTACTAACCTTTAAAAGAGACTTTCATCAACAATCAGATAGTCACCGGGACGTAACTGAACATTTTCTTCAATGTCACGACCTCGGCGCACTTTACGCAGATCGATATTGATCCGCTCCCCCCCTTCGCGAATAATCGATACCGAGTTTTCACGGGCAAAATCGGAAAAACCGCCGGCACCCAGTATCGCGTCAAGAGCCCGCATCCCTTCAACGTACTGGATTGGCTGCGGGGTGGTCACCGCGCCAAGCACATAGACAATATTGGTCATGTTGCTCGGGATATAGATGATATCTTCGGCCTGGATCGCGACGTCCTGACTCAAATCACCACGGAAATAAAGCGCGAAAAAATCAGTATTGATCTTTTCATTGTTACGCGACAGGTAAGCGCGGCGCAAATCGGCACGGCTGAAATCGCCGAGTTCACTGAGCAGCTTGAGCAGGGTCATCTGATTGGTCATATCAAACACCCGTGAAACGCTGCCACCAATGACATACACCCGGTTGTTGCGAATCTGCTGCACCGAAACGGTCACCACCGGCTGTTTAACGTAGTCTTCAATAACTTTCGCGATATGGCGGCTCAACGCCATCGGCGCGATACCGTCGGCCACCACATCCCCCACCGCCGGCAAGGTAATTTTTCCGTCCGGACGTACGATCACCGTACGACTCATCTCAGGGACGCCCCAGACCGAAATCTCCAGCACATCGCCGCTGCCGATGCGATAGTCTTCTGCAGCTGCGGTTGTCATCAATACAACCAGAACAAAAACCCATGCAAATCCAAAAATTTTCATTTTTTATCTCCCGCCAAAACCTGAAGTAACAACACGAATAGTATCAAGAATAATCTTGAAGTCGAGCGCAATGGAATAATTCTTGATGTAATAAAGATCATAACGCAGTTTTTCCAGGGCATCCTCATCAGATGCGCCATAGGGGTAACGCACCTGGGCCCAGCCGGTCACCCCCGGTTTGACAAAATGCCGGGTTGAATAAAAGGGGATAGACTCTTTCAACCGCTCGACAAAGGTCATGCGTTCAGGACGCGGACCGATGAAACTCATGTCACCTTTGAAAACATTGTAAAGCTGGGGGATCTCATCGATGCGGGTTTTGCGCATGAAGTGGCCGACCCGGGTGACGCGCGGATCATTTTTTTGCGCCCACACCGCGCCGGAATCATTTTCCGCGCCGTCGCTCATGGTACGAAATTTATAGACGAAAAATTCATGCTCATTTTCACCGACGCGCAGCTGCTTGTAGAAAACTGGTCCCCGGGAATCGAGAACAATCGCCAGGGCAATAAAAGGAAAAAAAGGAGCGGTTATCAGCAAACCTATTCCCGACAAGGCAACGTCAAATAAGCGTTTATAACTGCGCATAAATGGAGTCATGCGAAAGCGCTGATTGAAGATAAAAGAACTCGGATGCATTTCTTCGATCATCAGACAACCACTGACATGCTCGTAGTAGGTGGCAGCATCGTATACTTCGACGCCACGCAATTTGCTGTGCATGATTTCTTTCAGCGGCAGGTTTCCGCGCCGTTCGGCCAGGGCGATGACCATTTTTTGCGGACGATAATCAAGGGTTATCTGGTCAATGTCATTGATATGGCCGACAATCAGGTCCGGGTCAACAACGGGAACCTTATCAGTACAAGCAACAAAACGGGTATAGCTGTGCATGTTGTGATCGGACGGCACAATCTCGGAAATTTTTTTTGCCAGGGAGCCGGCACCAACGATTAATACCCGGTTTGCAAAAAAAGACACCCGCGAAAATTTTCGGATCAACCAGCGCACCAGTATTTGGCAAAAACCAAACAACAGTAAACTGATCAGCAAAACGCCGCGCCAGAAACCGAGACCGGGAAGGATATAAAACAACGCTGACAGAGCAAGAAGAGAGACGGTCAGGGCAAAAACAATCTTGGCAGCAACCCTCCACAGCTCGTTAAACTGTTGAAACTCATAGAGGTTAAACAGATAGGAAATGATAATAACAACAACCACGTAAGAGGCCAGCTTAAATATTCCACCCTCAAGTATCAGGGTCTCGCTACTCAATCGACCATAACGCAGATAATGCGCCAGTATCAGGCAAACACCAGCCAGAAAGGTGTCACCCAACTGTAGCAGAAATGATGGTCTGATCATCCCTGATCCCCCCATTATAGCTGATTCAGCATGCTTCTCGCTGTTGCTGCATCCTCCGTTGACGTGCTGTCCCGGACCTGTTCGAGCAGGGTACGGGCGGACTCCTTGTCGCCCAGAGCAATTTTTGCCTGGGCGAGATGAATAGCCACCACCGGAATATCCGGTAACAGATTGTGCGCTTGTTGCAACAGGTTCAGGGCGTCCCCGGCGCGATCATTTTTTACCAGAATGTAGCCGAGGGTATCCATGATGCGTGGGTCGTTGGGACGCAACTGGTAAGCGCGCATGGCATAATCCAGTGCCTGACGATCTTCACCGAAATTGTCGGCCAGAATATAGGCCAGGTTGTTCAGGGCAATCACATTGTCGCGATCGTGACTCAGGGCGTTCTGATAATGTTCACGAGCAGCCCCTTTGTTACCACGCCGTTCCGCCAGGGTACCGATGGCGACGTGAACCGGGGCAAAGGTGGGGTCGGATCGGAGAATGCGCTGATACAGCTGCTCTGCCCGCTCTACTTGCTGCAGTTGTTCGAAAATAGAGGCCAGTTGCAACTGCAGACGCGAAGGTCGCTGCAGCCTGCTGATACCCTGCTGCAGCAGGCTTGTTGCTGTATCAGTATCCCCTGCCGCGGTATGCAAGGATGCCGCCAGCAGGTAGGGATATTCCTGCCCGGATTGCGAACGAAGAAGGTCCTCAACAAGCCTGCGCGCCTGGTCGCGATTATTGTTCATGTAGTGACGCCACAACAAGGTATTGCCACGCTCCGGCGCAACAGCGGCCAGATCCACAAACGTCGCTTCAGCAGCGCCGGACTCACCTTGTTGCTGGTGCAGCGCACCCTTGATTTCCAGCAACGGGGCAGAGTTAACATGCAGTTGCAGGCCGCGATCAACTACCGCCAGGGCCGCTGACAGATCACGCTGACGCAGACGATACTGGGCAGTAGCGACAAAACCCTGCTCCGTCCGTGTCGCTTCAACCCGGCGATAGGCTGCCTCCAGATCATCGTTGCGACCCTGAACATTGTAGATCGCAGCGCTGCCAAGCAAAGCGCGCAAATTGTCGGCTTCACGGCTGAGTACGTCGTCAAACTGCTGCAACGCCTGATCGTAATCGGATTGCGATGCATAGTAGGAGGCCAGATTAAAGTACGGGGTCAGGTAGTCGGGATTGGCCTCTTTGGCCGCCTGCAGGGCGACGATGGCCTGTTGCGGTCGGTTCTGGGAAAAATAAGCAGCAGCAAGATAATTATTGAGCAACGCGTCCTGTGGGGTGCCGGTCATCCCTTCACTGAGGGTGTCGATGGCCGCTGAATAGTTTTTCTGACGCAGATAATGAGTAACCAACATCAGCCGGCTATTCAACAGTTCAGGGGACACATGGACGGCACGAATGAGATCTTCTTCTCCGGCGCTGATTTCACCTCGGGACAGACGTACTGCACCACGCTGCAAATGGGCCTCAACCATGGTCGGATCCAGGTTGGTTGCCGCTTCCAGTTCGGCCATACCGCGATCGAGCTGACCGGCGGCCAGCAACGCACTGCCGAGGATATTGCGCGCATAGGCGTTGTTGGGGTTGGCGCTCACCACCCGCTGGATCTGGGCAATGGCATCATCAACGCGTTCCTGCTTGAGCAGGGTCAAAGCAACCAGCACCCGCGCCCGCTCAAATTCGGGACTGATATCGAGGGCGTTCTGAAACTGATTGAGGGCAAGCTCGAAGCGCTCAAGGGAATAATAACTCAAGCCCAGAAACAGATAGGTCAACGGATGCTGTTCAGTGCGCAGCGACTGATCCAGGGCGACCCGGGCATCATCGTAGTCCCCTTGACGATAGAGCAGCATCCCTTTTAAACGGTAGCTCTCGGGGCGATCGGAAAATAGGCGTTCAAGTTGTTCGACGGTTTTTTCAGCAGCGGCGAAATCACCGAGATCAAGCTGGAGAATTCCCGCCATATAGAGAGCGTAATGTTGACGTGGTTCAACAGCGACAATATCAAGATACAGTTGCAGGGCGGACTCAATTTCACCTCTGGCAGTAACCAGGGGAGCCAGTAAAAAATACGCTTCAAACTGGCGTTCATCAAGAGCAATTACTTCGCGCAGACGCTGTTCCGCACGGGATATGTCGTTGCGTTGCAGATAGGTTTTTGCCAGATTCAAATGGGCAGGGGCATAAGTGGGGTTAAGTACTATAGCCTGGTTGAATAGATTCTCTGCTTCAGTCAAGTCACCTGAAGCACCATAAGCCCGGCCCTGAAGGGTAAGTGATTCGGCGTTGGGAGAAGCTGCTGAATGGAAGCGCTCAATTTCGGTTAAACCCTTTTGCGGGTCGCCTCTGTCAATGGCAACGGCTGCCAGCTGAAGCAAAATGTCGTAGGAAGAAGGGTTTTGCAGTAAAACCTTCTGAAACTCCTGTTCTGCCAGTTCGAGGCTGTCACTTTCCCGATAAGCTAAAGCCAGTCCCAGACGGGCAGACAGATCGTTCGCGTCCTTGTCCAGGGCGTTTTTGTAAAGAACGATGGCTCCACGGATATTCCCTTCTGCCTTGAGTCGATCACCTTCAGCAACAAGTTCCTGGGGCGTTTGGCTTGAACAAGCCATGAGAAAACCAACGGTGAATAGAACAAACAAAACTTTCATCAGTCCCCCTTTTTACTTATCATAAAGTTTTCTAATTAATACTGATCTTCCGCTGTGTTTAACGACCATGCACGTCATCCCCGCTAAGGCGGGTATCCAGGGGAGTTGCTCAGATTCCTGGACTCCCGCTTTCGCGAGAGTGACGACTTTTCAGAGTAGAGCGGAAGATTGGTGCTAATTGGCGACAAACACCCTTGCCACATGAACCCCGACCCTGCGCAAGGGCAGTGCTGAACAGTTACAAACACAATGTAAATTTAGCAGAATATAGCTAGAAAGCAAAGAATCAATAGGTTATATTTTACCGAATTTGTTAGCTATGTGCTGAGCCAAAGGACACAAGTCAATTATTGCGGTGCTCGGCAAAAGCTTCAGCTTGGATGGCTAAGCTCAAAGCGCCACATGCCAGGCGCGCTATTGTTGAACAATGAGGGGTACTTACCTGCGTCGAAGCAGTGAAACGATGGCGACTGTTTTCAGAATGGTGCAGCAGTTGATGAGTTTTTGTGACACCAGCAACTTATTAGAAAAATACATAAATATCATTGTATCTTGGTAAATGAATATTTTTTTTCAGTTTTTTTTGTTATCTTGCCCAGGCTAAATCTGAAAATTCCCTGGAATGGAGTCCCTTCATAACAAAAAATGATCACATTGGAGTGAAAATGGATATTGAAAAGGGTGCCGGAAAAATTGCCAAATGTCTGCGGCTGATGCTCAAGGATAAACCCGGCCATTTATCCAGCGTAACAACCGCTATTGCCGAGAAAAATGCCAGCGTAGGTGACATTCATCTGGTGCGCGTCGGTCGCACCCACAATACCCGTGAAATAGTCGTTTACGTTGATTCGGAAGAGCAGTTTGACGACCTGGTCGAATCGATTTCAAGACTTGAAGGGATTATTGTCGAAGATCTGATCGATCTGGTCCACCAAATTCATGAGGGTGGCAAAATTGCCACGCGCAGCCGCGTCCGGATTGAAACCATCACCGACGTTCGGCAGATCTACACGCCTGGTGTCGCCGCCATTTGTAAAGACATACAGCGCTCACCGGAACTCGCCTACAAATACACCTCCATCCCCAATCAAGTGGCTATTGTGACTAACGGCACCGCGATCCTCGGGCTGGGTGACATTGGTGCCGTCGCGGGGATGCCGGTCATGGAAGGCAAGGCCGTCCTGTTTGATCATCTGGTCGGCGTCAGCGGCGTTCCCATCCTGATCCAGAGCCATGATCCGCAGGTTATTATTGATACGGTCTTGAACATTGCTCCGACCTTCGGCGCGATCAAGCTCGAAGACATAAAAGCCCCTGAGTGTTTTCAGATTGAGGAAGTACTTGATGCCCAGCTTGACATCCCGGTCATGCACGACGATCAACACGGCACGGCGGTGGTCGTACTGGCAGCCCTACTCAATGCCACCCGTTTTTCAGGAATGATGCTCAAGCAATCAACGGTCGGGATGATCGGTTTAGGTGCGGCGGGGATGGGAATCAGCAAACTGCTGCTCTCTTACGGGGTAAAAAAGGTCATCGGCACCGATATCGATATGAGTGCCCGTGAACGCCTGGTTGCCGCCGGTGGCAACGATGGATCCCTTGAAGAAGTCATGCAGAAGGCCAATGTTGTTATTGCGACAACAGGACGTCACGGTCTGATCACCCCGGAAATGGTGCGCAAGGGGTCGGTTATTCTCGCCCTGTCCAATCCGAACCCGGAGATTGAGCCGGAGCTGGCCATACAGGCCGGCGCTTCTTTTGCCGCTGACGGTAAAAGTGTCAACAACGCCCTCGCCTTTCCCGGTTTGTTCCGCGGCGCCCTTAACGTCCGCGCCACCAGAATCAACAACAAGATGAAAATTGCGGCAGCCCAGTGCATCGCCCGTCACGCTGAAGAGCACGAACTGGTGCCCTCACTGTTGCACCCCGAGGTTCATAAAGATGTAACGGCTGCGGTCGAACGCGCAGCGCTGGAATCAGGAGTGATCAAGCACTGGGATGGGGATTGATGTGAGCGGTGAGCGGTGAGCGGTGAGCGGTGAGCGGTGAGCGGTGAGCGGTGAGCGGTGAGCGGTGAGCGGTGAGCGGTTAACCGTTCACTAACGATTGAACAACTGACATCGCGAAGCGATGGACGCCGCTTCAGCGGCAGACCAATGACACCGCGTAGCGGTGGACCAATAAGCGGAACATTTGAGCAAAAAAAAAGACCGCAAATGCGGTCTGTTTTTTGTTGGTGCCGAAGGGGAGACTCGCCCACTACGTCACCACCATCACGGTGGTTCCTGCGTCGGCTCCCCTGCGCTCACTGACGCAGCCATCCGTGGCTGCTTTTCTGACATTTAGTCAGCGCTCGCTTCGCTTCGAGTCTCGATCGTTGAACAAAAAAAAAGACCGCAAATGCGGTCTGTTTTTTTTGGTGCCGAAGGGGAGACTCGAACTCCCACGGGCCTACGCCCACTAGACCCTGAACCTAGCGTGTCTACCAATTCCACCACTTCGGCGTACAACGTGGGCACGTTATAACAAAGGAATTTTTTGTTTGCAACAAAAAAAACAGCCCTTCAGCAAAGGCTATTACGGCCGTAAAGGCGCCACAATGAGGGTCTGGTATTTTTTTACGGTAACCAGTCCGGGGCGAGCTCCCTTGGGGCGCGAGACATTTTCTGCCGTCGCCATCATCACCTCAACCCTGGCATCATGTTGTGCCTTGGAATATCCGGCAGCGATAGCAGCAGCATAGAGCATATCTTCATCGGTTACGGGAACCGTTGCCGGCGAGGCCTTTAGCACCACATGGGCACCCGGGCAGTTGCAGGCATGGAACCACAGATCACCACTTTTAAGTTGCCGGCCCGACAACAGATCGTTGTGCCGATTATTTCTGCCGCGCAGGACCTTGATACCGGAAGGGCTGACAAGTTCTTGTGGTGCACTGGACTGGCGGGTACGTTTTTTATGCTGCCCCCCGCCCCCCTTGAGCAGACCGGCTTCATCCAGCTCGGCATAAATGGCTTCCAGATCAGCAGGCTCCGCCTGATCGTCCAACTGGTAGAGCAATTCTGCCAACCACTCTTGTTCAAGCCGCGTTTCTGCGAGCCGCCGCTGACTGTGTTCAACGCCCCGCGCTGCCTTTTTGTATTTTTTGAAGTAATTCTGTGCATTCTGCTGCGGTGACAGCCGCCCATCGAGATCAATATCAATAACTTCTAAAGTGGCTGAAAACATATTCGCCACGGTGAACTGTTCCATCCCTTTTTTCACCAGATGGAGATTCGCCAGAAGCAAATCACCTTTGATTCTATCCTCTTGCGAGTGCTGCTGACGCTCCAGTTCTGTACTGATCTTGTGATAACGCTTGGTCAGTTTTTTTTGCTGGCGCACAATCGCCTGACGCAGGCGCTGTTGGATTCCCTGAGGGGTGACACCTGCTGCCGGGTTGTTTCCATGTTGATCCAGATAATCACTCCAGCAAAGGTAACCTTCCGGCAGCGGTAAAGCTGGTTGTGACTGGCCAATCGGTGCCTCAGGTTTGTCGGGGTAGCGATAAGTTTTCCCTGCCACTAGTTGTCGTCCTGAACCCTCGCCGCTATCGCGTTTGAGCACGTCAATGATGATGTCGTGCTGATTGACCAGTATCATGTTACCTATCGTACCGATCATTTCCACCATCAAAAAACACAGGCCCTTAGGTCCGTGGCAGTCGATCCGTACCACCCGATCATCATTGACCAGTTGCACCCGGTCGATTCGACTCAGCCGTGAGCGCAGCAACTGGCAGAAGCGTGGCGGCTGATGGGGGTTAAGCCATTCTCTTTGAGATAAGTGAATGCGCTGCTGCCCCGATTTGACGGAAACAAGTAAGCGCAGGTTAGCAGTTCCGTTCCATAGACGCAGGACCAGCACCTCGGCTTCGGGCTGATGGATTTTTGATATCCGTGCACCGGCGATCTGCGTTTGCAGTTCGGTAATGATTTCCTTAAGCAGGGCATATTTCATTTATGCAAGCCAGATCATTTCTGTTGCCCAATTATTTTTGTGGTCTTTTGCCAGGGTCGACAACCACTCATCTCCATCTCGATGGCAAAGCTGAGGAATGTTCGTATCAGAACAATGATCGCCAGCATGCCGACACTGGAAAAAGTAAATTCAACAGCTACCGTTTTGATGATGTCTGCCGCCACCAGGAATTCGAGTCCGAGCAGAATGCCCCGCGCTAACTGCAGACGATAGCTGTGAAACAGTTCCTCGCTCGCCCCTTTTTTCACCAACAGATAGAGGTTATAGAAGGATGCGTAAAGCGAAAACAGCATGATGATGCCGATTCCCAGCAACTCAAGGGAAAAAACACTCCACTGGGCAATCGTCAGAACGACTTCATGAAAATCTGCCGTCATGGTTCCTCCGGTTTTTAAGAACTGAACAAAATCAAAAATAGTGACTGGCTTGCAGGCTCTTGTGTGTTCCGCTTTCAAATCCAATCTGCTAGTATATAAATTATACCAGTTCCATCAACCAGTAATCCAACCTGCCCATACAATGACATTACTGATTAGCACCAATCTTCCGCTCTCCTCTGAAAAGTCGCCACTCGCGCGAAAGCGGGAGTCCAGGAATCTGAGTACCCCCCCTGGTTCCTGCCAACTCGCGATGAAGAATGGAGACTGAGGTCAGCTTTCCGCTTGCAGATTGCTCATCTGCCTGCTATAGAATTAAGTATGCTTTTCCTACCTTATCAATGAACTATCATCAACAACCTACTATGTCAGGAGAGACCCATGACCGATCAACCACACCATGCCATTGAGACCCTGCTCCTCCATGCCGGTCAGCAACCCGACCCGACAACCAGGTCGCGAGCAGTGCCGATTTACCAGACAACTTCTTACACCTTTGACTCCGCCGATCATGCCGCTGATCTTTTTTCCCTGAAACAGCTGGGCAATATTTATACCCGCCTGATGAACCCGACCAGCGATGTTCTTGAACAGCGCCTGGCAGCCCTTGATGGAGGGGTCGGCGCTCTGGCGCTGGCTTCCGGCTCGGCGGCCATCACCCTGGCCATCATGAACCTGGCGAAATCCGGCGACAACATCGTATCGGGCCGCGCCCTCTACGGTGGCACCTACAATCTCTTCAACCATACATTTAAACGCATGGGTTTATCTGTCCGTTTTGTCGACAGTTCTGATCCTGCCAACATTGCCGCAGCTATCGATGAAAACACCAAAGCGGTTTACATTGAAGTTCTTGGCAACCCGCAGAACAATGTTGATGATTTTGAAGCTATCGCAGCTGTTGCCCACGGACATGGCCTGCCCCTGATTGTTGACAATACAGTTGCCACCCCGTACCTGTTCCGACCCATCGACCATGGTGCGGATATCGTCTGTTATTCCCTGACCAAGTTCATCGGTGGTCATGGTACCAGCATCGGTGGCGCGGTGGTGGACAGCGGGCGTTTCGACTGGTCGAGTGGACGTTTCCCGGAATTTACAACACCTGATCCCAGCTATCACGGTCTGGTTTACCACGAAGCCCTGGGCAACCTCGCCTATATCCTCAAAATGCGCCTGACCCTGCTGCGCGATATGGGCCCGTGCATCTCCCCGTTTAATTCATTCCAGATACTCCAGGGGCTGGAAACCCTGCATGTGCGCATGCCGCGCCACTGTGAAAATGCCCTCAAACTGGCAACCTGGCTGAGCAATCATCCGGCGGTTGCCAACGTCAACTATCCGGGACTGGCGAATCATCCCGACTATGAGCGGGCGCAACAATACCTGCCCAAGGGGCAAGGAGCCATATTGACCTTTGAGATCAAGGCCGGCCTTGATGCCGGTAAAAATTTCATCAACCAGGTCAAACTGGCCAGCCATCTGGCCAACATCGGTGATGCGAAAACCCTGGTCATCCACCCGGCCTCAACCACCCACTCCCAGTTGACCGCTGAGCAGCAACTATCTGCCGGGGTGACACCGGGCATGATCCGTGTCTCAGCCGGGATCGAACACATTGATGATCTGATCGCTGACTTTGATCAGGCATTGCAAGGCTGACCAATCGCCCTTAGCGCAATGTCAATAAAGTCATCTGTGGTCAGACCGTGGGTGAAGTTATAAGACAAAAGCAAACTTGACCATCGGCGCTCCTTTGTTTACAATATGTAAACAAAGGAGACCTTCAATGACCAAACCAAAAGATCCGGCGATTGTTGCTCTGAAAGCCCTGATCAAAAGTCGTGGGCTGACTTACGCTGACCTGCGCCAGGAGATCGGATCAAGAGGCTATGTCTCTCTGATTCTGTCCGGTGAACGAAGCCTCACCAAAGGACACATTCAAAAACTTACTGCCAGATTTGGTATACCGCCGGTTGTTTTTTTCGATCAGCAGGCCGCCAATCTCTTCGCCGGTCGTAAAATCAAGGTACCGGTTGTCGACCTGCTTAACCCTGATGTCGAGCCGGATCCGGAAAACATGGATGCCCTGCTCTACGATGTCGCTCTAAAGGCTACCCGAAAGGCACAAAAAGCTCATAAAACCTTGATGAATAGTTTGCGCGATGCGGTCCAGAAGGCTGTTGCCTGATGCCACCCACGCACCAACCGGTCATTGTAGTCATCGCCGGGCCGAACGGTTCCGGCAAAACCTCATTAACACAAGATCTTCGTCTTCACCAGTGGGTCGCCGGTGAAGGGTGTATTTATGTTAACCCGGATGATATTGCCCAGGAAGTGTACGGGGACTGGAATTCCACCGAGGCGACGATAAAAGCAGCCAACCAGGCCGACAGGATGCGCGAACAGTGTCTTGAACAAAAAAACAGCCTGGTCTTTGAAACCGTTATGTCGGCTGCGAACAAGGTCGATTTTTTGCGCCGCGCCAAACGCGCCGGTTATTTTATTCGATTGTTTTTCGTCGGGACCAACTCTCCAACCATCAATGCCGCCAGGGTTGCCCAACGGGTGACGGAAGGTGGCCATACCGTACCGATCGAAAAGATTATCAGTCGCTACAGCAAATCTATCGTTAACTGTGCAGTCGTTGCCCGCTTCGTCGATCGCACCTACGTTTACGACAACTCCATCGACGGACAAAAAGCATCCAGGCTATTTCGTGCCGTTGATGGAAAAGTTCACAAAATTTATCAGGAAAATATTAACCAGTGGGCACAGATCGTACTCGACACCCTGGAACATGAATAAAGCTATGACAAACGCTAACGAAGCCTCCGCACCACCCTTCCATATTGTCCTGATCGAACCGGAAATTCCACCCAATACCGGCAACATCGGCCGCCTGTGCGCGGCGACCGGCAGCTGGCTCCATCTGGTCGGCCCGCTGGGGTTCTCCATCGATGCCAAGCAGGTGCGTCGCGCCGGTCTTGATTACTGGCCTCATGTTAAGCTGCGACGCTGGGATTCATTTGAACAACTCCAACAGGAGTTCCCCGAGGGCAGATTCTGGTACACCTCAAAAAAAGCGCAGAAGAACTACACGCAAGTTCAGTTTACGGCGGGTGACTTTATCGTGTTCGGCAAGGAAACCATGGGGTTGCCGGAAGAGATGATCGAAGCGGTCGGCGACCAGGCGATCCGCATCCCGATCTTTTCACCGGTGGTGCGCAGTTTGAACCTGGCCAATGCGACGGCGATCATTCTGTTTGAGGCACTGCGGCAGACGGGGAGGCTTGGGTAGTGGGTAGTGGGTAGTGGGGGTTTTTCCATTTACGATGAAGTCCGGTCAGCAATCTGCCGACCCTATCACGCAATTCGCCTACGGAATTTTCCGATGGTAAAAACCCCAGCATTACAGCAATTTTCACCTGTGTATCCAATTCAGCAAGCGACCCTCGGGCGATAGAAATGAAATGGGCATACTCTTTACTGCCGTACCTGGCGGCCCCTTCCGCAATATTTGATGGAATTGAAACCGCTGCACGGCGCATCTGCTGAGATAAACCAAACCGCTCTTCAACTGGAAAGCGAGCCGTAACTTCGTAAACCGACTTTACCAAGCTCATTGACGATTTCCACGCCTCCAAATTTTCGTGACTCTTTTCCATCCCCCCCTCCTACTCCTCACTACCCAGTCCCTACTCCCCAGTCCCTACTCCCCAGTCCCTACTCCCCACTACCTATCAAACCATCCCCAACAACTTGCCACTACGCTCCATAAAGCCGGCCATGCGTTCTTTGCTGATCGCTTGATGGGAGAGCATGGCGAGGTCGTAAATCTGGTCGATGAGCATGTTGGCAGTGTCCGTGTCGCCGACATCCTGCAAGGCCAGCACCTTGGCAATAGCCGGGCTGGCGGTGTTGACCATCAGGGTGTGGTCGGCAAACAGGTCGGGCATTTCCTTACCCTGCCCCATCATCCGCGTCATTTCCTTAAAACGGCGCTGCTGCTCGTTGAGCAGAATCATTCCCGGCACCGATTCGTCTTTGAGGGTCTCAACGCGAATGTGCAAGCCCTTGATGTCGAGATGATCCTTGAAGATCTTCTCGATCTTCTCTTCCTTGGTCTGGTTATCCTCACCGGTTACAATCTTTTTCGAAGCATCGTGCTCCAGCAGATTTTCGGTGATATCGGAATCGACCCGCTCGAACTTGAGATCCTTGTTCTTCGACTCAAGAAACTGGATGAAATGATTATCGATCATCGCATCGAGGATCAGTGCCTCCAACCCTTGCGATTTGAACAGCCTCAGATAGGTTGCCTGAGCGCCCTCATCATTGGCGTAATAGACCTTGTTTTCGTGCTTTTCCTTGCCGCGCTCAAGATACGCCGGCAGGGTGGTGTAACGCTCCTCGCCGGTGGAACGGTAAATCACCTGATCCTTGACCTTGTCGTAAAACTTGTCCTCGCGCATCATGCCGTATTTGACAAAGGAATGGATATCCTCCCAGATCGGTACGAACACCTCATGATCCTTTTTCGCCAGGTCGACAATCTTTGCAGCCACGCGACCGCTGATCACCTCACGGATTTTACGTACCTGCGGGTCGTTCTGCAGGTAGCTGCGTGAAACGTTCAACGGCAGATCGGGAGCATCCAGGGTGCCCTGCAACGGCGTCAGAAACTCCGGAATCAGCTCCGGCGTGCTATCGGAGACGAACACCTGGTTACAGAACAGGTTGATGTGGCTGCGGCTGACGTCAAATTCATTGGTCAGACGCGGGAAGTAGAGAATCCCCTTGAGGTTAAAAGGAAAATCAATGTTCAGATGGATCCAGAACAAGGGATCATCCGACATGGGGTAGAGCTTGCGGTAAAACTCCTTGTACTCATCCTCACTGATCTCCGTTGCGGCCCTGGTCCACAGGGGGTTTTTATCGTTAACCTCCTCCCCTTCGAGGCAAATGGAGACCGGCAGGAAGTTACAATATTTCTTGATCAGTTCGCGCACTTTATGGGGCTCAAGGAATTCCTTTTCATCATCATTCAGATGGAGGATAACCTCGGTGCCGCGCTTGTCCTTGTCGATTTCCTCGATGATGTAACTGGTCGTCCCTTCACATTTCCAGTGTACCCCCTTCGCCTCGTTCTGATAGGACAGGGTGCGGATTTCCACCGTCTCGGCCACCATGAAACTGGAATAAAAACCCAGGCCGAAATGACCGATGATCTGGTTTTTATCTTCGAGGTCCTTGAACTTTTCGACAAAGTCCTCAGCTGAGGAAAACGCCACCTGGTTGATATACTTGCGCACCTCATCGGCGGTCATGCCGATGCCGTTGTCGGAAACGCTCAAGGTACCGGCATCCTTGTCAATGTGGATATTGACCTGGTATTCGTCAGAAAGCTGCAAGCCTTCCAGCAGGTTGACGTTCTGCAGCTTGTGAATGGCATCCACCGCGTTGGAAATCAGCTCACGCAGGAAGATATCCTTGTCGCTGTAGAGCCATTTTTTGATGATGGGGAAAATATTCTCGGTGTGAATGGAAATCTGACCTTGTTCTTTGTTGACTTTCTTGCTCATCTTGGTTCAATCCTCCGTAAAAATATTGATCATTATTCTGATCGAAAAGTCGCTGTTGGCAAAGGCGGAAGCATAACATATCCGGATTATTTTTGCAGAAAACATACCCCCAATATGATGGTTCCAACCGTAGGGGCGCAATTCATTGCGCCCTGTTTTTTCGATGTGTCATGACCATCGGGGGCACCACGACCATCGGGCGCGGCACGACAATCGGGCACGGCACGACAATCGGGCGCGATGAATCGCGCCCCTACGAAAACAACCCTGTATGACGGTTCCAACCGTAGGGGCGCAATTCATTGCGCCCTGTTTTTTTGATGTGTCATGACCATCGGGGGCACCACGACCATCGGGCACGAACATCGGGCACGGCACGCCGTGCCCCTACAATAGACGGTTCCAACCGTAGGGGCGCAATTCATTGCGCCCTGTTTTTTCGATGTGTCACGACAATCGGGCGCGATGAATCGCGCCCCTACGGGGTTGATAATCACGATGATCTGTTGAAA
>JAHYIY010000044.1 GCA_019429255.1 Desulfuromonadales bacterium | reverse complement strand
GCCTTTGGATCCTGTGGCAAGGGTTTTTGTCGCCATGGACGGCGACAAAAAGCGGTCATGGATGACCCAACGGGAAACAATCGCGTCCCTTGACATAGGATTCAAAGGCCCGGTGCTGAACAGATACGATAATACTTACAATACGTTGATGATAAGTCTGCAATTGGATGTGCTTGAACGCTGCGGGTAACTGTTTGAGCGAAGCGAGTTTTACCCGCAAGAGAAAGTACTCCAATGGATAGACGATGAACTTATCTATGTGTCTACAATTGGATGCGCTTGAACGCTGCGGGTAACTGTTTGAGCGAAGCGAGTTTTACCCGCAAGAGAAAGTACTCCAATGGATAGACGATTAACTTATCTATGTTGATGAAGCTCACACCCCTTTAAATTATTTGCGAGGTACCAATTATGGCTGGAAAAATCATGAAAGGCGGAGAATTTCTTATTGCCGAGACAGCATGTCAGGATGTTTTTACCCCGGAAGATTTCAGCGACGAGCAGCGCGCTTTCGCGGAAACGACGGAAAAATTTGTCACCGATGAAATCCTGCCTCATCTGGAGGAGATTGAAAATCAGGAGTTCTCCTACGTCGTCGCCGGCATGCGCAAATGTGGCGAACTCGGCCTGCTGATGATGGATGCCGCCGAGGAGGATGGCGGCCTGGAACTGGACAAGGTCTCGAGCATGCTGGTCGGTGAAAAAATCTCCGCAAGCGGTTCCTTCTCCGTCGCTTTTGCCGCCCATACCGGCATCGGCACCCTGCCGTTGATCTATTACGGAACGGCGCAACAGAAGGAAAAGTATCTGGAAAAGATCATCAGCGGAGACTGGTGCGCCGCCTATTGTCTGACCGAACCTGGTTCCGGCAGCGATGCCTTGAGCGCTCAGACCAGCGCCACCTTAAGCGCAGACGGCAGCCATTACCTGCTCAACGGTACCAAGCAATACATCACCAATGGTGGCTTTGCCGAGCTGTTCACCGTCTTTGCAAAAATCGACAAAGAGCATTTTACCGCTTTTCTGGTGGAAAAAAGCTTCCCCGGTCTGATCGTCGGCAATGAAGAGAAAAAAATGGGGATCAAGGGCAGCTCAACCACCCAGATCATTCTCGACAACTGCCGGGTGCCGGTGGAGAACGTCCTCGGTGAAATCGGCAAAGGCCATAAAATTGCCTTCAACGTTCTGAATGTCGGCCGCTTCAAGCTCGGCGCCTGTGTGACTGGTGCGGCCAAAATGGCCCTTGGAGAAGGACTCCGCTATGCCAACGAACGCAAGCAGTTCGGCCGGCCGATTTCCGCCTTTGGTGCCATTCAGGAGAAGATTGCCGATCTCAGCGCAGCCATCTATGCCTCCGAGTCACTGGTTTACCGTTTGGCTGGATTGCTTGACGACAAACTGGCCACCATCGAAAAAGGGATCCCCGACTATTACGAACAGTATCAGAAGGCCATTGAAGAATATGCTGCCGAGTGCGGCATCTCCAAGGTGTTCTGCAGTGATGTCCTGGCCAAAACCGTCGATGAAGTCGTCCAGATCCACGGCGGCTACGGGTTCTGCAGCGAATATCCGGCCGAGCGTTACTACCGCGATGAGCGCATCAACCGGATTTTTGAAGGCACCAATGAAATCAACCGTCTGCTGATTACCGGGATGATTCTGCGCCGTTCCATGAAAGGGGAATTGCCCCTGCAGAGCGAAGCAATGAAAGCCTTCGAATCACTGATGACACCCTCCTTCGAAGAGATCGACACCAGCATCCCCTTTGCCACAGAAAAAGTCACCATCCAGAACCTGAAAACGCTATTTCTAATTATCGCAGGCGCCGGCGTTCAGAAATATATGGGGAAACTTGCCGATGAACAGGAAATCCTGATGGCGGCGGCGGATATCATCATTCAGATTTTTGCCATCGAAAGTGCCGTTCTGCGTGCCGAAAAGATCAGCGCGGGCTTAAGTCCGGCGCGCCAGGAACAGCTGGCCGCAGCGGTTAAAGTTTTCACCTTCAATGCCAACGAGGAAGCGGCCAGCGCCGCCCGCAAAGCGGCCTACTTTGTCGAAGAAGGGGATACCTTGACCATGATCCTGTCCGGGGTCAGGCGTTTCAGCAAATATGATGCCGGCGGCCTGCTCACCGCCAAACGGACCCTGGCCCGGGCCGCCATTGACGCAGAAAAATATCTGTTTTGAAGCAGCAGATGTTACCGCAACAACATACCCTGGACACCCCCTATCCGGTCGGGCCGGTCCATTGTTACAGCGCAACCATCGCCGGCGAAGCGGTCCTGTTCGATACCGGACCGCCGGCGCCGGAAGCCAGGGCATATCTGTGCCGGAACCTCGACCTGAAGCACCTGCGTCATGTCATCATCAGCCACTGCCATATTGATCATTATGGACTGGCGCACTGGCTGGAACAGAACACAACGGCGACCATCTATCTGCCGTTTCGCGACAGCCTGAAAATCGAACGGCACGAAAAACGGCTGCAATTGATGTACGAACTGCTGCGGTTTTATGGCTTCAGCAAAGAATTCCTCAGCCGCTTTGCGGCAAGCATGGAGGATGGTTCGGTATTTCCCACTCTGCCGACCCGCTACCGCATCATTGAGGACGACCTGCCTCCCGATCTGAGCATTGACGTGACCTCCTGTCCGGGGCATTCCCAGAGCGATTTGGTTCTGGCCGGAGCCACCTGGGCCGTCACCGGGGATGTGCTGCTGCGCGGAATTTTTCAGTCACCATTGCTCGATGTCGATCTGCTCAGTGATGAACGTTTCCGCAATTACGACGCCTATTGTGCGACCCTGCTCAAACTCGCGACACTGCGTGGCAAGACCATTCTGCCTGGTCATCGTTATGCCATTGAAAGTGTCGATGCCAATATCATTTTTTACGTCACCAAGCTTCTGGAGCGCGGCGCGAAGGTCAAGCAGATCGACCCGGCGCGCTCCGTCGCCGAAGTCGCTCAGGAACTCCTTGCCGGCAAACCATGTCCACCATTTGCCGTTTACCTTAAAGCCTCGGAGCTGGTTTTTATCCGTGACTTTCTCGATCAACCCGATGCGCTGCGCCAGGCACTGGAGACCATCGGTCTGTTTTCAGCGGTTGCCGATCTCTACGACGCGGCACTGGCGCCGATCTGAACTGAGGACACTATGCAAGATTTGCTGTTTGCACCGCTAACCATCGGCACCCTGACATTAAAAAACCGCATCATGATGCCGGCGATGCATCTGAACATGTGTCGCAACTTCAAGATCACAGAGCGCCTGCAGGCATTCTACGCCGAGCGGGCACGGGGTGGTGCCGGACTGATTTGTGTCGGCTATGCCACCATCGATGAAATGTCCGGACAACCCGGCAATATCGGCGCCCACGAGGATGATTTTCTGCCCGGACTGACCCGCCTTGCGGCAACGATTCAACAGGCTGGTGCCGCCGCCTGCGTCCAGTTGAATCACGCCGGACGCTACAACCATTCCCTGTTCCTCGGTGGCAAGCAACCGGTAGCGCCATCGCCGATTGCCTCGCGCCTGACCCAGGAAGTGCCACGGCCGCTGGAGGAAGCGGAAATCGCTCAGTTGATTCAGCATTTTGCCGCCGCCGCCCGGCGCGTCCAGCAGGCCGGTTTCGATGCGGTCGAAGTGCTGGCCGGTACCGGCTATCTGATCAGCGAATTTTTGTCCCCCCTGACCAATCAGCGTCAGGATGCCTACGGTGGCGCCCTGGAAAACCGCATGCGCTTCGGGCTGGAGGTGATCACCGCCATCCGCAAGGCGACCGGCACGGATTTTCCCCTGCTGGTGCGGATCAACGGCAACGACTTCATGGCGGGTGGCAATAGTCGTGATGAGCTGCTGATTTTTGCCAGGCAGCTGGTGGCCGCCGGGGCCGACGCCCTCAATGTCAATGTCGGTTGGCATGAAGCGCAGGTACCGCAGATTGTCACCAAGGTTCCGCGCGGCGTTTTTGCTTACCTGGCCCGCACCTTTCGCGAACAGATCCCGGTACCGGTGATTGCCGGTCATCGTATTAATGATCCGACCATTGCTCGTCGACTGCTGGCAGAGGGCTCCTGCGATATGGTTGCCATGGGGCGGGCTCTGATTGCCGATCCGCAACTGCCGGAAAAAGCGCGCACCGGCCGTGAGCAGGAGATTGTCCACTGTGTTGCCTGTGCCCAGGGCTGCTTCGACAACCTGTTTAAACTCAAAGCGGTCGAATGTCTGTGCAATCCACGCGTCGGCTACGAAACCCAAACCCGCAGCCAACCAACCGAAAACCCGCAGCAGGTCCTGGTTGTCGGTGGCGGCGCCGCAGGTATGAGCGCGGCTCTTGCAGCTGCTGAGCAAGGACATGGGGTCACTCTGTGCGAACGCAGCACTCACCTTGGCGGCCAGTTGCCCCGCGCCGGCACTCCTCCCGGCCGTGCGGAATTCTCCGTCCTGGCTGAAGATCTGCAACGGCAACTGGCCCGTCACCCCATCAGGATTCTACCCGGCACCGAGGTCGACGCATCCTTTCTGCGTCAGCACCGACCTGACCGTTTGATCCTGGCCACCGGCGGCAGACCCATCACGCCACCGATTCCTGGAGCTGATCTGCCCCATGTTGTTCAGGCCTGGGACGTTCTGGCAAAAACCGTGGCCACCGGTCAGCGGGTGGTGATCATCGGCGGCGGTGCGGTCGGTATTGAGACGGCCCTGTTCCTTGCTGAACATGGCACCATGTCAGCCACCGATCTGAAGTTTCTGCTCGTTCACCGCGCCGAACCATTGGAAGAGCTCTACCGACTGGCAACCCGCGGCAGCAAACAGATCACCCTGGTTGAAATGATGGATAAGCTCGGCAGCAATTTTGGCCGTTCAACGCGCTGGGGAATGCTGCAGGATCTGGAACGCTTCCATGTGACTTCCCTGACCCGGACCAAGGTTCAACAGATCACCCCCGGCGGGGTAACGATTGAACATGACGGCGAGACAACGGAGATCGCCGCCGACACGGTGGTGCTGGCAGTCGGCACCAGCAGCTGCAATCCCCTTGCGCAGATCGCTTCCGCGTTGCAGATCCCCTGGCAGCTGGTTGGTGATGGACAACGCCCGGCCATGGTCTTCGATGCCATCCATCAGGGGTTTGCGGCTGGCCGGAGTATTGCGTAGTTTCTGTCCGGAAACCGCTCTTTTCCACAATCTCTGCGTCAATCAGCGCATTTGATTGTGCGGCGTAAAGTACTACGCCTCCGCTCAAATGCTTGATTTCCTTGACCTTGCGAAAAATTTCTGGTTTCCAGATCAGAAACTTACTTTAATTTTTACCTGAAGGGAGGACCTATGACAAACGACAGCGCACCTATCACCACCCATGTCAACGATAGAATTTTGCGGATCGGGATTGCGCGCCCGGAAAAACGTAACGCCCTGACCATGGCGATGTACGATGCCTTGAGCGCAGCACTGGAGGCCGCCGAACAGGATCAGCAGGTGCGGGTCATTCTGCTGCACGGCACAGCCAGTTGCTTCACCAGCGGCAATGACCTGTCTGATTTTGCCAAACACCCGCCGCAGGGAGAAAACAGCCCGGTGTTTCGTTTCCTGCGCACCATCAGCCAGACAACCAAACCCCTGCTGGCCATGGTCAGTGGTCCGGCGGTCGGTATCGGCACGACCTTGCTGCTGCATTGCGATCTGGCTTACGCCGACGAGACGGCGCGTTTTCAATTGCCCTTCGTTAATCTGGGCCTGTGCCCGGAGGCGGCTTCCAGCTATCTGCTGCCACGGCGGATCGGCCCGCAACGGGCCACAGAAATGTTGCTGCTGGGCGAAATGGTCGATGCCGCAACAGCCCTGGAATACGGCTTGATCAATCAGCTCTTCGACTCTGCGACCCTGGAAAATCAGGTTCTCGCTAAGGCGGCCAGGCTGGCAGCCCAGCCACCGGAGTCCGTGCGTCTGACCAAATCTCTGCTCAAAGCGCAGCACATACCCTTCATTGCCGACATCATGCGCAAGGAAGGCGAACTGTTTCTGCAGCAGCTGGCGAAACCGGAAGCACAGGAAGCCATCAACGCCTTTTTACAGGGGCGTAAAGCCGATTTTTCGCCATTCTCATAAATATCGACAGGAGACGACCATGATCTTTGAGCTGACCGACGAACATAAATTGATGCGCCAGATGGTGCGCGACTTCTCCGAAGCGGAACTGGCACCTTCTGCCGCTGAACGGGATGAAAACGAACGCTTTGATCGGGAACTGATGTACGACAAACTGGGAGAGCTTGGTTTGACCGGGATTATTTTTCCGGAAGAGTATGGTGGGGCTGGTGCCGATTATATCAGCTACGCCATTGCGGTGGAGGAACTGTCGCGGGTCTGTGCCTCAACCGGCGTCACCTTATCGGCTCACCTTTCCCTCGGCGCCAATCCCCTGTTTATGTTCGGCAGCGAACAACAGAAACAGTGCTATCTCAAACCCCTGGCGGAAGGACGCACCCTCGGCGCTTTCGGTCTGACCGAGAGTGGTGCCGGCTCTGACGCCGGTGGTACCAGAACCACCGCCGTGAGAGACGGCGACACATGGGTACTGAACGGCAGTAAAAATTTCATTACCAACGGTGGTGAAGCTGAAACCTACATCGTCTTGGCGCGCAGTGACAAAAATGCTGAAAAACATCGGGGCATCAGCGCCTTTATCGTAGAAAAAAACACCCCCGGTTTTTCCTTCGGCAAAAAAGAACGGAAAATGGGGATTTGTTCTTCACCCACCATGGAACTGGTGTTTGACAACTGCCGGATTCCGGCCGACAACCTGCTGGGCGAAGAAGGCCAGGGGTTCAAGATTGCGATGAAGACCCTCGATGGCGGGCGAATCGGCATCGCCGCCCAGGCGCTTGGCATTGCCCAGGGAGCCTTTGAGGCCGCAACCAGCTACGCCAAAGAGCGCAAGCAATTCGATCAGGCCATCCATAACTTTCAGGGGGTTTTATTCAAACTCGCTGACATGGCAACGGAGATTGAAGCCGCCCGCCTGCTGGTTTATCAGGCGGCCTGGCGAGCCGGCAATGGACAAGCCTATGGGCAGCAGGCGGCAATGGCCAAACTGTTTGCCGCCGATGTCGCCATGCGGGTTACCACCGAAGCAGTTCAGGTGCTTGGTGGTTACGGCTATACCCGCGATTTTCCGGTGGAACGGATGATGCGCGATGCCAAGATCACCCAGATCTACGAAGGCACCAATGAAATCCACCGGCTGGTCATCGGCTCGGCGCTGACACGCTAAAGGTTCACAGAGGGACATTGCCCCTGCTATCTCCCCCACCTCCCCCTTTTCCTTTGGGTGGCTTTTCGTCATAATGTCCCACAGACGAATTGCAGTAGCAGGAGTCCTTGCCATGGCTATTATCATCAGTACGCGCTGCAGCGGTTGTGGTGCCTGCCTTAGCGCATGCCCTTTTGGCGCCCTGACCCTGACCACCGACCAGCCTCGGGGGCGCGGTAAAAAAAGAGCCGTGGTTGACCACGCACTGTGCTGCAGTTGTGGTGGCTGTATTGATCAATGTCCCTTATGTGCCATGACCATCAGCTTAAAGTGACTAAAGCCTGACACCGCCGGAATATCGAGTAAAATGAAACAGCAACACGATCTCAAGGTGCCACCATGGCTTAAAAACCCTGAAGGCAAGCCGCGCCGGGTTGGCATCGAACTGGAGATGAGCGGTCTTGACCTCAATCAGCTGGCTGCCATTGTCGCCGATTTCCTTCAGCTCGAGATTACCTCCGATGGCCGCTATGCCCGCATTCTGCGTGGTGACGCTGCCGGCGAATGGGTGGTTGAACTGGATTTTAATTTGCTCAAAAAAATGGGGCGCAAAAACCGCGATGCCAGTACCCTGGAAGGGGGACTCGAAAATTCCGTTGAAGAAGCCATTGCCTGGGCCGCCGAGAGCATTGTCCCGATGGAGATTGTTTCCCCACCGCTGCCCTTTGACCGCTTACCGCAGGTTGAAGATCTCATTGCTGAACTTCGCGCGACAGGGGCCAGGGGCACCTCTGATCATATTGTCAACGCTTTTGGCATGCAGCTGAATCCGGAAATTCCAGCCACCGATCCGGCTATCATTACAGCCATCCTGAAAACCTTTTTATGTTGCTACGACTGGATTGTCGAGCGGACCAATGTTGACCTTACCCGCCGCATTACCAGTTACGTTGACCCTTTTCCCCATGAATACATCCTCAACGTGGTCAACCCCGCTTACCAGCCTGACCTGGACACCCTGATCGACGACTACCTGCAGCATAATCCGACCCGCAATCGCGCTCTGGATATGCTTCCCCTGTTTCTCCATCTTGATAAAAAACGGGTGCGTAATGTCACCGCTGATGAGCTGATCAAGCCACGCCCGACCTTTCACTATCGCCTGCCCAATTGCGATATCCATAAAGCTGACTGGGGCCTTCATCTTTCCTGGAACGACTGGGTCAGAATGGAAGCATTAGCAGCGGATAGCGAGCGACTCAATGCCTGCTGTGAACGTTTCCAGCAGCTGCAGCGCAATCCATTACGGCGCTGGTTCGGCGATTGGCCTGAAGAGCTTGAAAATAAATGGCTGGCACCCTAAGCAGACCCGATTGCCGCCCATCGACCCGGCGCAGATTGCTGACGCGGCTTGGCATGATACTGCTGCTCCTGCTCCTGGCCAGCGGCGCCTGGGGGTGGTGGACCTTCGTCAGCCCGTTCAATTATTCTCCGCCCAGCTCCACTGTTGTTGAAATAGACGCCGGCGAGCAGCGAGTTTTTGCCTACGGTACCCTGCGTAATCCGCTGGTGCGCCTGCTCATTACCCGCGAACTGACGGACTCGACCCCGGCACATCTGCCCGGCTACCGCACACAGGGGCTTGATATTACGGAAGTTGGCTCGGCGAAAACCAAAGGAGTGGTCTTTAGCGTAACCCCACAAGGGCTGCGACGTCTCGATCGCTATGAACGGCTGGGAGAACGCTACCATCGTCTCCAATTAACCCTGGCGGATGGCCAACCCGCATGGGTTTATCAGCGGCTATAAGGGAGCAGACCTGGGACCGCAGATAGCGCTCAGATTCCCTGTCGCTTTCGGGTTAACATAACCTCTGAACTACTGCTCTGTTCGAGTTTTATATTTATTCAGCATTTCCAGCGGGATGTGACAGTAATCAGAAGGGCATCGTTCCAGACGATCCTGGTGCTCCTCTGCACTTTTTACATATTGAACCAGAGGAAGAACCTCAACGACAATGTTTTCCGCATCGGCTCTGGTATCAATAAACCGCTGAGCTTTTTCCAGGTGTTCCGGAGCCCTACTGTAGATTCCTGTCCGATATTTCAACCCCACATCTTCTCCCTGTCGGTTGACACTATAGGGATCAATAATTTCAAAAAAACATGTCAACAGTTGCTCCAGCGTCGTGAGATCAGCGTCAAAGAGGGTTTTCACGCACTCGGCGTAACCATTGTACTCACCATCAAGGGAATTGGTCCTGCCATTGGCCCGCCCGGCCTCGGTCAGGATCACCCCTGGCAGGGTTTTAACAAAGGCCTGAACGCCCCACAAACAGCCACCGGCAAAATAGATGGTCTCAAGTCTCATAGTGCTTATCTCTGCTCCAGCAACCCTTGAAAAGCCGGGCTGGAATAGCTGGTCGTCTCCGTGTTGTGGTGGATAATAAAGTACGCGGCAATCTGGTGTTCTTCGCAGAACTGCCTGCCGCGATGCTCTCCCATTACCATCAATGCCGTTGCCAGAGCATCCGCCCGGGCAGCAAGAGGATCAAGAACCGTTGCTGAGGCAAGTTGATGTTGGATTGGCTTGCCGCTGACCGGATCGATGGTATGAACATAGCGCCGGCCGTTTTCCTCGTAATAATTTCGATAATTCCCTGAGGTCGCCAGAGCGATATCGGTCAAGGGGAAGATTGCTGCTACCTTGCGGCTGCTGTCCAACGGCTGCTCAATGGCAATGCGCCAGGGACTGCCATCGCTGCGCACCCCCCTCATTTTCAGCTCACCACCAATTTCTACCAGGTAATGTTCGATCTGCAGCTGGTCAAGGTAGTGGGCCAGCAGATCAACGGCGTATCCTTTGGCAATAGCTGCGAAATCGATCCGCAGCTGCGGATTTTTTTTGCGAATCGCCGCAGGATCGCGGCGCAACTGCAGATTTTCGTAACCAACAGCGGCGAGAACCTCAGCTATCTGCTCAGCGGTAGGGGGTAAAGATTTCCGCGGTAGTGCGCCGAAGCCCCAGAGTTCGACCAGGGGCCCGACACTGACATCAAAAGCCCCATCCGTCAGACGGCTGATCTCCAGCGCCAATGCAACCACCCGCGCGGTATCTTCACTGACTGGAAACCAGTCGTTGCCGGAGAACTGATTAAAACGGGAAATTTCTGATGAAGGATCATACGTCGACATCAGCGCGTTGATGCCATCAAGGCGCTCCTGCAATCCAGCCTTGATCCCGGCTGCATCCGGAGCGTTGCTGGAACGCAATGCAACGGACCAGGTGGTGCCCATGGTCTGCCCTGACAACTGCAAATAGGGGTCCGTTGCCGGCTGCTGCTGACAGCCTGCTACTGACAGCAGAACAACACAAGCAATCAACAACAAACGCAAAATGACCCTCATCTGCTCCTGATCCTGCCGTGCCAATCAGCTAACGCCGCGAGCAGCTCGCGTATCTGCTCCTGTATCTTGCCATCAACCAGAGTCCCCTGTTCGTCAAAGCTGCGGCTGAAGGCATGGCAGAAGATTTCCGGCTTGTTAAGGGGATGCAGATTGAGGTAAACGCAAACCTGGCGCAGGTGATACTGGGCCCTGGCACCCCCCTGGCCACCACCTGAACTCATGATCGCCACCGGCTTGCCCGCCAACAGATGATTGTCCGGTGCCCGCGACAACCAGTCGAGGGCATTTTTGAGCGCCGGGGCCAGGGAATAATTGTATTCCGGACAGGCCAGCAACAGAGCATCGGCCCCTTCAGCCTGGTTCATCAAGGTCAACACCGCTTCAGGTTGATCGTGCTGATGATCGGCATTAAAAAAAGGGATTTCACTCAGATCCGCTGTTTCTATCCGCATTCCCTCCGGGGCGCAATTCTGAGCCCAGCGCAGTAGTCCCCGGTTGGTCGAGGCTTTACGCAGGCTGCCACTGATCCCTAATATGTTGATCGTTTCCATAGGCGAATATCCTCATCTGTTGGTGTTTGTCGTTGGCCACATTCTGACCCACGAGTTCCCTGCTAAAAAAGCAACTTAACCCTTTATTATTGACTTGGGACAATGAGTAAGTATTTATTTTTCATGTTGACTGTCTTCTGTTTCTGTAAGAATCTGGGCATCCGAAGCGAAAACATAACTTCGTTCTATTTTTTCGATTCACGTCCTGATAAACCATGAATTATTGAAAACTGGTCTCTAAAAGTAGCACAGAATGATCCTGAAAAGGATCAATAAGCCGATGGCCTTCAAGCCTCGAACCAAACATTAATGAGGTTTCTCCATGAGTCATTTTCGTAATCTATACGCCTGGCTGTAAAACACTTCTTTTTGGCTCCTCGTCACATCGCTTGCGCCCGCCGCCGCAGCCCTGGCGGGATTTTCTGATAACCCAGGGTTTGTAAGAAAGGGAGTTGAGCGCTGGATACAAAATCAAATTTAAGGCGGGACAAGAGATAAAAAACAACCTGTGCCAAACTGATCACTAGCGAAATATCTCGTCCATACTGATGGTTACGCCACGTTCATTATTGTCAAGCAGCATTATTCCCGCTAGACTTACCCCACATTCCCCACCGACATCTCTATAAAGTTCTATATCGGCAAACGGAGGGGTGTAGTCCAGCAGGCATTTTTCGACGGATACGCAGCGTAAAAACCCTTATCGCCTTAACTGACAAATGAAAAATATCTGTAACTATTCACTGCTGTCCTTACGCAGGGTCGGGGTTCCTGTGGCAAGGGTGTTTGTCGCCATGAATGGCTACAACAAGCGGTCATGGATGACGAAAAGCGCCCCTTGACATAGGATCCCCGAGCCGGTGCTGAACAGATACAAATATCTTTCAATTCAAGATTAAGCTGGCAGCCACAAGCGAAGTCAAGTTGGGTCAGTGTAGAGTGATAAAAGAAACTAAAACAGAACCCTTATCAGCTTTTTGCTGACTTATCGACCATATAACCTCCATCAAAAACACGGTGGAGACATGCCGGAAATTCTAAATTGGAAGTGGCAATATGAATAAGTTAAGACAGTTTTTGGGCAATCTGCGGTCGAGCTTCTGGTTTATGCCTTCTCTTATGGTCGCGGGCAGCATTGCCTTCGCGGTTGTGTTAATTGAAGCAGACTCGGCCGGCTTCAATACCTGGCTGAGTCAGTGGTCACACTTTTTTGAAGTAGGTGCCGACGGCGCGCGCCAGATGTTGTCCACGCTTGCGGGTTCAATGATGACGGTTATGGGCATCACCTTCTCCATGACCCTGTTGGCACTGGTACAGGCGTCAACCCAGTACACCTCCCGCATTTTGCGGAACTTCATGCGCAGCCGTATCACTCAAATGACACTGGGGGTTTTCGCCAGTATTTTTGCTTATTGCCTGATCGTGTTACGCACCATTCGCGATAGTGGCGGTGTAGACGAATTCGTGCCGACTCTGGCGGTATTCTTCGCCTTTTTAATGTCGCTTGGTGGCGTGGGAGTTCTAATCTATTTCATTCATCATATTGCCTCGTCTATCCAGGCATCCAGCATCATCGCCTCTGTCGCTCAGGAGACCAACGCTTCCATTGATCGACTACTGCCGAAACAACTGGATAAGGAGCCCGATGCAGATGAAGACCGCAATCAGGACCTCGGATTACAGGATGAGCGGACCTGGTATCCAGTCCTGACAAATGAAAGCGGTTACATTCAAAGCGTGGATATTGATGCGCTGTTGCATCTGGCGGAGGACAACAGGACCATCGTGCGTATGCAGCACGGCATCGGCGCGTTCGTTGTGCAAGATACAGCCCTGGCATTACTCGCCCTGACTTACCCACCAGACCAGGAGATCATTAACGCGCTTAATGGTGCTTACAGTATTGGCCGCCATCGTACCGTTGAACAGGACCCGGCTTTCGGTATTCGACAAATCGTGGACATGGCCATTAAAGCACTTTCTCCCGGGGTCAATGACACCTCAACGGCGGTGATGTGCGTCGATTATCTGACATCGATTCTGGCTCGGCTGGCTGGTAGACAATTTCCACTATCGTACCGTTACGAGGGAGAAACGCTGCGCGTGGTGGCCATCGTTCCGAGCTTTGAGGGTCTATTGGCTGAGGCCTTCGATCAGATTCGGGGTAGCGCCGAAGTGAATGTTGCCATACTGGTGCGCATGCTCGGCGCCCTTGATACCATCAGCAGCCTGACGATCAGACCCGGCCACTTACGAGCAATCGACGAACAGCTGCAATGTATTGATGAGCTGGTTAATCGCTGCATCGAATCCAGTTATGATCGCGCGCGGTTGGAAAGGCGGCTGGCGGCGGTGCGCAAAACGCTGAAAGCTCAGTTTTCTTTATACGCGGAAGGAGAAAAAGTATAGTGCTATGCAAACGAGTCGGGCAATGCCACAAAAACCGTTTATCGCATACCGGTGGGGGATGGCAACTTGACGCCGGATTTGGTAGCGCAGTTTATTGACGAAGGATTTATTTACTGAGATGCATTGCCTCGGTTTTTTGAAAAAAGTTTCAACTTCTCTGACTTGAAAAAATTAATTAAATTGTATAATTATATACAATTTATTGTAGATATAAATACAAGGATATGTGCTTAATGGTACAAAATGAATACAGACTCGACAAAGACAAACTCCTCGACAATCTGAGGGCGTGGAATAGAGTGTTGCGGCGGAAAGTTCAATTGATCGCTTGTGGTGGCACGGCCATGACTCTACTAGGCGTTAAAGCATCAACAAAAGACGTCGATTTCATGGTGCCAGACGTTAGGGAATACAACTACCTGATAAAGCAATTACCAGCAATGGGCTACACGCCAACCACTGGTCCCGGTTGGCAACGCAAAGGTGAAGCTTTTCATTATGACCTGTTTCGGGCAACAACATTCACACAACTGGATTACTGGAATCGCCCTTGGAGACTGGACGAAACAAACGACTTGTTGAATTCTCGAACCTTTATATTGGCATCCTGAATGATTATGACTTGATATCCAGCAAACTGATGCGCGGCACCAGGGTAGACTATGAAGATTGCGTGGCGCTGGCAAAGTTTCATAAGGACGAGCTGGATCTTGAAAGGCTTGCAGCCCACTTTCATGAAATGGTCAGTTTGATATTGCGGAACTTCGATTAAAACCAAACATAAACATCTTCCTGGAATTACTGCAGGAGGGCACACAAAATGACTGACGAAAAACTCCTCAAAAGCCTATCCAAACTCGGATTCTCAATGTTTGAGCCGAGTGAAGAACTTGAGGTGAACGAAACTCTGGCCAAGGTAGTCGAAAGCAACGACTCCCGGCTTTGGGAGGGGTTTCCCGTTCTTTTGGCTAGCGCAGGAGAAAATTATAAGTTCTCGACAGACAAGGTTAAACAACAACTCTCCTCAGAGGGGCTTAAAAAACGGTATCACCGCCTCCTCTTACTCTCGTCGGCAGTCTACGCCTATTACCACTTGTCTTTTTCGTGGTTGACCAAGCTAACAAAAACGTTTTCCAACGACGACAAGAACCGTGTCAAAGCCTGGCAGAAAGCCTTTGCCAGCGGCCACGCACCGGAATGGTCAAATGACGAGGTCGATCCGGAGCGCGTCAGGGGTCTATTTGAGCTTTATTTTGAGCAGAAAGCTGAAAAGGATCGTAGGCGCAAGGACCGCTATGACGAATTCTCTTTGGAGTACGCTCTGTCACAAGTTTTCTCACCTAAGCAGAAGGAGCTATTTAGAAAGAAGCTGGAAGGTGATCCGCTGACCAAAACCGAGCAGGAATATTACTCACGAACCGTAAAAAAGAAGGTGGTAGCACTCGCCAACTCTGAGATGCATAGCTTAGCCAGAAAATTACTGGAGCAGTAGTGCCGAAAATCCCCACTTGGTGATCCGGGCGGGGATTTCTGATAATTCAGCACTTCTTGAACACGAACACCCCGCTTGAGGATTCAGACCGGGTTTTCCTATATTGCGTCTATTTCAATTTCAGGAACCAAGTTGGCAGTTCCCAGAGCGATAGACAGATGACCGGCTTATTCAGTAATCGTCTGAGTATTCCGGTGAAAGTGGGCCAGTCGTTCTGATTTAAACTGGGCCACCTGTCGGAGCGAAGTGATTTGCCCAAGAAGTGTTGATATTCCCTCTTTATTAAGGAGCCTTGGATCCCGGCAAAGACTGTGCGGCAAGATCGAATGTATACGATCCCTCAAAAACCTTCTTTTCCTTGCCGGCAATTTGCTTAGACTTGTTGATGATCAGAGCATCAGCAAAATCAGCTTCTTTTCCCTTCACCGGTTTTGCGTTTCGGTAATCGGTAAGTGCCACCCATACGGCCTGACCATCTTCAAACCTGATGTTCGGCTCCTGAAACAGCGACTGAAGAACAGCCACCAATTCGTCCTTATTCAGCTGGTACTTTTTCCCTCGCAGTGTCCAGATCGTTTCAACAAGTACGACATCAGTGACCAAAACTTTCTGCTGCCCTGAAATCAATTTAGCCGCTTTTTGAAACTGACGGGCATCATCTTCAAGCAGATATCGCAACAGCACATTGGTATCTATTGCGATCATAACAGGGAGCTCGCCAATGACTCCTCATCGGTCATGGAGGGGTTCCCCTGAACATGCCTTAAGGCGCCTCTAGCTGCCCCTTTTTGCTTCTTTACAATAGTCAATTGACCATGAGCCACAAAACTTTCCACATCATCCCCTGGCTCAATACCCAAGGCTTCACACTGACTGACAGGCAAGGTAATTTGCCTCTTTGCGCTGACTTTTGGCATAGCGCCTCCTTTACTTTAAGGTTAAAGTAAAGATAAAAGATTCTTTACCGATTGTCAATCGGACTGACGGTAAAAACTGATGGTTTCTACTTTGTTCACCCCACTCCGAATCGTTTATCGCCGTGATTCTCAAAGTCTCAGCATTGTCCGTGTCTGGCGAAGTGGGCGGTTGATGCGTCTTCCGTAGTCCGAAAATACACGGTTTTTCGGACGCAAATAGCCCCCAATGGACGATCCCAGTGATTTTCTCATAATGCGCTCTATTTACGACACCCGTCGGTATTGCTTCCGCAACCACTAATCTTTAAGTTCGATTAGTCAGACTGGCAAAGACTGTCATATATTGCTTGTATTGATTTCCGGCAATAAAAGGCTTTTGACGACTACTGTGCGAAAAAAAATTCTTTCGTCTCGTTGACACCCGACACGTTACGGGGTACGGTTACAAAATGATTCGCAGCTTCAAACACAAAGGTTTGGCCAAATTCTTCAAGTCCGGCAGCACCGCAGGGATTCAGGTCATTCATGCTAAGAGGCTTCGACTTATTCTCGGTCGGCTGAATGCAGCGTCAGATGCCAAAGATATGGATCTGCCTGGCCTTCGATTGCATGAACTCTCGGGAAATCGAACCGGAATTTGGTCAGTGACAGTCAGTGGTAACTGGCGAGTGACGTTTCGGATTGAGAACGGAGATGCCGAGATAGTCAATTATGAGGATTACCATTAAAGGAGTTTTTTATGTTGATGCACAATCCACCCCACCCTGGTGAAGTATTGCGCGAGCTTTGCTTGGATCCCCTTGGTCTGACAGTTACGGCGGCGGCTGAAGCGTTGGGGGTAAGCCGGAAAACTTTGAGTGCTGTGCTTAACGGCAAGGCTGGTATTAGTCCCGAGATGGCTATACGGCTTTCTATTGCGTTTGATACTTCGGCAGAAAGTTGGCTGAACCAGCAGTCTCAATATGAACTCTGGCATGCTGAGCAGTATCGTAAAGAGCTAAGGGTTAAAAAGCTTGTCGCAGCCTGAGGTAGCATACTTCTGTTGCCAACTTCATCGTTACACTGCAGTCTATCACCGGTGATACTGAGCATTAAAAAATCAGCTTACCCCAAAAATACGACCATAAAATCACGAAAATCTCGCTTGGCTATCCGAGCAGAAATTTTCTGGCAATCCAGGGCTTGTAAGAAAGTATCGTTGACCACCGAATAAGCTATCAAATTTAGTGCGGAACAAGAGATGAGAACACGATCTTGGGCAATTTAAAAAATGCCATTAGTGGGATCTGCCATGCCTTTATCTTTGAAAAATCTGCTTCCGCTATCTTGGTGAGCTTCAGTACCGTTTCAATCGTCGCTTTTATTAGTTGACGCTTCCCGCGAATACTCGTTGCTGCAGTCCATGCAAGCAAGCACCCAAAGCACTGACTTCGGTTTGCGGAAGATCAGCGCTGGTCAAGAAATTAATTTTCCGGCGCAACCTGAGCTTGTGGATAAAGAACCGGTTCCGCAACAAAAAGAACTAAATTGAAAGATAGCGTTTTTTTATTTCTTCGTTGTCCTTCAGTTGTTCATTGGTTCCGGAAAAACGGATTACCCCTTTATCGATGACGTATCCACGGTCGGATATCTCCAATGCAAAATGAGAATTCTGCTCGGCAAGCAAAATAGGGAAGTGGTCTTTTAGCTTTGTAATGATTTCAGTAAGCTGCTCAACAATAACTGGAGCAAGTCCCTCGCAAGGTTCATCCAGCAGAAGCATTTTCGGTTGAGTTGCCAGCGCCCTGGCGATCGAGACCATTTGCTGCTCTCCTCCACTCAGTTCCCCACCTTTACGATGCCTGAACTTACTTAACAGAGGAAACATTTCAAACAGCTCGTCGATTGTCCACTTCACTTCAACTGAAGGGGGTTGGGAAACCTCAAAATTCTCTTGAACCGTTAAATCGGCAAAAATTCGACGATCTTCCGGAACGTACCCCATTCCCATTCGGACATTTTTATACACCGGTTGCCCTGTGATGTCTTTTCCTGAAAATTCTACTTTGCCTTTTCGCGGCGGGCTGTAGCCCATGATACTTTTGATCGTCGTTGATTTACCTGCGCCGTTACGTCCAAGCAGGCAGACAATTTCGCCGGGATTAACGTTCAGGCTTACTCCCTGTAAAATATAACTGTCGTCGTAATATGTGTGGATGTCTTTAACCTCAAGCATGGACTTTTCTCCCGAGATATGCTTCTTGCACATCGACGTTGGAACGAATCTCTTCAGGTTCTCCCTGTGCCAGCAAATAACCCTGGTGTAGCACGTAAACTTTCTCCGCAAGAGCAAAAACAACCTTCATATCATGTTCGGTAATAAAAAAAGTCGTTCCGGAGGATTCTGCCAGACGCTTGATCAAAGCAATCATGTTTTCTGTTTCTTCCGGATTCATTCCGGCCGTCGGTTCATCAAGCAAGACAATCCTGGGATCGCGTACCAGCACAATCGCCATTTCAACCAGCCTCTTGTCACCATAGGCCATATTGGCAACCAGCTCGTTTTCCCGGCCGCTAAGGCCCACATGTTCCAGCACCTGCATAACCCGATGAACCAGTCCGGAATCGTTGAAAATATTGCCAAACATACGGAAATGCTTGCGGTGCTGAATCACCAACGGAGCAATCACGTTTTCTTTAACCGTCATATTGTTAAAAACATTGGTGATTTGGAATGATCGGCTCATTCCCTTGTCAATCACCCGGTGTGACGGCAAACCGGTGATATCTTCGCCGTCCAAGTACACTTTCCCCCGGGTAGGAGGGAACTTTCCTGAAATCGCATTGTAAAAGGTTGTCTTGCCCGCCCCGTTGGGACCGATTAGGGCGGACAATTCCCCCGACTTGATCGACAGGGAAACGTTTTCAATAACTTTAAACTTTCCGTAATCATGGCCAAGATTTTCTACAGTCAAAACAACGGTATCGCTCATCGTGACTCCTGCTTGATCAATTTGGCCTTCAGGGTACCAAGAACACCCTGAGGAAAGAAAA
>JAHYIY010000043.1 GCA_019429255.1 Desulfuromonadales bacterium | reverse complement strand
CGTCGATATTGCTGTGGTTGTCGCCCTGACGATGATTATTGTCGTGTTGGTAGGGAGTTTGATTGGTCTTGGATTGCCGTTTTTACTGGAAAAGTTCGGGTGTGATCCAGCTACGGCCAGCACCCCGTTGATCACCACCATTGCTGATGTCTGTGGCGTGCTCATCTACTTTGGTATTGCCAGCTGGTATCTAAGGGAAGCGATTCAGGTCGTTGTATAAACGGTAGCGCCGGTTGGAGATGATGTGCCGACCGGCGTCTTTTTAGCCATGCTTCATGGGCTATTCCCCTACCTCCATCTCCAGCTGCTGAAGGATCATCTCTTCCCCGGCAGTCACCTCAATATCTGCCACGCCGCACACCGGGCAGATGAAGCGCCGGTCTTTAATCGGCCCTTTGTAACCACAGTGACAGCTGATCAGCACCTCCTGCTTTTCAACCACCAATTCGGCCTGTTCGGCCAGGGTACCGCGCTTGCACACGTGAAAGGCCTCTGCCAGCAGCTCAGCCACCACGCCGGACATATCACCGATGCGCACCACCACCCTGGTGGCGGATCTGGCATGATGTTTACGGACATCGGCTTCCACCAGATCAAGCAATGAAGAAACGATCGAAAATTCATGCATCAGCAGATCCTCGGCAGGATTTCCCCGGACGGATATTCCATCCGGCGCCTGGTGCCGTAGGCGGAATGCAGCAGCACCGCTGGCTGCTGTTGCGCCATTCCCACCGTGCCGACCAGCGTGGCCTGCGGATGTCCGTGATGGCGAAGCAGGTCAATCACAGCAGTACTGTCCTGCGGTGCAACGGCGAGGATGAACACCCCTTCGCAGGCAAGAACGTAGGGATCGATTCCGAGAATTTCGGCAAAGCCGCGCACCTCGGAGCTGACCGGGATATCATCCTGGCGGATGTTTAGGCAGAGGCCGGTCTGTTGTGCCCATTCATTGAGCACGGCGCTGATCCCGCCACGGGTGGCGTCACGCATGGCGTGGATGCCAAGACCTGCATGGAGTAACGGGGCAATCGCCGGCCACAGGGTGCAGCAGTCGGAGGTCAAGCCTTTGATGGCGATCTCTTCACGAGCGGCAAAGATACAGGCGCCGTGGCGAGCGATATTCCCGGAAATGATCAGATGGTCGCCGGCTGCGATGCGGCGGGTATTGCAATCACTGACAATGGCTCCGAAACCGGTGGTGTTGATCATCAGCTGATCGATGGCGCCACGCGGTACCACCTTGGTGTCTCCGGCAATCACCTGAGCGCCGCTGATGCTCAGTTCATCCTTCATGCTCAGTACAATGCTGGCCAGCGTGTTCACTTTTAAGCCCTCTTCAATAATGAAAGCGACAGTCAGGTGCTGCGGTCGGGCGCCGCGCATAGCGACATCATTGAGGGTTCCGGCAACCGCCAGTTTGCCGATGTCGCCGCCGGGAAAGAACAGCGGGCTGACGGTAAAGCTGTCGGTACTCACGGCAAATCTGCCCCCCTCAATCAGCGCAGCATCTTCACAGGCGGCCAGCATTGGATTGTCAAAGGCGGCAAAGAACAGCTCACGAATCAGCTGCTGGTTTTCCAGACCACCCGAGCCATGGGCCAACTGAATGGTGTCCATTACCAATCCCTCCGGTACTTGTAGTAGGCAGCGCAGGCTCCTTCGTTACTGACCATGCAACTGCCTTGCGGATTTTGTGGGGTGCAGCCGCCGGCAAACAGGGGGCAGTCGGTCGGTTGCGCCAGCCCCATCAGAATGGAACCACACAGGCAGTTGCCGCGCTGCTCTTCTGTTGGTGCGGGGCAGGATTCGGGGCATTGCACCTCGGCGTCACGTTCGCCATAGGCGCTGCGCAACTTCAGCGCCGAACCGGGAATCCGGCCGATGCCGCGCCAGAGAAAATCATCATGGGGTTCGAAGTACTTATCGACCAGTTGTTGCGCCTTGCGATTGCCGGTTGTTTTGACAAAGCGACTGTAGGCGTTATCGACCGTGGCCATACCGGTATTGACCTGATGGATGATGCGCAGAACCGCGTCAAGCAAGTCCACCGGCTCAAAGCCGGAGACTACCACCGGCGCGTGATATTTTTCCGCGAGGATATGATATTGCTTCGCCCCCGCCATAACACTGACATGTCCCGGTGCGATAAAAGCATCGACGGCTCCACCGGCGGCCAGAATCAGTTCCATCGCCTGGGGCACCAGCACATGATTGCTGTGGACAAGGAGATTGTCGAGTTGCCTGCTGTGCGCTTGTTCCAGCAGCAGGGCGGTCATGGGGGTGGTGGTTTCAAAACCGATGGCAACATAGATGACGGTTTTTTGCGGATTGTCGGCGGCAATGGCGAGGCAGTCCAGCGGTGAATAGAGGTAGCGCACATCGGCACCGGTAGCGCGGGTCTGCTGCAGGGAGACGCCGCGACTGCCCGGTACGCGGATCATGTCGCCCAGGGTGACCAGAATAGTATCGGGCCGTTGAGCCAGATTGATGGCGGCATCGATGCGGTGCTGCGGCAGGACACAGACCGGGCACCCCGGGCCATGAACCAACTTGATGGTGCCGGGTAATAACTGATCGAGCCCGTATTGAAGGATGGCATGGGTATGGCCGCCACAGACCTCCATGATCCGCAGGGGCTTCTTGAGTTGTGCTGCCTCAATCTTAATGTGCTCGGCAAAAGCACGGATGGCATCATTGCTGCGCACCATCTGTAGCAGGATGTCAGCCGCCTGCATTCAGGGCTCCGTCCTGCAGCTCAATAATCTCCCGGTACATGGCGAGGGTCTTTTGCGCCTCATCGGCGTCAATGCGACTGATAGCCAGTCCGACATGCACCAACACCCAGTCGCCAACAGTAATCTCATCGTCAACCAGGGAAAAATTCGCTTCACGCGTGACTCCCATGGTATCGATCTCTCCCATGCAGGTATCGCGATCAATACGGACAATTTTTGATGGAATAGCCAGACACATAGGTGGTATGCCCTTGTCTTTCGTTAAGCTCCAGCGTCGGGATGTTTTCTCTTGCGGGAAAAACTCGGCTGGCGCCTCAAACAGTTCCCGCTGCTTTCAAAGATCCCGACGCTGGTGCTATCGTGAGGTCCTGATATTTGCTCATATTAACTTTTCTACAGGAAGTCTGGGCCTTTCTTGCCAATCAGCAGTGCTAACTCTGCAACTCCTGCCACAATTCGCTGATCCCTTCCCCCGTTTTGGCCGAGGTCACCAGCACCTGCGCATGATGATTGATCTGTTCGATCTCCTGCCGACAGCGCTCCACGTTGAAATCAAAGTGCGGCAGCAGATCGGCTTTGGTTAAAACGACTATATCCGCTACCCGGATCATGACCGGGTACTTGATCGGCTTGTCATCCCCTTCCGGGATAGACACGGCAACCACATTCTTATGGGTGCCCAAGGCGAACTTGCTCGGGCAGACCAGGTTGCCGACATTCTCGATAAACAGGGTTTTCACCCCCTCCAGCGATACCCCGATCAAGGCTTCGGCCACCATGGACGCCGACAGGTGACAGGCGCTACCGGTGGTGATCTGCTGCGCTTTGACGCCCCTGTTATTAATCCGGTCGGCATCGCGACTGGTCGCCAGATCCCCCTCCAGAACTGCCAGTTCGGCCAGATTGCCGTGAGGATATTGATCAATCAGTGCTTCGAGCAGGGCAGTTTTGCCACTACCGGGCGAACCCATCAGATTGATGCCGCGAATCCCCAGGTTGTCCAGACGTTTGCGGATGTGAGCGGCAAGGTGATCGTTATTGCTGAGCAGACTCTGCTGAGGTTCGACAACAAGTCTGTGGCCACTATGCTGATGGCTGTGGGTTTCTTCACACATAGGCTACTCCTTAAAGGGCTGATATCGTTTTAATTCTTTCTGAGCAACGCTGCCGCTACCTGCCCCAGGGCAATCCCGCCGTCATTCATCGGAACCTGTTGCGGAATGTGCAGTTGCAATCCTCTGCGTCGCGCCTGTTTCAGCAGTGCCGCCACCAGGCGGCTGTTCTGGAACACCCCGCCGGTCAACAGCGCTTCGTCCCGTCCTTCGCGCGCCATGATCGTCATCGCTAACGCGACAAGCATATTGATAAAACCGGTCACACCACGGATCCGATCGCGTTCCTGGAGCAGGGCTGCAACGGTCGGTTGCAGGTCGATCATATCGTCAACCAGGGTAAAACCATAACAGAGATCGAGACTGCTATCGTAGTACTTTTCCATCAGCATTCCACTCTGCCCTTCAAAGGTCATCTTGTTACAGATCCCCAACAAGGATGCTGCGGCATCAAACATGCGGCCGACAGAGGACGATAACGGGGCGTTGAGGCGCTGGTGGTGCATCTGCAGCAGCAGCTTCAACTCGTCGCAGCTGAAAGAGTGGATACAGGGGTTATCAAGGTGCAATGCCTGCTCACCATAATAATCAAACAGCAGGCTCAAGGCGACGCGTCGCGGCTCACGGATAGCTTGTTCTCCGCCGAGCAACAAGACGGGGCGCAGGTGGTAGCGTCGCTGATAGTGACGATAACTGGTCTGCAGCACTTCGCCTCCCCACAGGGTACCATCGTCACCATAACCGGTGCCATCCCAGCAGAAAGCCAGTATTTCGGTGTCCAGTCCCATGCCGCAGGCAACCATGGCGGATAGAGCGTGGGCATGGTGATGCTGAACCTGCTGCACTGCAACTGACTGCTGCAGCGCCCAACGTGAGGACGGGTAATCAGGATGCTTGTCACAGAGGATCAACTCGGGTTCAAAGTCGTACAACTGTTTGAAGGTGGCGATGGTACGCTGGAAATAACTTTCAGCCGCGACACTGTCGAGATCGCCGATGTGTGGACTTAAAACCGCCTGGGCGCCGAACCCCAGAGCGATGGTGTTTTTTAGTCCGGCGCCGACCGCGAGAACCCGCTGCGGCAATGCTGCCGGCAACATGATCGCTGCCGGGGCGTAGCCGCGCGCACGCCGTAACATCAGCGTCTGACCTGCGGCATGGGTCACCACGCTGTCGTCACAACCGTTGATGATCTCGCGATTAACATCCAGCACAGCATCGACCACTGCTCCCAGGCGCTCGCGCAATATTTTGGCGTCAGTAATAATAGGTTCATCAGCGATGTTGGCGCTGGTGGCGATCAGCGGGCAATCGAGAAATTCAAACAACAGCAGATGCAGCGGGGTGTAGGGAAGAATCAGGCCGATCCGATCGAGCTCGCCATGAACTTCTAAGGGCAATCGTCCCCGATCCGGCACCAAGACCACCGGGCGTTTGGGGCTGGTCAACAGGGTTCGGCAATGCTCGTCGATTTGACCGAACTGTTCCGCCATCGTCTCATCTCGCACCATCACCGCGAAGGGTTTGTGCGGGCGCCGTTTGCGCCGGCGCAGCAAGGCAACGGCAGCGCTGTTGCCGGCATCGCAGACGATATGAAAGCCGCCAACTCCCTTGATGCCAACAATCTGCCCCTGGTGGATCCGAGCTGCTATGTCGTCAAGCGGCTGGTCGGTCTCCACGGTCTCGCCGCCAGCTGTGGTGACCGTCAGTTGCGGTCCACATAGCGGGCAGGCCATTGCCTCGGCATGAAAACGGCGATTACCCGGGTCCTCGTACTCTGTCCGGCATTCATCACACAGGGGGAAAGAAGAGAGGGCCGTTGCCGGACGATCATAAGGCAGATCACGGATAATGGTGTAACGCGGGCCGCAGTTGGTGCAGTTGTTCAAGGGGTACTGATAGCGACGATTGTCGGGATCGCTCAGCTCACGCCTGCAATCAGCACAGACGCTGATGTCAACCGGTACCAGGGTGTCAGTGACACAGTCGCTCGTTGAGGTGACAATGCGAAAATCCTGCTGATGGTCAATGGCATCTACCTTTTCAATCGTAATCGAGTCGATCTGTGCCAGGGGTGGGATATCTGCTCTTAATTGGTGGCAGAAGTGTTCGACATCGGCAGAAGTCCCGCAGACTTCGATGACGACGCCGGCGGGACTGTTGGCGACATGGCCGTAAAGATTGTTGGCACGGGCAATCCGGTAGACAAAGGGGCGGAACCCCACCCCTTGAACTGTTCCTTTAACAAGTAATTGATAACTTTCTACTAAATAAAGATTAGTGGAAAGAACTTGATCGGATTGCATAGCGGCGGTCAAAGATCTGGCGGGCTGGATAGAAATGCCTCAATGCGCTCACTCGCGGCGGCAATCAACTTCGGTAACCCCCGCTCAACGGCTGCCGACAAGGTCATTTCCATGTCGATGTTGTCATATTGAATGCCCAGTAGCTCGACATCCGGTGGGCGATCACCAATCAGTTCCGCTGCTTCAAGCAGATCCTTGAGACCCACCTGGTGGGGTGAGATACGTTGGGTCAGAATCGGATTGATATCCTCTCCGGCGATCAAAGCTACGGTTCCGGGGGCTTCATTGATGTTGATCGCATCGAGCAGCAGTAGCTTGTCTGCCCAGGCCACGTGCCCGAGCAGATCGAGCCCCAGGGTACCACCATCGACAAGCTGAAAATTTTCCCGATCCGGATAACGCTCCTGCAGGGTGTAAATTGCCCGCAATCCGGCGGCATCGTCGTTCATCAGCAGGTTGCCCAGTCCCAGTACGAGAAAATTACCTTTATTAATCACGTCGATCCGGTTTCCAGCCGGAGAAGATGGAGCTGATCTCACCCGACTTGGATTTAAAGTCGAACAGGACAATGCTGTAAATATGGTTGATGACAAATCCTGCGATCAGAAACATCACCATGAAGTGAAACCAGCGCACCCACTGGTTGCTGACCAGCCCGAAAATCCAGCCGGTCACAGCGTACAATGAACTATAGGGATCAGCTTGAGCCCAGAGGGCAAAACCGGTCAGAATCTGTAGAAAAAACAACAAAAACAAGAGGGTATAGGCGCAAAATGCCACCGGATTGTGCCCCAGCAAATGCGGGGTCTCCTTGCCGAGAAAGGTATAAAAACGGATATAGGCCCAGAATGTTTTTCTGTTATTTTTGTCGAACGGATTGGGAATAGCCCGCCAGCTGGCGAAGTAACTGTCACCGAGAAACCAGTAGAGCCGCGCCAGGATACTGACGGAAAAAACTACTCCGGTCACATAATGAATATGGCGCATATGCCCCATGATGTAGGGATGCTGCGCCGAGCTCATGAAGGGATCGTGAATAAAATAGCCGGTGAATGACAGGATGATGATGCAGAAAAAATTCAGCCAGTGAATGATCCGAACCGGCCCTTCCCAGACATACAGATAACGACGGGCGGCGCATTCGATAGGCTGTTCAACCTTGTCAACAGATGTTCCCGAGATCTCTGCCATAACGACGCCTCTCTAGAGAATTTTTGCTTTGGATACAGGGTTGCCGCCTTCATCGTAGAGGTGAACTGCGCAGGCCATGCAGGGGTCAAATGAGTGCATAGTGCGCAGAATTTCCAGCGGCCGCTGCGGATCGGCAATCGGCGTACCGATCAACGACTCTTCGTATTGCCCGCGAACCCCGGCGGGATCGCGCGGGCTGGCATTCCAGGTGGTCGGCACCACCGCCTGGTAGTTCTTGATGCTCTTGTTGTCAATGACAACCCAGTGGCCAAGGGCACCGCGGGGCGCCTCATGGAAGCCGTAGCCGCGGGCATTGGCCGGCCAGGAGGAGGGCTCCCATTTTTCGTTGTTGTGAATGCTGTAATCACCGGTTTTCATGTTAGCCACCAGGGCATCGAGCCAGTCACTCATCTTGTTGACCATAATCAGGGTCTCAATCGCCCGCGCTGCGGTTCTGCCCAGGGTCGAGAACAGCACTTCCGGTCCGACACCGAGCTTGCCAAGAACCAGATTCACGGTATCCGTGACTTCCTTGTGTCCGGAGGCATAGGCGACCAGCATGCGTGAGAGTGGGCCGACCTCCATCGGCTTGTCGTCATAACGTGGAGCTTTGGCCCAGGAGTATTTATTGTCGGTATCAAGAAAATCATAAGGCGGCTTGGGTCCGGTATATTTCCCGTTGGTTTCACCCTCGTAGGGATGTTTGCCAACGCCATCGCCAGCGCTGTACTCGTACCAGGAGTGGGTCACGTATTCGGTGATCTTCTGCTGATCTACCGGCATGATGTTGGAGAGATCACCGTTCATGATCACCCCGGCCGGCATCCAGAAGTCATTGGGGTAGCCGCGCCGACCTTCGGGAAAATCGCCGAAGGAAAGATAGTTTTTATGACCGCCGCCGATCCCGGCCCATTCCAGATAGAAGGGGGCAACAGCGAGTACATCAGGAATATAGACCTGCTCGACAAATTCTTTGGCCATGGCGATGTGCTGGCGGATCTGGGCAATCTTGTCGGCGTTGATGGCATTCTGGCTGTTGGGGTCAATCGGAATCGACATACCGCCAACCAGGAAGGTCTGCGGATGGGGATTCTTGGAGCCGAGAATTGCCTGAATCTTGATAATCTCCTTCTGGATGTGCAGGGCTTCAAGATAATGAGCTACCGCCATCAGATTGGCTTCCGCCGGCAGCTTCATTGCCGCGTGTCCCCAGTAACCGTTGGTGAAGGGGCCTAGTTTGCCGGTTTTGACAAAAGCACCAACCCGGTTCTGAATACCCTGGAAGTATTTTTCGCTGGAAAATTTCCACGGCGAAATGCTCTGTTGCAGGGCAGCTGTTTTTTTGGGATCAGCTGACAGGGCTGAGACCACATCAACCCAATCGAGGGCATGGAGATGATAAAAGTGGATCATGTGATCCTGAACGTTCTGGATCCCCATGATGATGTTGCGGATCATTTCGGCATTAAAGGGGATCTGGATGTTGAGGGCATTTTCCACCGCGCGGATTGATGCCAGCGAGTGGACCGTGGTGCAGACGCCACAGAAGCGCTGGGTATAATACCAGGCATCACGAGGATCACGGTCTTTCAGGATGGTCTCCACGCCGCGGAACATGGTGGCGCTGGACCAGGCATCGGTAATGACACCGTTCTCAATGGTTGCTTCAATCCGCAAATGCCCTTCGATACGGGTAACCGGATCAACGACTATTTTGTTTGCCATCGCTTATCTCCCTTTATTTTTCAGCGTCAGTGGTCTCTTTGATCATTTCACGGGTTTCCGTCTTGGCCTGATTGACCTGTTTCCAGTTACGGGCCATGGTCACTGCCCCGTGGGTGGCAAACACCGCGGCTGAAGCTCCGACGATGGCCCCACCGATTTTCAGCGCCGAGGCTTCAACGCCGAAGCCGGGGACGTTCGGGAGCCGTTGGTACATAGGCATCATGGTGTCGAAGAAGCCCGGTTCGCTGCAACCGACACAGCCGTGTCCCGCCATAACCGGCCAGCTTAGCCCCTCGTTCCAGCGCAAGGTCGGGCAGTTGTGGAAACTGGCCGGCCCCTTGCAACCCATTTTGTAGAGGCACCAGCCCTGACGATGGCCATGATCCCCCCAGTTTTCCACATACTGACCGGCGTCAAAATGGCCGCGACGTTCGCAGTTGTCGTGAATCCGCTTACCGTACGCGAACTTGGGACGCCCAAAGCGATCCATCGCCGGGGCGCTGCCGAAGGTGAGATAATGAACGATGGTGCCGGTGAGGTTATCGACATTCATCGGACAGCCGGGCAGGTTGATAACCGTTTTGCCGGGGAGCAGCTCACTGACGCCGACAGCACCGGTGGGGTTGGGATAAGCGGCGGGCAGGCCACCATAAGAAGAGCAGCTGCCGACGGCAATGATGAGACCGGCATCGCCGCCGACTTTTTTCAGGATATCAACGGCAGTTTGACCGGCGATGGTGCAGTAAACCCCGTCTGCGCCGACCGGTATGGAGCCTTCGATGATACAGATGTACTGTCCCTTGAATTTCTCCATGGTGGCGTGCTTGCTCGCCTCGGCCTGATCACCGGCCGCAGCCATGACGGTTTCGTGATAATCCAGGGAGAGATGATCGAGAATCAGCTCGCCCACCGAGGGTCGGTTGGCGCGCAGCAGTGACTCAGTATCACCGGTGCAGGACTGAAACTCCATCCAGATCACCGGCGGACGGTTGTCACTCTCAAGCGCTGCGGCAATGCGTGGGGTCATTGTGGCAGGAACCGCCATCATTGCTCCCAGGGCGGAGCAGTATTTCAGAAAACTCCGTCGCGAAATATTGTGAGCAGCCAACATCCCCTTGAAATCAGTCATAGGTCACACCTCCGCACCCTGTGCTAAAAGATAAATTCGTCAGAATTAAAACAGTATTCTATTGAAAGGTCAAATAGTTTTACCTTGACATATCAAGGTGCCTTCCTCAATTTTACAGTAATTCGACGAAAAATATGGAGTGGGGGTTAACCTTTGCTTTGGGCAGGAATTTGAACCGGACGGTAAATTGCTTTTTTCTGCCGGCATCATCCTGCTATAGGGGCGCCATGGATCTTCGAAGTTTTTTTCTTCTAAAGCGCCTGTTGTTGGTTGTCGCTATAACAATCAGCAGTTGCATGACCCTCCTGCTGCTTGGTTCCTGCGGTCAGCAGAAGATTCCGCTGATCGAACAGAAGTGTGGAACCTGCCACAGCGCTTCCATCGTGTATCAGACACGCCGCACTGAAGAGGGCTGGCGTCAAGTGATCCATGGCATGAAAATTCGGGGCCTGGTGATTACTGAGGAAGAGGAGAGACAGGTCTACGACATTCTGGTTCGTGATTACCTGCTGAAATAGCAATATGGACGCTGTGCCAACAACGATCAGAACCTTTACTGGTGGTGCAGGAGTTGGTGCGGAACCAGGGAATGGGGTTTTTCCTGACCGTGGGCGGTCATCAACGCCTCGTCATTCATAATCTGCGCCGGTGGACCGTCGGCAACGATCATCCCCTGGTCGAGGAGCAAAACCCGGGTACAGACTTCCAGGATCAATTCAAGATCGTGGGAAGCAATCAGAATAGTCGGGGCGGATTTTTTCAATATCGGAATCAGCCGGCGTCTGGTGCGAATGTCGAGACCGGCGCTCGGCTCATCATACAGAATCAGCTGTGGGCTCAAGGCCAGAATCCCGGCAATGGCGACAAGCCGCTTTTCCCCTTCCGAAAGATGGTTAACCGGACGCCCGGTCAGTTTTTCAGCGCCGACACGCTGCAATGCTTCTTCAACCCGGCGTGTCACCTCTTCTTTGCCAAGCCCCATATTTTGCGGGCCGAAAGCAACATCCTCATAGACAGAGGGACAAAACAGCTGATCGTCGGAGCATTGAAATACCAGGCCGATCTCAGGGTTGAAACGTCCCTTGAGCTGTACGCGGCCGCGGGACAGCACTTCTCCTGCTGAGGGCTGGAGAATGCCATTGATAAGCAGGAACAGGGTGCTTTTACCGGCACCATTGGGGCCGATCAGGCCCACACGCTCGCCGCTATGGATGCTGATATTAAGGTGACGTAAAACTTCTGGAGTGTCCGGGTAGGCAAAATCCAGGGCTTTCAACTGTAAAACTGGGGATGAAGGTGTGGTCATGGGCGCAAACGTTACCTGATCAATTCTGTGGGGTCAAACCCTCAACCCATCCATACCAGACTGATAGCCACCACAACCACCAGCAAAAAAACAGAGCTGTCAACAACCTTTAACGACAGGCCGGTTGGTGGGTTGTCGGTCCAGCCGTAACCACGCAGACGCATGGCCTGATAAATCCTTTCGGAACGTTCGTAGCTGCGTAACAACAGGCTCCCAACCAGCCAGGAGTTTACCCGGATTGTTGTCAACGACCAGCTCCCTCCGCGAAAACCACGCAGGCGCATGGAGATGTTCATGGCGTGCATATCCTGTTTTATCACCTCCAGATAACGAACCATCAGTAGCGCCATATCTACCATGATCGCCGGTAGTCCCAGCGCCCGCAGAGCATTAATATGAACCATCAGCGGTGCAACAGCAAAAAGAGCAATGGCCAAAGACAAGATGGAGTAAAATCGTGCAGCAACCAGGAACGCGGCCTCAGCGCCTTCGGTGGTGATAGTGATAAAGCCCATTTTCATCAACAGCGTCTCGCCGCCGCTAAACAACAGCATCAGCACCAGCATCAGAACCAGCATGGAGGGGTATTTTAATCGCTGTTTAAGATAACTTAGCGGCAGCCCTGAAAGAGCCCAGAAGCAACCGGTGATCAGCAGCATCAGGATAACCGCATAAAACCTTGTGACTGCTGAAAAGGAAAAAGCCAGCAGGATCAGCGCAATCAGGCGGAAGCGCGGATCCCAGCGACCAAGGATAGAGGAGTGTAATGATTTATCCGGACAAGATGGCATCACTTGTATCCCAGCAATCGAGGTTTAACCCGCCGCAGGTAAACAACAATAAATGCGGTTGCGGCTCCTTCCACCAGCACCAGGGGAATATGGGAAAGCAACAACAGCATCAGGGCAGAGCGTTTGACGGCGGCATCCAGGTGAGCGGGCATAAAAAAAACAAGGATCAAGGCAAACAGAACAACGGAGATTGCTGTGGCCCCGGCTCCGGCCACAAAACCAAAAACGGCAGTACGCCTGCCGGACGGACAGGCAGTTCGTTTGTGCTGCTGAAAAATGCCGGCCGCCATCAGGGCCGGAAGCCCTACGATCAGACTATTGATGCCCAGAATGGTCAATCCACCATGACCGAACAGTACCGCCTGAAAAAAGAGACCGACCAGTATCGCCGGAAAAGCGAAAATTCCCAGTAGCGCACCAAGCAACCCAGCCAGAACAAAGTGTACACTGGCAGGGGGCAAGGGAATATGAATCAGTGACGCAGCAAAAAATACAGCCGTGAGCAGTGCTGCTTTGGGCACATCCTCGCGCGGATCAGCGCGCTGGTTGATTTTTCTGATACAGTACCAGGCGATACCGATGGCAACCGTGTATCCGCCAAGGGTTACCGGCAGCGGCAGAATACCATCGGGGATATGCATCAGTCAGGTCTCCTGCGGGCGAAATAAAGGGCGGTCCCGACACATCCCCAGATCACTGCTGCTGCTATTAGCAGGCGCGGTAAAAGACTTGAGACGGGCGCAGCCTGTGTGACCTGGCTGATCCCTGTTGACGAGTTGTCCTGACCGAAGTCAAAGAGATAGCGTTGTGTCCAAACCGACAAGGAGTTCTCTTTATGGATAGCACGAAATATGATTTAGTAGCACTTTAGCTGCCATTTGTCCGGCTGTCAACGGAACATTGATAACGGGTTGAAACTGGTGGCCAACCAGCAAACCGACCGATATGCGGATGACAAATTGACAAGATCATGTAAGCTAGCAGGTTCAAGCTCAATTATTCGTATCTGTTCAGCACCGGATCTTCGGATCCTATGTCAAGGGACGCGATTGTTTCCCGTTGGGTCATCCATGACCGCTTGTTGTCGCCATCCATGGCGACAAACACCCCTGCCACAGGACCCAAAGGCCCTGCACAAGGATAATGGTGAATAGTTACAATTATTCTAATCCGGGAGTTTTTCATGTCGACTGCACGGTTCGGTATTTCTATTGATGAGATTCTGCTTGGAAAATTTGACCGGCTGATTGAAGAGAAGGGCTATGCAAACCGCAGTGAGGCGGTGCGTGATCTGATGCGTGATGCCCTGGTTGAGCGGGAATGGTTACAGGAAGATGGGGAGACCGTCGGTACTGTCACCCTGGTTTATGATCACCACACCCGCGACTTATCCGACAAGCTCACCGAGCACCAACACAACCACCACCAGGCGATTATTTCCGTCCTCCACGTTCACCTTGACGCGCATAACTGTCTGGAAGTTGCCGTTGTTCGTGGCAGTGCTTCCGAGGTCAGAAAACTCGCCGATGAACTGATCGGCACCAAAGGGGTCAAGCATGGCAAACTGGTGATGACGACTACGGGCTTGAACCTGGTGTGAGCAGGAATTTTTGTGATGACTGAAGATGTTGCCAACGGGGGCAGGTCTGGTACCATGGTGTTGACGTTTGTCAGTGAATAAACGGCTTAACCATCAGTGGAAGGAGCAGAACATGGCTAAAATACTTATCGTTCATTACAGCATGTATGGTCACATCTACCAAATGGCACAAGCAGTGGCTGAAGGGGTGCGTGAGGTCGATGGTTGTGAGGCTGTCATCAAACGGGTCCCGGAAACCCTGCCCCATGAGGTGCTGGAAAAGATGGGCGCGGTTGAAGCGCAGAAATCGATGGCGCATCTCCCGGTCGCAACAGTGGATGATCTGGCAGAAGCCGACGGCATCATTTTCGGCACCCCGACCCGCTTCGGCAACATGTGCGGGCAGATGCGCCAGTTCCTCGATGCGACCGGCGGCCTGTGGTTCAACGGGTCATTGATCGGCAAGGTCGGTAGTGTTTTTGTCAGTTCCGCCACCCAGCACGGCGGCCAGGAATCAACCATTCTCAATTTCCACACCAACCTGCTCCATCATGGTATGGTTGTCGTCGGCCTCCCCTATTCCTTTGCCGGACAGATGGACAACAGCGAGATTACCGGTGGCTCACCCTACGGGGCGTCAACCATTACCGGCGGCCAGGGAGAACGGATGCCGAGCGACAATGAGCTGGCTGGAGCCCGCTTCCAGGGGGCTCATGTCGCGCGGATTGCAAAAAAACTCAAGGGCTAGTTGAGGAGCCCAGCACCTGGTGCGCTGTAACCAAAATCACACTGAACCCTAACCCGTTGCTGACGAAAAGCAGGTACTCCTGAAGTATATCTTTTCAGGGGTACCTGCCATGGAATTACTGTTTTTTCTATCCATCGCCGGCATTTTTTGCGCCTTTGGTGTGCTCAACTACCGCAACGCCAGAAAAAAAGCAAAAAAGCTGGTGGATGACATCCGGCGTAACCAACCGTAGGTCGAAATATTTTTCGCCCCTGCCCTGCCTCCCATCGCCATCATTAAAACAATTCTCTATAATACATGGTTATAGACGCATCATAACTGTTTGACGTAAAATTTAGATACGGTTATAATCCAATAAAAAATACGTTGGATTAATTAAATATGAAAGAAGTTACAATCGCAATTTACCACAATGGGGCCTGGCACCAAGCGGCTCAGTATCGACGTAATCAATGTCTGACTTATGACATTGATTACGTCGTTCGTTTTATGGACGAAAATCATCCCATGGCTCGGGTTGGTTTGGATTTTGATATCAATTTTGAAGAGCATAGCCGTGATCAGTGGCCGCCCTTTTTCTTCGATATCATTCCAGCCGGTGCTGCCCGGGCTGCGTGGCTTAAGCGTCAAGGGTTGGCTGATAGTGAAGATGCTGAAACCGACTGGTCTCTTTTATGCTTTGCGGCTAATTTCTCGCCCGGCAATATCCGCATCGCTTCTGCTGTGGAACGATTTACTTTGACGGCGCACCCTGGCTTTACTCGTGAAGAAATTATTGAGAGAAACATAGAATTTATCGATTATGCCGAAGCAAATGGTGCGATCGTTGCCGGTGCCTCCAGTGTTCAGGGTCAATCGCCAAAATTTTTACTGGTTCAGGACTTGAACGGTCGCTGGCATGCCGAAGGAGCTCTGCCGGAGGAGAACATCAAAAAGCATTGGCTGGTCAAATTTCCAAGGCACCGGTTGGACGCTGATCGGCTTGTTCTGAAAAATGAGGCCCCCTACTATGAGGTGGCACGGGATTTTGGTCTGAAGGTTGGTGCCCCTCTTTGCTTTGAGGCCGATACTCTGTTCATTGAACGGTTTGATCGGAACATTCAGGGCCGGCAGGTGGTTCGTTACGGACTGGAGTCGGCGTCATCAATCTGTGGCTGGAGTGGTTTCGGCCCAGGGATCAGCAACGACCAGATTTGTCATGCGATGGCTCGGCTGCTTAAACAGCCACAGCCGGATATTATCGAATTTCTGCGCAGAGATATGTTGAACCTTGCCCTTGGCAATGTTGATAACCATGGCCGTAATACGGCTTATTTGAAAACGCCTCGGGAGACATCCATTTCCCCTCTGTTCGACTTTGCGCCGATGTTTATGGACCCGGAAGGTATCCCCAGGGCTGCTCGCTGGGAAGCAGAAAAACGCATGGCTATGCCTGACTGGGGAGCAGTCGCCGAAAGTATCTGTTGTCCGGGGCTTGCTGCTGATGAAATCCGCGCATTGTTGAAGCCGGATATTGCCAAGGTCGAGAGGTTACCTGAAACTATGGACAAGTATGGTGTAGATCAGGTGATCATTGATCGATTGACGAAACGTATTGGCGATCTTGTTTTAAGTTTGAAGGATGCTTGATGATGAAAAGGCCACCGAGGGAGAAAGTTGAAGCCTTGCGTCAGGAGTTGTTTACCCGTATCGATGCCGGTACGATATCAATCGGGGAGGCAACACGGCTGATGAGAAAAACAATCGGGATGAATCGGAAGGATTACGCTGAAAAGATTTTAAAGATCAGTCATGATGCCCTGCAGGATGTTGAAACCGGCAAAGGAAACCCAACATTGAAAACCCTCAAGATCATAGGCAAACCATTTGGCCTGGAAATAAGCTTTGTGCGGAAAAAAACAGGAAACAAGGCACAGGGTGAGCTTCGCATTTCTCAGTCTTAAGCTTTCTCCCTTATCCTCCACAGCTTAAGTACTCAATGTTTTAGCATGTCAGGCACAATTTTTCAGCGGCCGGCGATGATAAGTCAGATAACCAGCGTACCCTTCCTTCCCCATGTAGCGTTGCAATTGTTTTTTGTCTGTCTTGAACAGATCAACCAGCAGCAGTCCGTCAATGACGTCGCTGAAATCGGGATCACGATTGAAGGCGAGAATCTGCCCACCCAGGTTGAGGTAGTGGCGCAACAGCACGGGGATTCCCTTGCCGTCTGCTTCCATGTCACTCACCAGTGCCGAGAGATGATCGATTTCCTTGAGAAATGACTGTTGTTTCAGGTCGAGACCGGCGAGCATAAGCGGTTTGAAAGTTACCGGGGTTCGGGGCTTGACCAGGCAAGCCAGTTCATTGACGCGGTAATGTTCCGTCAGGGCAGTGGTGATCAATCCACGAGCCTGTAAACTGTACTCCCGTGAAATACTCACCGGTCCAAAAAGATAACGGTAATGCGGATAGCGGACCAGATAATGGCCGATCCCTTTCCACAACAACAGCAGCGGGGCAAAAGAGCGCTGATACTCTGGGCGGACAAATGAGCGGCCCAGTTCCAATCCGGCATGCAGTTCTTTGAGTAGCGCTGGTTTCATAGCAAACAGGGTACTGGTGTACAGCCCTTTGCTGCCGATGGTGGACAGGATGCGGTCGATGTGACCGAGACGATAGGCACCCACCACTTCCTGGTGCTGCTTGTGCCAGAGAAACAGGTGGGTGTAACCTTCATCGAACCTGTCCAGGTCGCAGTTTTTTCCTGACCCCTCACCCACTTCACGAAACGTCAGTTCCCGTAAGCGGCCAATCTCGTTCAATACCCAGGGGATTTGTCCAGCGTCCGCGTAGCAGACCAAAAATTCGTCATTTTCTGTCAGCATCTGTGTTGTTGGCAGGTGCGCCAGTTCCTGTTGCAGAAGGTTCTTGTCAACAGCGCGAATCACCGGGGCGGTGGTTGCCGGTGTGGGAATTGTGGGGCCAGCAAGCGGCGTGGCGGTTCTGGCCCCAAGGGCATAGGTGCGTAGACGCAGATAATCGGTCAGTTCGCGGTCAGTGGCAAAATCGCCGCAGTTGCGCGGACTGATGAGCTGACCGACAACAACCTGCTTAACCTGATGGCGTTGCCCAAGGAGCATCCGTGGGAGCAGAGCGGTACGCAACCGGGGATGGATCTTGCCCGCCAACTGGAACAATGGGCCGTTGTGTCCGGGGAAAAAGATCGGCACCACCGGAACGTTACTGCGCCGGATAATCCGAGCGGCGGAATCATTCCATTGGGGATCGACCACTCCGGTCTCTTTTGACTGGTGAGAGGACACTTCCCCGGCCGGAAAAATAATCAGCAACTCCCCCTGTTTCAGAGATTTCAGAGCCTGTCGTAGCGGAGCAATATTCGTCCGGACCGAGCTATCAGAACCAAAGGGATCAACAGCAATCAGGTGGGAACGCAGCGCCGGTAACCGCCCCAGCAGATGGTTCCCCATGACCTTGAAGTCCGGGCGGATGCGACTGACCAGATCAAACAGAATCAGCCCCTCAACGCCGCCGTAGGGATGATTGGCAATAACAACACAGGGGCCACTTGCAGGGATCCGCGCCAGGTCCTGTGGTTCAACAAGATAATCTATTGCCAGGGTTTTCAGGGCCTGATGGACAAAACCAGCCATGGTGCCATCAGAGCGGACCTGGCGGTACAGACGGTTGCAGGCAGACAGACCAAGACCTGCTTCGGCCAGGCCAAGGGCGATGCTCCCGGCACGGGCACGGATGGATGAGGGCGGCTGTTGTTTGAGGCTGAAAGGTAATGGAAAGGCTTCTGACAGAGGCATAGGGTTCTCCTTTTTGCTGCAGGAGAACAGTGGCAGGTTAATCTGATGTTAAACATTCATGAGCATTTCATTGGCAGACGAAAACGTGTCCACCTTACACAATTATCACCCGTTACCAGCAATTTTCTAATAATAGGCGGATAAAAGATTGCCAATTTAACGATGTATCAACCACTTGATGAAGGAGAAATCAGCAATGAACATGAAAGAAATCAAGGCGCTGGCGGCGCAAAAAGGTTTGCGCGCTGGGCGCCTGAAAAAAGACGAACTGATTCGGACGATTCAGAAAGCAGAAAACAATAACCCCTGCTACATGACCAACCAGGTCGATCAGTGTCGCGAGATGACCTGCCTGTGGCGGGGTGACTGCGGTTAGCAGGGCAGGAATTCATGGCTCAGGAAATGGAAGCTTCTCCATTTTAAAGGAGCAACTGATGAATCAATTGCATAATACAGCACTGTCGTTAGAGCAAAAGAGTCACTATTTGAGTAAAGAACAGCTGGACTATTTTCAAAACGTCCTGATCGTTTGGCGGCAAGAGCTGCGAACCGATTACAGGGAAGCTCGGCAGCGCATCCGTCATCAGAATGAACGAGTCGGTGATATTGTCGATCAGAGCTTCACGGAAAACAGTACGACGATGGAAATGATCAATTACCGTCGCAAGGGAACCTTGTTGGAACAGGTAGAAGCAGCACTGCAGCGAATTGTTGACGGTAGTTATGTTGTAACTGTTCAGCATCGGATCGGGGATCCTATGTCAAGGGACGCTTTTCGTCATCCATGACCGCTTGTTGTCGCCGTCCATGGCGACAGACGCACTTGCCCCAGGAGCTCCGATCCTGCGCAAGGATAGTGGTGAATAGTTACGTTATGGTTACTGTCTGTTAACTGACGAGGAAATTGGTTTAGAGCGCTTGCGTTCCTATCCCATCGCAACCCTGTCGGTCGAATCTCAAGAACTGATGGAACGTCGGCGTCATTGGAATCGATGCTA
>JAHYIY010000042.1 GCA_019429255.1 Desulfuromonadales bacterium | reverse complement strand
TTCAGCAACCTGACCGATACTTTTGCGCTTATCCATGGCCAGTTTCTGGATCTTGCGATGAGCCTGGGGTTCCGTCATCCCGTTTTTGATCAGTAGCGCTTTGGCGCGGTCGACCAGCTTGCGGGTTTCCAGACTCTCCTTGAGGGCGGCAACCTCGTCGAGCAGATTAGACAGTTGAATAAACTGATGGATGGCCATGTCGACGGTAATTTTGAGTTGGTCAGCGCGGAACGGTTTCATCAGATAGTGATGGACCCCGGCCTCAATGGCCCGCGACACAGTGTCGTTATCGGTTGTGCCGGTCAACAGCACCATGGCGCCGCTGGGGTTCCTGTTGATGGTGGCGGCAGCGGTAATGCCATCCATGATCGGCATGGTGACATCCATGACGATCAACAGGGGCTGGTGGGCTGATGCCAGGGCAACCGCCTGGGATCCGTCGGCCGCTTCAAAAAGTTCATCAAAGCCGTAGTCGCTCAAGGCTTCTGCAACTTGTCGGCGTATCAGGGGCTCGTCATCAACGATCAGGGCTTTTTTCATGTCTTGTCCTTCCGCTGCCGGACGTGCTGTTTTCAGGTATTAACAGCACGTCCGGCACAGGGTTGGTGTTTGATTTTTTAGTCTTCAGGGGAGGTTAGAAAGATCCCCCGGAAGAAAGTCCGGATGATCCGCCGCGGAAATCGGGGTAGGCTTCCATGCCGAGTTCAGACGAATCGCAGCCGTTCATTTCGACTTCTTTGCTGACGCGGATGCCGACACTGTATTTCAGTGCCAGCCAGACCAGGGAACTGGCGATCAGAACAAAGGCACCCACAGCGATAATACCAATAAACTGTACCACAAAGCTGGCATCGGAATTGGTCAGTGGTACCGCCAGGGTTCCCCAGATGCCGCAAACCAGGTGAACTGAGATGGCGCCGACAACATCATCGATTTTGAGTTTGTCGAGCAGCGGAATAGCTAGTATCACCAGAATGCCACCGATGGCACCGATCATCACCGCCATGCCGGGTGACGGCGTCGAAGGTTCAGCGGTAATCGATACCAGTCCGGCCAGAGCACCGTTCAGGGCCATGGACAAATCAACTTTTTTGTAGATCAGTTGCAGCATGATGATGGCGGCAACCAGACCACCGGCAGCGGCAAGATTGGTGTTGAGATAGACATTTGACATTTCGATGACGGCGTCGGCCGAGCCCAGGGCCAGAACCGAACCACCATTAAAGCCAAACCAGCCCATCCACAGGATAAAGGTCCCCAGGGTTGCCAGGGGCATGTTGGAGCCGGGCAGGGGGGTGACCCTTCCATCCTTACCATATTTGCCGGTTCTGGCGCCGAGAATCATCGCACCGGCGAGAGCGGCCCAGCCGCCGACTGAGTGAACGATGGTGGAACCGGCGTAATCGGCAAAGCCCATCTCATCAAGCCAGCCACCACCCCAGCTCCAGGCGCCCTGGGTCGGGTAGATGACAGCGGTCAGGACGACAACAAAACCCAGGAAAGGCCAGAGCTTGATACGTTCAGCAACGGTACCGGAAACAACCGAAGCAGCGGTTGCAACAAACACCATCTGGAAAAACCAGTCGGATCCAGTGGCATATTCGCCGGAATAATCCCCACCCAGGGCGGCGGCATCATCTGCCCCCCAAAGGCCAAGGCTACCGATAAAGCCACCGTCGACATTGGTGTACATCAGGTTGTAGCCGATCAGGTAATAGAGGATACCGGCGATAGAGTACAAAGAGATATTTTTCAGGCAGATGGTCGCAACGTTTTTGGAGCGCACCATCCCGGCTTCGAGCATGGAAAAGCCGGCGGCCATCCACATAACCAGTACACCGCTGATAAGAAAAGAAAAGCTGTTAAGGATGTAGGCGACCTCGCTAATGGGGGTCTCTTCAGCCAGCGCCAGGCTCGGCAGCAGAACCAGACAGGCAAGGAATATCAGTTGTTTTTTCATTCTCGTATCTCCTTTTTAGCGCGAAATAGGGGTTGTTTTATGTATGTGCAGAACTAAAGAGAATCTTCGCCGGCTTCGCCGGTGCGGATGCGGATTGATTGCTCAATATTGCTGACAAAAATTTTGCCGTCGCCGATACGTCCGGTACCTGCGGCAGATGTGATCGCTTCGACCAGCTGACTGACCAGCTCATCTGTGGTGACCAGTTCAAGTTTGATCTTGGGGATAAAATCAATCTGGTATTCAGCACCGCGATAAAGTTCGGTGTGCCCTTTCTGGCGACCAAAACCACGGACCTCACTAACGGTCATGCCGGTGATGCCAAGTTCGCAGATAGCGCTCTTGACGTCTTCAAGCTTGAACGGTTTGATAATACATTCGACTTTTTTCATCTGCTGACCTCTCCTTTGTCAGTGGTAAAATACAAAAGGCGCAATGAACCCAATCATCTGGGTGCAGAGCGCCTTTGCTCGATTGCCTTTAGCTGGTAACGCCGTCGTGGCGTGATGCCCGGATCAGGATGCTGACTGATGACCGACACATATTGTTGTTTAGCATGGTCTGTGCCAACTGCCGCAAGTGACTGTTTGTCCCTTGATCACCTTCAGGAAAAAGGACAAACTGCTTTCTTTTTGAGCAATCAGTGGCTGGATTGGATAAAAAAAGTGCAATCAGATGGGCAGCTGTAAGGTGAAGCAAGTACCGCCTTCAGGGTTGTCAGCTACCGTCAAATTACCCTGATAAGCGGTAATGATTTTACGGCACAGATAGAGCCCCAGACCTGTGCCGCTACCATCTTTGCGATTGGTGAAAAAGGGTTCAAAAATCTGTTCCTTGAGGTGATCGGGAATACCCGGCCCGTTATCGGCGATGTCGATAATCACGGATTTCGGGCTACAGCGGGTGCTGATATGGATTGTTTCCTGTGGCTCCAGGGCCTGAATCGCGTTGAGGATCAGGTTGATAAAGATCTGTTTGAACTTGTTGGCATCGACCTCAGGTAATGGCAGCTCATGAAAATCCTTGATGATGTGAACCTGATGTTTTTTAATTTCATAGGTCAGCAGGGTCAGTACATCAGCGATGGTCTGATTGAGATCGGTCGGGACACGGCGATCCTCCTGCCGTCCGGAATAGGTCAGCAGTTCCGAGGTCAGATGGGACAGCCGCTCCACCTCCAGGGCGATGCGTTCGAGCAGCTCACGCCCTTGTTCCGAAGGGGGTTCGGTTTCCTGCAGGATCTGACAGGCATAGCTGATAACTGCTAAGGGGTTGTTGATTTCATGGGCGATGCCGGCACTCATGCGCCCCACTTCAGCAAGCTTTTCCGACTGAATGGTCTGTGCCAGAAGTTGCTCGAATTCAGTGATGTCCTCCACGACAATCACGGCACCAACGGTTTCGTTGTCGTCTTTCAGAGGCGATAAAAAACGATTCTGCAGACGGTTCTGACCGCTCTGGCCGCGGTGAACAATACGTAGCTGCTGGGCTTCTCCGCTACTTAACACTTCCCGCAAGCGCTCGGAGATCCCCTCTTCTTCCAGATTTGGAAACAGTTCGAGCAACGACCTGCCGCCGGCTTCAGCACTGCTGATGCCACTCATGCGGGCCATACTGCGATTCCATGAGGTGATGCGCAAATGCTGGTCAACGGTGTACAGACCGATACTGATGCTGGTCAGGATCTGTTCATTGAGGTGATGCAGTTGCTCCCTTTCTCGCGACACCTGGCAAAGATCGCGGTACAGATGAGCATTGTCGATGGCGATGGCGGCCTGCCCGGCCAGGATCGCCAGGGTATCGCAGTCCTGGGCGGTAAAGGCATCCGGCTGGCAGCTTTCGACGTTAAAGACCCCGATCACCTTGTCACGCGCAATAAGGGGGACGGCCATCTCCGAGCGTGCGGCGTCGATGCCGGGGATGTAGTCCTCTTCCACTGCAATATTATTAATCAGATAAGGGCGCCTAAATTTGGCGGCCTTGCCCATCACCCCCTGGCCGAGGCCGATGAGGCGGGAGATCGCATCTTCGCTGTAACCGTAGCTGGCGGCCGTTTCCAGGGTGTTGGTTGCTGGATTGAGCAGGCGGATGATAGCATTGTCAAAGGTGAAAACCTCTTGAGATATCTGCAGAATTCGCTGCAGGAGGGGATCAATATCAGTGATGGCGGCGAGTTCTTTGCCGATATTAAGCAGGGCGCGGAATAGTAACTGGTTCTGCTGAAACATCGATGGCTGTCCCTTTCGTCATAGCGTTCTTGACAGCAGGAGTTAGCACAGATGATGCCAATAATGTTAGAATATCCCCTGGTCTGATGATGAACGCAAAACAATCGCTATCCTTGTAAATGCAACGAAAAAAAGGAGTGTGACGATGTCCCAAGTTTTCGCTGAACTTGAACTGGCAACCCGTGAGCAGTACGACCATGGTGACCTGCCTAAATGGTTGGCAGACCCGGTGCTTCAGGTGGCATGCAATCCGACGGACTATGAAGATAAGGAGTACCTGGTGGAAATTCTGCTGGATCAGGTGCGCGAGTATGATGTTTATGCTGAAGCGGGATGCTGTAAGTGGGCGTATGACCATGAGGATATCGCCAGAACCCTGCGCTGGCTGGAGGAGGGGCAGGAATGATTTTTGCGCAGCTTCAGGCGGTGATGAACACCGCTCAGGATGAGCAGGAATTGCCTGATTATCTGGCTGAGCAGGTACAGTTTATTATCGATCATCCGGAGCGGTTCCTTGCCAGAAAGCCGGAAATCCAACATCTGATTGAACAGGTCGAGCATTATGATACCTACGGCCAGACCGGGTATCTGGGGATGGGGGTTAATAATGTCATCCTTGGTAACACGTTGAAGCGGTTGCTCGATGCGTGATTGTTCAATTTAAAAGGGGGTTTTTGTGAGGCGGCCCATGCCTCGCCCGATTGTTCAACATCAACACCAAGACCGCGGGGTCACGGCCCCGCACGCCGCCTTACTCTTTTGTCATGCCACAAAAGAGTAAGCAGAAAAGGGCACCCATGCTCCTGGTCCGCTGACGCGGATGCCGGTCAGCAAGCCGACGGCATGACGGGTCGGCAAAACTCGGCTGTCGCCTCAAACAGTTGCCGCCCTGTATCGTCATGCCATCATCTTCCTGACCGCTGCGTCACAAATGGGAGGAAGAACAATAGCAATTGTAGGGGCGCAATTCATTGCGCCCAGGTTTTCAAGGTTGTGATTTTATTCCCCTCCACCGGAGGGGTGGCAGGCGAAGCCTGACGGGGTGGTCTGGTTGTGTAGGTGCGGTTCATGAACCGTCCGATTGTTCAACATTAACACCAGAGTCGCGGGGTCGCGGCCCCGCACGCCGCCTTACTCTTTTGTCATGCCACAAAAGAGTAAGCAGAAAAAGGCACCATGCTCCTGGTCCGCTGACGCGGATGCCGGTCAGCAAGCCGACGGCATGACGGGTCGGCAAAACTCGGCTGTCGCCTCAAACAGTTGCCGCCCTGTATCGTCATGCCGTCATCTTCCTGACCGCTGCGTCACAAATGGGAAAGAGGGTCAAGTACAAGGGGCGCAATTCATTGCGCCCAGATTTTCCCCGGCAAAAATTGACAGCTGTGCAACATTGAAAAACCCATTGTGGTGGCAACGCTCACGTCGCGTCGCCGCCGCTTATCTCAAACCGTTAAGACTCACAATTGATCGTAATGTCCGCCGATTGCAAAAATATAAATGTATTTATCGTCGTATTTGTAAATAACCCGATCTTTTTGACTTAGCCTGCGTGACCAAAAGCCGGTAAGGTTGTGTCGAAGAGCTTCAGGTTTCCCCGTTCCGGTAGCAGGGTCACCTCTGAGCATTTCTTTCAAAATGGTGCATAGGGCCTTATGAATACGTTTATCTTTCGCTCTAAGTTCTTCATAGGTGGCCCAAGTGTTACCCTCAAACACCAAGGATCTCATTTGTTTCCCCTGTCGTTGGTGTGTACCCAGAACGCTCGCTATGTGTCCGAGTTGATTCGGCTATTTGTTTCATAAGGCTGGTGTTTTGCAGAACATAAAGGGTTTCTTGCTCGCGTTCCCAGTCATCCGCGCCAATGATCACAAAGTCCTCACCACTTCGGCGAGTGACTTTCAGCGGCACATGCTGGTGAGTAACTTGCTCTACAAAGTTTTTTAAATTGTCCCGGAACTTGTTGACACTCACAGTATCCATAGAAAACCTCCATTTCGGTACGGCATTACCGTACACAATAGCAGAGAGGCCCTAACAATGCAATCAAGCGGATGGAAAGGGGCTAGGTGCTTCCCCAAAAAACAAAATCAAATTGCGGTAGTAGGCCGTGCCTTCACTTCGCCAGCGCTTATTGCGAACCGTTAGCAGAACTTTAGACCCTTCAGGATTGTTACAGCGCCTTCAATTCATCCAGATGAAGAACCGACAGGATATCCTCACGTTTTGACTTGTTGACAATGACCGCGCAGCCAACCAGCTCGGCCCGTGCCTGGCGGATGATTTCGGAGAGGGCCTTAAGGGTTGTTCCCTTGGCGAAAAAGTCATCGATAAACAGAACCTTCTCGCCGGGTTGCAACACCTCGTGGGAAACGTAAAGGGTTGTCGCTTCCTGCTTGGTAAAGGAATAACTGCTGGCGGTATAGAACTTTTTCATGGTGATGGAACGTTTTTTCTTGGCAAAGATAAAGGGAATTTTCATTGCGGTGGCAACCGCCTGGGCGATCATGATGCCACTGCTTTCAGCAGTGATGATCTTGTCAATCTGCTGGTTGGCAAAGCGTGCAGCCAGATCCTGGCCGATCTTCTCCATCAATAATGGATCAACCATGTGGTTGAGAAAACTGTCGACCTTGACGACATCCCCCTGAATCGTGCCTTCCCGACGAAAACGTTCAAGTAGCTCCTGGGTAACTGTCATTTGCGATCCTCTCGATCATAGGGCAAACCGAGCCCCTGGGGTTGTTGGCTGGACCCTTTCTGCAGACGGATGGTTGATACTACCAGGACAAGGATAGTAAAAACATAGGGGAGCATCTGCAGGATATGGGTACTGATGTCAGTGCCTATTGCCTGGAAACGCAGCTGCATGGCGGTGATTCCACCGAACAGATAGGCGCCGAACATGGCTTTACCGCTTGACCAGCCGGAAAAAATCACCAGGGCGACAGCGATCCAGCCGCGTCCGGCAGACATGTTTTCAATCCACATAGGAGTCATTGCCAGGCTTAAGTAGGCACCACCGATGCCTACCAGACCGGCGCCGGTGGTGACGGCAAAAAAGCGATACAGACTGACCGAGATACCACAGGTGTCGGCCGCCGCCGGATTCTCACCGACCGTCCGCAGGGCAAGACCCGTACGGGTGCGATAAAGAAAAAACCAGAGCACAAACACCAGGACAAAGCTGGTGTAAATGAGCAGATCCTGCTGAAAAAAAGGACGACCGATAATGGGTAGCTGGGACAATCCGGGAATCGGCAGGCGTTCAAGGCCGCCGATGGTTTGACCGACCATCCCGCGGCCGAACAGGGCAGTGACCCCGATACCGAACATAGTCATGGCCAGTCCGCTGACGATTTGATTGCCGCGCAGCTGTACGGTAATCAGCGCATGAATGCTTCCGGCGACAAAGGTGACAGCAAATGCCGCCAGGATACCGATCAATGGAGAACCTGAATAGAAGGTGCCGGCAAAACCGGCCAGGGCACCGATCAGCATCAATCCTTCAATGCCCAGATTGATAATACCTGCCCGCTCATTCAGGATCGCACCCAGGGTCGCGAACAGAATCGGGGTGCCCGCGCGCACGGTTGCATCAAGCAGAATTTCAACCACCTTGTGCTCCTTTGATCAGCTTGACTCGATACTGGATGAAAAAATCGGACCCGAGCAGGAAAAACAGGATCAATCCCTGGAAAGCATAGACAAAGGCAATAGGCAACTGCCACAGCATCTGCAGGCTGTCACCACCGACCAGCAGGATACCCATCAATAAGGAGACAATGATGACGCCCAGGGCGCTGCGTCGGGCGAGCCAGGCGATAATAATTGCGGTATAACCGTAACCGGATGAGATACCGTGCTGAAGACGATACTGAAGGCCGGCAACTTCACTTAAGCCGGCAACTCCGGCAATCGCACCGCTGAGAAAAAGCACGGCAAAGATGGCGACGCCGGTGCGCATCCCGGCATAACGGGCGGCCTGCGGATTGCTGCCGATGACCTTGATCTGATAGCCCCAGACGGTGCGTTCCATTAACAGATAGAGCAACAGCGCACAGAACAAGGCAAGAAAAAATCCGCTATGAAGCCGGGTATCAAAAAAATTGGCGAAACGGGCTGCCTCAGAGAACTGGGCAGTCAGGGGGAAATTAAACCCTTGTGGATCACGCCAGGGACCGTAAATAAGATAATTGACAAATAAAATGGCGATATAGTTCATCATCAGGGTGACGATGACTTCGTTGACCCGCCAGCGGGCGCGCAGCACGCCGGCAACCCCGGCCCAGAGACCACCACAGATAAAGGCCGCACAGAACATGGTGATCATCAGCAGCCAATGATTCTCCAGCCCTGAGAAGAGGGCCACCCAGGTCGCTCCCATCGCCCCCATGTAGATCTGTCCTTCGGCGCCAATGTTCCAGATCTGCATACGAAAAGCCAGGCTGACACCGAGTCCGGCAAAGATCAAGGGGGTTGCTTTGACCAGGGTTTCAGAGAGACCGTAGGTTGAACCGACTGCCTCATAAAGGATTTCGCGATAGGCATCTAAAGGGTTGATGCCGGCGGCCAGAATCAGCCCTCCGGCAAACAGCAGGGCGACCACGATAGAGACCATCGGGGCGCTAAAGTGGAGCAGGGCAGATGAGGTGTCGCGCCGTTCAATGACGAGTTTCATCAGGGCTGTTCCCGCTGTTCACCGCTCATCATCAGACCGATCTCTTCGCGGCTGGTCCGGCGTGGATCGGCATAGCCGATCAATCTGCCGCGAAACATCACGGCAATGCGGTCGCTGAGTTTGAGCAGTTCGTCCAAATCTTCGGCGATCAGAATCGTGCTCATGCCCCGTCCGGCACCATCGACAATGACCTTGTGAATATACTCGGCACTGCCGATATCCAGACCGCGGGTGGGGTAAAGGGCTACCAGCACCCGTGGTTGTTCGGACAGTTCCCGGGCAATGATGACCTTTTGAATATTACCACCGGAGAGATAGCGTACCGGTGATCCTTCGGGACCGGCTTTGATCGCAAAGCGTGATACTTTTTCTTCAGCATTGCGGCGAATGGCACGGCGATTCTGGAAAACCCCACGCCGAAAAAGGGAATTTTTAAAACTCTTCATGATCAGATTGTCGGCAACATCGAGATCGGGGGCGATGCCGATGCTTTTACGGTCTTCCGGAATGTGGGCAATACCGGAAATATAAGAGGCGCGGGCAGTACTGTGGGTCATATCCATATCACCGGCGAAAATCTTTCCCTTGTTTATTTCCTTAAGCCCGGTCAGCGCCTCAGCCAGAGCTTTCTGGCCGTTGCCGGCGACCCCGGCAATACCGAGGATTTCACCTTCTTTTAGCTGCAGGCTGAAATCATCAAGATCTGCCAGACCACGATCATTGCGCACTGAGAGGTTTCTTATATCAAGGACGATTTTTTCCGACATCTGCAGGTTCTTTTGCCACTCGGGGATGCGATCCTGACCGATCATCAGCCTTGCCAGGATGTCAGCATTGAACTCAGCCCTCTTCAGGGTGGCGATGCTGCTCCCTTTTTTCAGTATCGTCACCCGGTCGGAAATCTCCATGACCTCACGCATCTTGTGGGAAATAAAGATGATACTTTTCCCCTGTTGTTGTAACAGGCGCAGCACCTTGAACAGGCGGTCGGTTTCCTGGGGAGTGAGAACGGCTGTCGGTTCATCGAGGATCAGCAAACGACAATCGCGCAGCAACAGCTTGATCAACTCAATCCATTGCTGGGCGCCGATGGATAGCTTCCACACTTCGGCATCCAGATCAAGATCGAGTTCAAAAGTGTCGATCAGTTTCTGCATTTTCTGTTGATAGTGCTTGCGGTCATAGAACTGGGGAACCCTATCCAGAGCGAGAAGAATATTTTCAAAGACGCTATGCGCCGGAACCAGCATGAAGTGTTGATGGACCATGCCGATACCGCGTGACAGGGAATCACGGGGACTGGTGAAATGGACTGGCTCGCCGGCCAGCTGCATGTGTCCGGAGTCAGGATGGTAAAGCCCGGTCAGGACATTCATCAGGGTGCTCTTACCGGCGCCGTTTTCGCCCAGTAGGGTGTGGATTTCGCCAGGCGCAACAGTAAAGGAGACATCGTCAAGAGCAACAACGCCGGGAAAGGTTTTTCTGATATTCTGGATCTGCAGCAGTTCTGGCATAAAGAATCGGCACGCCCGTTACCGGGCGTGCCGTCGTAGGAGGTCGATTTATTTGCTAAGAGTCCCCTGAACACCTTCGACAAAGAAGTTCATGCTCAGCATCTCACCATCGCTCATGGTCTCGCCTGCGCCAAGGACCTGGTTACCATCGCGATCTTTCAACGGCCCGGTGAAGGGATGAAGGGTGCCGGCGACAATGGCTGCGGTGCGCTCCTGCACCAGCGCTTTAACGTCGTCAGGAACCTTGGCATGGATATCGGCCAGACCCACAAGGCCGTCCTTAACCCCCCACCAGATCTGTTCCGATTTCCAGGTGCCGTTATGCACTGCTTCAGCTAATTGGGTATAAAGAGCCCCCCAGTTCCAGACCGGCGCCGTCAAAAAGGCGTTGGGAGCAAAGTGGCGCATGTCACTGTTGTAGCCGATGACGTAGGCGCCACGAGCTTCAGCGGCCTGCAGGGTTGCCGGAGCATCCTGATGCATGGCGAGGACATCGGCACCGACATCCAGCAGGCTGTCGGCGGCATCCCGCTCGACCCCCGGATCAAACCAGGTCTGGGTCCAGACAACCCGGACCTGAGCTTCGGGATTAACGCTGCGAACCCCGAGGGTGAAGGCATTGATGCCGCGGATAACTTCCGGAATCGGGAAGGCGGCGACATAGCCGATGATGTTTTTGGTTGTCATTTTACCGGCGATGATGCCGGAGAGGTAACGTGGCTCGTACATGCGTCCGAAGTAGGTGCCGACATTCTCGGCGGTTTTGTAGCCCGAACAATGCATGAAGATCACATCTTTATTGCGCTTGGCAACATCGATAGTGGCATCCATGTAGCCGAAACTTGTCGTCAATATCAGATTATGGCCGCGTCGAACGAGGCCGTTAATGACCCGGGCCGATTCAGCCCCTTCGGGAACCGACTCGATATAGGTAGAGGGCTCGACAAAGGGGAGTTTCTCCATCTCCAGTCGGCCGAGGTCGTGGGCATAGGTCCAGCCGGCATCACCAACGGGACCAACATAGACGAAGCCTGCCTTGATTTGCTTGTCCTGTGCCAGAACCTGTCCAGCAAATCCGCACAGGAGTATAACCAGTGCCATTACCATTGTTTTTTTCATCGGATCATCCTTCTAACACATGAGAGAAAAGGGGAAAAATTACCACAGCAGCCGCTGTTGCAAGTCAAACTGGCCGCAAGAGCCGGCAAAACAATTATTCCACTTGCAGTTTACTGTCGATGTTGTTGTGCTGCCAGTTGGCATCCCACCACTCAATCGGCTGTACCGGAATGCCGTTAACCAGAACTTCAAAATGTAGATGATCCCCCCCGGCCAGGCCGGTCACGCCGCTGCGGCCAATGACGTCGCCACGACGCACCTGCTGACCAACCTCAACCTGACTCTGACTCAAGTGGGCATAAAGGGTCTGGATGCCGATGCCGTGATCAATGACGATACAGAGTCCGTAGATGCCGAGAAAATCACTGAAGACAACCTTCCCGGTGTTAGCGGCAACAATGTCATCCTGAGCAATCGACGCCAGGTCATAGCCGAGGTGAACGGTGCGGTCGATCTCTTTGCCTTTATATAAATAGGTGCGGTGATCGGCAAAAAGCGCCAGTGGCGCCGCTCTTGGTTGGCGCAGGAAGACCCCTTCCCATAACGGCTCGCCGGCAGTTTCTGCCGCCAGGGCAGCTACTGCGGCACGATTTTCTTTGCGGATCTGTTGGTTGATGTAGAGAAATGTCTCCAGTGGGGTATCGAATTTTGGTACCTGATGGGTAAATTCAGGCAGGGTCATGTCGAGAAAACTGTCGCTGATGTTAATCTGACGCTGGCGAAATTGCTGGTTGTTGGCACGGTAATAAATGCCGGCCTGGCGTTCATTGTCAGCGAGGTCGACAGCGACTATCCGTGGAACGAATTCCTTGGGATCCAGATGGTAGGGGAAGGTCACAGCACTGACATACATGCCTGATGGCTGTTGAAACGCCGGGAAGAAGTGCTCGCCGAAGACAACCCCGGTGCGTTTGACGGGCTCATCCAGGGAATAGGTCACCAGCCCGGCACCACCACGGGTAAAATTGTGGGCACGACTGATCACCGAGATTGCCGGTGGGCGGGAGTCATAGATCAGTTCAAATACTTCTTGTGCTGTGTTGCCTTTACCTAAGCGGTAGATGGCTTGATCGGTGGCCGTGACTTCGATGGTGAAAGCTCCTTCGCGCAGGCGCAGACCTTCCAGGCTCAGCTCGATGGTCTCCTGTTCCCGTGGCGCTGGAAACTCCTGGCGACTTAACGAAACACGCAGCTCTCCCTGGACCAGATAAACATCGACCTCTTTAAGTCCTGTGCCTTCATCACGGACCAGCAGGTTTAAGGGCGTCGCCGGCGAGACCGGTCCGCTGGCCGGAGTCAGAGCAACCTGGGGTGGAGCGGTGTCACGAAAATAGGCGATAGCGGCGATGATCAGGGCGATCAGTACGACGACAAGTAACAGTTTTTTAAACGATTTCAATGCTTGATCCTTTATCAGGTGCAGTTGGTGTTTTCATTTGGTGGTTAACAGAGCAGTATTGCCATGGATTTCTATCAGGCATGAATAGCTTCTTTGTTAACGGCCAGTGCGGCCTCTTTAAACGTTTCCGACAGGGTTGGATGAGCAAATGAGGTAACGGCCAGATCATGGATGCTGCCGCCAAAGGAATAGACGGTTGCCGCCGGGGCAATCAGTTCCGAGGCGTGGGGCCCGACAATGTGGACGCCAAGAATCCGTCCGCTGTCAGGGGTGGCCAGGACCTTGATGAAACCATCGCTCATGCCGCTGCACAGGGCACGGCCATTGGCGCTGAAGAAGAATTTGCCGGCGTTGAACGCGATCCCCTTGTTCTTGAGTTGCTCCTCGGTATGGCCGACCGACGCCACCTCCGGCCAGGTGTAGGTGACGGCAGGGATGCCCGGATAGTTGATGGTTGCCGCCTGACCCGCCAGACGTTCGGCAAAGACGACCCCTTCATCACTGGCTTTATGGGCCAGCATTGGGCCTGCGACCAGATCCCCAATGGCATAAATGCCTGGTGTTGTCGTTTGGAAGTTTTCATCAATATCAAGCTGCCCGGCCTTGTTGGGCTGCAAATCGACCACTTCCAGATTCAAGTCATCGGTACGAGCGCGGCGCCCAGCGGCGACCAGGATTTTGTCGCAGATGACCTCTTCCAGTTTGTCATCAGCATTCAAGGTAGCGGTAATCTCTTTGTCAGCCACAGCAATGTTATCCAGACGGGTCTTCAGACGGATGTCAAGCCCCTGTTTTTTTAAACTGCGCTGCAGGGTTTGAGCGATTTGGGGGTCGGTTTGCGGCAGAATCTGGGGCAGCATTTCCACCACCGTGACCTGGGCGCCGAGGCGACTCCAGACCGAGCCCATCTCCAGGCCGATCACGCCACCTCCGACTACCAGCAGGCGCTTTGGTACGTCCGTCAGGCTCAGGGCATCACGGGCGTTGATGATTTTATCGCCATCAAACGGGAGGTGCTTCAGTTCAATGGCTTCACTGCCGGTGGCGAGCAGGATCCTTTTGGCGCTAAGTTCCTGTTCCTTGTCCGCCCGGATGGTCACCCGGCAGGTATCGCCATCTTTAGGCAACAGTTTGGCCGCCCCCTGATAAACCTTGATTTTGTTTTTTTTCATCAGCCCGGCAATGCCGCCGGTCAGCTTGCTGACGATCTCCTCTTTGCGGGTCATCATCTGTTTCAAGTTCAGTTTGACCTCACCGACATCGACACCGTGTTCTGCCAGTTCGTGACGGGTGCGGGCAAAATGTTCACTCGATTCAAGCAACGCCTTGCTCGGAATACATCCTTCATTAAGGCAAACCCCACCCAGAGTGTCACGCTTTTCCACCAGGGCAACGTTAAAGCCCAACTGTGCGGCACGGATGGCGGCGACGTAACCGCCTGGGCCGGCGCCGATAACGATCAGATCATAATGTGTATCAGACATGGATAATTAAACTCCTTAACCCGTAAGTTTGAAGAGGGACGTAGCGCATTATAGCTTCAGCAGCAAGGTTTCCGGTGCTTCGATGTAGGTTTTAACCTGTTTTAAAAAGCTCACCGCCTGTTGTCCGTCAATGATGCGATGATCATAACTGAGCGCCAGGTTCATGATCGGACAGATGACGATCTCGCCGTCACGTACCACCGCACGCTCCTGGATCGCGTGCATGCCGAGGATGGCACTCTGTGGCGGGTTAAGCAGGGGCGTGGAGAGCACCGAGCCGTAAATACCGCCGTTGGAGATGGTGAAGGTCCCTCCTTCCAGCTCGTCCAGGCTCAGCTTGCCGCTGTCAGCACGGGCGGCTAGATCGCGGATGGTGGTTTCGATTTCATCAAACCTGAGGTGATCGGCGTCGCGAATCACCGGCACCACCAGGCCGCGCTTGCTGCCGACGGCCACACCGATGTCGCGATAGTGGTGGTAGAGAATATCGCTGCCATCGATGCTGGCATTGACTTCCGGATAAATTTTCAGGGCTTCGGCGCAGGCTTTGACAAAAAATGACATGAAGCCCAAAGGGACATCATACTTTTTCAGGAAGGCCTCTTTGTAGCGGGTGCGCAGGGCGATCACCCGGCTCATGTCGGCATCGTTGAAGGTCGTCAGCATGGCGGTTTCCTGCGTAGCTTTGAGCAGGTGTTCAGCAATCTTGCGGCGAATGCGTGTCATTGCTACGCGCTCAGTTCGCTCGGTGCGGTCAGCGCCTGGTTTGGTTGCCGGTTGGATCTCGGTATCTGCTGGTTTTTGCGGATCTTCCGATTGATCTTTCTGCTCGGCCTCGGCCGGAATGTCATCAACCAGAACCCGTCCGTCGCGGCCACTGCCTTTGATTTGCTGGGGATCGATGCCGCGTTCAGCAGCAATTTTCGGTACCGCCGGATTCATTGGCTTTTCGCTGCTTTTAGCCTCGTCCTGCTGGTTGTTTGTACTATCCTTTTCTATGCCTCCAGAGGTCTCTTTGCTGGTGGTCTGTTCCTCTTGCTGAGGTTTGTCTTTATCCTTGTCTTTGGCCGCATCTTCGGCGCTGCCGGTTTTTTCGGCGGATGTGTCGATACGTCCAATGACTGCACCAATTTTCACCGTTTCACCATTTTGAGCAAGGATGGTCAACTTTCCGGAGGCTTCGGCGTTCAGTTCAACATTGACCTTCTCGGTTTCGAGTTCTAACAGCAGGTCATCTTTTTCTACGTAGTCACCGTCTTTTTTGAGCCATTCAGCAATTTCAGCTTCGACGATTGACTCGCCAACCTGGGGTACCTTGATTTCCATAAATTAACCTCTATTTTGGGGCTGCAAAGGCATTGAAAAGAATCTGGTCCTGTTCTTCCTTGTGGATTCGATGCGAACCGACAGCAGTGCTGGCAGAGGGTTTGCGCCCGACATAGACCGGTTCCTTGCCAATAAGCTCCCGCAGACGTGGCCGCAGATGATCCCAGCCACCGGCGTTGGCGATTTCTTCCTGAACCCAGTAATATTCAGCCTTGTTCGGGTAGGTGCTGAGAATCTCCTGCAGCAGCTCAGTATGTAAGGGAAAGAGCTGTTCAATGCGGACGATGGCAACATCCTTGTGCTTGCCTTCGTCCCGGCGCTCAGCCAGTTCATAGTAGATTTTTCCTGAACATAACAGGACCCGGCGGCATTTTTTGAGCGGTTGCGGATCCGGCAGTACTTCGGCAAAATGGCCAGTTTCCAGATCAGCCGGATAAGATACGCAGGCCGGGTGCCGCAACAGTGCCTTGGGGGTAAAAATAATCAGGGGACGGCGGTAGCGGTGACGTGCCTGGCGACGGAGCAGGTGGAACAGTTGTGCCGGTGTACTGGGGTTGGCAATGATCATGTTGTTGTCGGCACAGAGTTGTAAAAAGCGCTCGATGCGCGCGCTCGAGTGTTCCGGACCTTGCCCTTCGTACCCGTGAGGTAAAAACAGGGTGATGCCGGTGGGGCGATCCCATTTGGCCAGGCTGCTGGCGATAAACTGGTCGATAATAACCTGGGCACCGTTGGCAAAATCACCGAACTGGGCCTCCCAGATAGTCAGGTCGTCGGGGGTTTCAACCGAGTAGCCGTAATCGAAGCCGAGCACGGCAGCTTCCGACAGCAGACTATTGTACGCGTCAAAACGGGCCCCGGCTTTTTCGGCGATTTCTGCCAGAGGCGTATACTTAACCGCTGCCTTAGTATCGTAGAGGGTCGCATGACGATGGTTAAAAGTGCCACGGCGTGAGTCCTGACCCGACAACCGGATCGAAGTGCTTTCGTGAACCAGACTGGCAAAGGCCAGGGCTTCGACAGTCCCCCAGTCCATCCCTTTGTCTTCAGTGATTAAGGCATGGCGTTTTTTTAGCAGCGCACTGATTTTACGGTGGGCTGAAAAATCAGCAGGAATGGTTGTCAGTCGACTGCTCAGATCAATCAGTGTCTGCCGGGCTACCCCGGTCTCTACCCGGTCAAAGCTGAAATTGCGGGAGATGTGTGACCACTGCTTAAGGAAGATTTCGTGGAGGCCGCACACCTGGCGCTCCAAGGCTTCCTCAAGGCGATTGTCAACCGCCGTGCTGATCTGGTCAAGCTTGTCCTCGCTGACCCCTTCCATGAGCAGCTGGTTTTTATATATTTCGACCGTCGGTGGATGATTGCGAATTTTTTCGTACATCAACGGCTGGGTGAAAAAGGGCTCGTCGCCTTCATTGTGGCCGTGGCGACGATAGCAGATTATCTCAATGACGACATCCCTGCGGTAGCGTTGACGATAATCAAGGGCGATATTGGCAGCCTGAATCAGCGCTTCGGGATCATCACCATGGACGTGGAAAATCGGCACATTGAGCATTTTGGCAACGTCGGTGGCATAGATGGTTGAGCGTGAATCGGTTGGTGCCGTGGTAAAGCCAATCTGGTTGTTGATGACCAGATGGAGGGTGCCGCCGGTTTTGTAACCATCGAGTTGCGATAGATTGAGGGTTTCGGTGACCATCCCCTGACCGGCAAAGGCGGCATCTCCATGGATCAGCAAGGGCATGATATGGCGGCGGCCGTCTTTGGGGTGGCGATCTTGACGGGCCCGGGCCTTGCCTTCAACAACAGGATTAACCGCTTCCAGGTGGCTGGGGTTGGAGGCGAGGGAGATACGGATTTCGCGGCCGGCTACTTTGCGGTAAGCGGTATAGCCCTTGTGGTATTTGACATCCCCCTCGCCGACGATCTGGTAGCAGGCGTTGTCACCGAACTCAGCAAACATGTTCTCCAGGGGCTTTTCAAAAATGTTGGCGAGAACATTGAGGCGCCCGCGGTGAGCCATGCCGATGACAATCTGTTCAATGGAGTTTTGCGCCGCACGCTCCACAATATGGTCAAGCAAGGGAATAACCGACTCACCACCTTCCAGGGAGAAGCGTTTCTGGCCAACAAATTTACGGTGAAGGAAGCTCTCGAACCTGGTGGCCTTGAGCAGGGCATGGTAAATGGAAAGTTTTTTCTCCAGCGGAACCTCTGGTTTGTTACTGTTGGTTTCAACCCGCTTTTGTAACCAACTGCGTTCTTCAGGAACCGGAATATGCATAAACTCGATGCCGAGGGTGCGGCAGTAGGTTTGCTGGAGAATGTCAACAATGTCCTTTAGGGGCGCCTGTTCGAGAATAAAGTCGACAACAGAAAAGTTACGTTTCAGGTCTGCATCCTCAAGACCGAAAGCGGACAGGCGTAAAAAAGGGTGATCCAGCGAGCAGGGGGTCAGCGGATCGACACAGGCGTACATGTGGCCAAGCTCCCGATAGCGGCGAATCAGGGCCTGCACCGCCGCCGGTCGACTATCGCCGGTTGCCGCATCGCGTGTGCCGGCGAATTCGTATCCCATAAAAAAGGAACGCCATTCAACGGGTACCTGTGATGGGTCTTGCTGATAACGCTGATACTGGGTTTCGAGCCACTCCGGGCTGACATTGTGTATGATGCTCATCTGTTTAATCACCATTAACAGGAAAAAAGTGAACCGTTTCGGTTGATATGTGCTCAAATCCGGACAAGTATAAAGCAGTCAACCATTTGCCGCAATAACGACCGAATCAAAAGGGATAAAAGGTTGAGTCAGATTAGAGGATGTAAATATTTCATTGACCCGCTGTGGGCCATTCTGCTAGGGTAAACTCCGGCTTTATGAATGAAAGGAGCAACCCATGGCGTTAGAAATTGGTACCGCAGCAAGTTTGGTTAATCAGGATATGACAAACAACAAGACGCAAGCAGGTTTTGACGTATTGACAAAGACCACTGAAAAGACTGAGCAAATGCAAATCAATGAACAACAGCGTTTAGAAATCGCCGGGCAGACCGGCAAAGGTTTAAATCTGGATGTAACCGCCTGACCTGCGTAGTCGTCGATGTCGCACAACGTTCATTCAAGCCGCGTTTTACCCTGTAATGGGGCTCGCGGTTTTTTTGTCGATTATTTATTCCGGCTGCGTCAGTTTGCAAGGTTCGCCGTCTGCACCGAGGCGCACAAAAGTAATGGCGGTGCTGAAGACTTCTTCTTCGCCCAAGGCTCCAGGGGCGTCGGCATATACCTTGACATCATAGGTTACCGAGGTTCTTCCCTGATTGTTCCTGTGCATGTTGAAGCGTAGAATCGAGCCATTTTTAACCCGATGCTTGAACCGACATGCGGCCATCCCGATGGTTACCAGATTGCAGCCGGGGTAGTCGCGTGAAGCTGCCAACCAGGCATTTTCATCAACCCATTTGAGCATGACCCCGCCAAACAGGTAGCCGTGATGATTCAGGTGTTCCGGCCGAACGATGGTGAAGTTATCCATGTGTTTGTGCCTTGCCGGCAATAAACTGTTCTTCAGCATGATAGGACGATCGCACCAAAGGGCCGGCTTCGACATGATCAAAACCCAGGCGTCTGCCGTAGGCGGCCAGATCAGCGAACTCGGCGGGGGTCACATAACGTTTGAGCTGCTGATGCTGCCTGGTTGGTGCCAGATATTGACCAAGGGTGACAATCCGGCAGCCATGGTCATGCAGATCGTGCAGTGCAGTGATTACTTCGGCGTATTCTTCTCCCATTCCCAGCATCAGACCCGACTTGGTGATGACCGTTGGGGCCAGAGTGCGTACTTGCGTCAGAAGATTGAGTGAACGGTGGTAGTCGGCTTCCGGGCGTACCTGGGGATAGAGGCGTGGTACGGTTTCCAGATTATGTCCAAGGATGTGTGGTTGCTCCCGCAAAATCAGTGCAAGCGCCTCCTTATCCCCTTGCAGATCAGGGATCAATAGCTCGATGGTACAGTGAGGGCTGCGCTTTTTGATTTCGCGTACCAGGGTGGCAAATTGGGCGGCACCACCGTCGTTCAGATCATCGCGGGTCACTGAGGTGATAACGGCGTGATTGAGCTTTAGTTCAGTGATGGCAGCTGCGACTTTTTGCGCTTCCTGCGGGTCAGGGGGGTCCGGACTGCGGTTGCTGATATTGCAGAATGAGCAGGTACGGGTGCAGAGGTTGCCAAGAATCATGAAGGTTGCCGTGCCCTTGTTCCAGCATTCCCCCTGATTGGGACAGGCGGCGCTGCGGCAAACGGAATTCAACCCCTGCAGGCGGTGGTATTGGTCGATGCGGCGATAATTCTCACCGGCCGGGAATTTAACCTTCAACCAATCCGGCTTATTTCCCGGAGCCGCGGAGTTGCCACTTGTGTCGGTTTTGCTCATGGTATCCTTACTGTCGCAACAGCGTACTCGAACCCTGTGACCCATAATCTGTCGCATCTTGCTTGTCTTTTGATGCGTCAACTGCGTTATGACCAATGCTGATTAACTACGGTTGGGCAGCGTTGATCATGCCTTGTTGCCCCACCAAAATCCAGCGCAATCTTTGCGATATAGTATCTGTTCAGCACCGGATCTTCGGATCCTATGTCAAGGGCCGCGATTGTTTCCCGTTGGGTCATCCATGCCCTCTTGTTGGCGCCGTCCATGGCGACAAACACCCTTGCCACAGGATCCAAAGGCTCTGCGCAAGGACAGCAGAGAATAGTTACGCGATATTTTATGATTTGCAGGGTATGAGAGCGTGCCACCATGATAAATCGAAAAGGCCCGGCAGCACTAGCGCCACCGGACCTTTTTGCCGATCTGAGCAGGATTCTGGTTATGCCGGTTCAAAGTTTGACTTGTCGACACCGCACAGCGGGCAAATCCAGTCTTCCGGGATATCCGCAAAGGCGGTTCCGGGTTCAATGCCGCTGTCAGGATCGCCAACTTCCGGGTCATAAATGTAATTACAGATAACACAACGATACTTCTGCATGATGATTGCTCCTCGTTTGATGAAAGGTTTACAGCCCGGATTGATAGCAGAGTCGGCTAATTATTACAATACCGGTTTTGTTTGCTTTGCCAGCAAGACTTTTCAGTG
>JAHYIY010000041.1 GCA_019429255.1 Desulfuromonadales bacterium | reverse complement strand
GTCGACCAGTTCACGCCAGAATTCAATGGGAAAATAGTGATTGAAGTCCTGCTGACTCAAGGCGTGATCGCTACGCGACGGCACGCCACCGACCGCCCCCGGCAACGGGTACCAGAGGCGCTGAAAATGGCGCTTGGCCAGAGTCATGGCGGCGTCAAAACGGATAATCCGAAAACGCCTGGCAACGCGGATGATGAGCTGAATCATCGCCTCGCGCATCTGCGGGAGCAGGTAATTAAGCTGTACTGTATCATTCCACGGCAGATGGGTACCGTCATTGCCGTGATAAATGTAGCGCACCTCGCCGCTGTGTCGCTGCTGGTAGCGGCAGACGACCGCCGCCTCGGAGTGGTCGTAATAACCATCTTCGATCTGAATGCTGTAATCCGGGCTGCTGCTCAAATCGGGGCCGGTGAAGCGATAACCGGGATAGGGAGGATAGGATAACTGGACAAACCAGTCGGGGTGCTCGCGCAGCCAGGCCGACTCAATCCCGGTGTGGTTGGTAACCACGTCACAAGCCAGATCGAGCCCGCGCTGCAGGCAGCGATGACGCAGTTGCTCAAACGCCGGCTCGCCCCCGAGCTTATCATCGATGACATAATCGTCAATGGCATAAGCCGAAGCGGCAACATCCTGTTGGCCGCAGAGATTTTTTACCTTCAGGGAAGCCTGGGAACGTTTCCAGATGCCGATCAACCAGAGACTGGTAAAGCCATCATTGACCAGTGCGTCGAGTTCCTCATCGGGAATCAGATCGAGGGTATAAATCGGTCGCTGATAACGCCGTGACAGTTGCTCGAGCCAAACGTAGGTGGATTTGGCGAGCAACACTGCCCGCGGCATCCAGGCCAGGTCGGCGGTAAAACCGGCGTATTCATGGTCGCCAAAGGTGGCCGGATCAAGCGGCGTGGTATCCGGCGGTCCGGGAAACCCGGGCTTGTGCCCTTCAACCTCAAACTGCTGGATCGCCATACCAATCCGCGCCAACAGTTCCGCCGGCAACAGATCAGCCCAGAGATCGCGCAGCAACTGCACCTGAGCATAGAGGTCCTTGCCTTTACGCAAGGGTTCGAGCAAGCGCGCCAGCAAGGTCTGCGGCTGGGCGGCGTAGCCATCAGCAAGGACCGGCAGGGCCTGATCAAGCAAGATCAACTGCTGCTCGTAGGCGCTGATGCGGCGCAGCTGCAGCTCCTCTTCGGCAAACAGGGAACGTGCGCCGATTAAGGCCGGATTGTGACTCTGAACATAAAGCAGCACCAACTCCAGCAACAGATCCAGCCACTCACCACGGTCACCCAGTTGTTCTACATAGGTAGCTGGATCGAGCGGCTCTAATTGCAGAGGCAACGCCGGGAAAAAACCGAGAAAGGAGGCAAAACTGGTCTTCAGTCCCGGCAGGGGCAGGCGACTGTCGCCAATCTCCATAGCATTTTTAGTCAGGTGACAGCCACGACGGCGCAGAAAATCAGTGGCGACTTCGCGCAGGATCTGATTCAGAGTTGCCAATAGCTCCAGTTCAGCGGCAGTGATGCCCTGCGCAGACTGAGCGCGCAGGTGATCAGCGAGGAGGTGACGCATAAAGGTGCGCCCCGGCAGCTGGTCGTGGCGGAAGTAACTGGTCAGATTGATGGCATCCCAGACTTTACGGCTGCAGTGAAGGTCAAGTGGATAATGGCGCTGACAAAAGGTCCCCTGAATAGACATCTGTTATACCTCCGGTTCGGCACTGCGAAGAAACTCCGCAGCTTCTTCCGGTGGGGTTGGGTTGATATGGAAGCCGGAACCCCACTCAAAACCGGTCAAACGCGTCAGTTTGGGGGCCAGTTCAATGTGCCAGTGATAATCAAAAGGCAGGGATTCCCAATAGTCGGGACGCCCCATGCGTGGATGGCGCGGTGGCGCACTATGCAATATCAGGGAATAGGCCGGATCTCTCAAGGCTGAGCGCAAGCGCCGCAGGATGTCGCGCAAGGTCCTGGCCAGAAATCGCAATTGCTGGTCACTCTGCTGGGTGAAGTCATGATGATGGGCCAAAGGAGCAATCATCAACTCGAAAGGAAAGCGCGAAGCATAGGGAGCATAGACCAGAAAGTTGCCGTCATCGCGCACTATCCGGGATTTATTCTGCTGTTCCTGATGGATCAGGTCACAGATCAGGCAGCGTTCTTTGTGTTGAAAGTGTCGGCGACAGTATTCCAGCTCGTTGGAAATAAGCGGCGGCACCAAGGGCACCGCCATCAACTGGGAATGGGCATGAGAAATTCTCGCGGAGGTTCCAACCCCATGATTTTTGAAGATAAAGATGTAGCGTAAACGGCTATCCCGACGCAGGTCGAGCATCCGCGAGCGATAGACTTTCAGCACCTCGGTGATATGGGCTTCACTCATATCAGCAAGGGACTTACTGTGATCCGGGGTTTCGATAATCAGTTCGTGGGCGCCGATACCGCTCATCCGGTCATAGAGCCCTTCCGCCCGGTTCTCAATCTCCCCTTCAACACGCAAGACCGGGAATTTATTGGGGATCACCCGTACCTGCCAACCCGGCGCATTAGGTGCGCTGCCCTGGGGACGACAGGCGAGGATCTCCGGTGGCGTCCGCCCCTCGTTGCCGCTGCACAGCGGGCAGTTGCTATCCTGCATCTGCAAACGCTGGTAATCAAAACCGCCGGCTGCACAATCTTCCTGACGCTTCTGAAGAAACTCCTGCGGACGCCGACTATGCCCCAGGGTCATGATCACCCAGCTGTTTTTCAATGGATCCCAACGCAACTCAGACAAGATATTTATCCTTTCAGTCTGTTAAACCGACCAGTTTTCTTCATCAAGGGCACTGCCACGGTAGCACAGGACGGCATCCCCTTCCGTGGGCCAGCGACCATTCTCCCGTTGTTGCCGCATCACATGACAACTGACGCAAATACTTTTCCCCTGTTCCAGTTGCAGCAACTCAACCGGCACCGCCAATTCGAGAATCGTGTCGCAGGCCCCGCGACCGCCGGGAACCTGTTTGCCGTCGATCAGCACCTTGACCTTGTTGTCGCTAAAACTGAAACACACATGAAAAATACCGCTGCCGTTCAGGCGCAATTCAAAGTAACCGTCTTTACCGCACAAGCGTCTGAGCAGATCGGGCTGATCGATGCGAAAATAGAGATGATCGGTATCGTAACCATAGTAAAGATGCTTCAGCCCTTCGCGACCACTGTACATGGCACCACCTACGGCGAGATCGATACAACCGGTCGCCAGCCACTCGAAATAATCACCGATGCGCCCGTCAATGGTCGGGGTAAAGCAGGCAGAAGGTTCATAGCCGGCGGCTATGATGCGCACCCCGGGCTTGATGCGCTGTTGCAGGGGCGCCGGCACCGGCAATCCTTTAAGGTGATACATCCCTTCCAGGTGCAAACGAAACAGACGATCAAAAATATCGGCCTGCAAACTCGAGTGTTCATCCCCGAACCACCAGAACCAATCACTGCCTTCAGCCCGCAGCAGTTCCTGCACCAGGTCACTTAACGGCTCCTGCGGATTAGCCAGCGCGTCAGTCACCTCGCTGGCGATACAATCGCGGCGCGCCTGATAGAGCAGCTGCCAGGCAACATTATCCTCCGGGTGACCAATCCAGGTGGTAAAATCTGAGCGGATCCAGGACCCGGCTGCCAGCCGGGTCAAGGGTTCCGGGGTAGATTGCTCCAACGCCTCAGCAATGGTGGCCATGGTAAACTGATCGTCCTGGTCGAGCATCTGATAAAAATCGCGCAGAAACGGATAACCGTTGTCAGCGTAGCGCTCCCAGCAATTTTCGCCATCGAGGATAATCGCCACTGTCCCCCCCGGTGCCATACGGGCAATCTGGCGCAGACGCTGGCGAATGTCGGCTACTGCTTCTGCTGCCTTCCAGGTAGCGTAAAGAAACCCGATGCGGTCGGACAGTTCACGATCGCGGAAGATCAGGGGCAGCCCCTCATACTCATAGAAACGGTACAGACGGCTGCGATCACGCAGACCACCCTCAAGACTGCGCGCCAGGATGTCTTCATCGGTCGCCGCCCACAGGGCCCCCTCTTCCTGCATCAGTAGCGCCGCGTCGTGGCTCACCCCCCCTTCCGCCGGCCACATGCCCCGGCGGCGCTTGCCGAAAAAACGTTCCGCCGTGCGTAACCCTTCACGCACCTGCAAACGTGCATCTTCCGGGTGGCGGAAATCAGCGGCGGGTAACGGCAGTCCGGGCGAGGGCTCCCAGGCGCTCTGCAGATTACACAACAGGGGCAGAATCGGATGGGCGTAGGGGGTAACGGTAATCTCGATCAACCCTTCAGCTTCCAGTTCGCGGTGGAAATCAATGATGCGGGCAATCTCCTCATGGCACACCATCAGCAACTGCTGTTTTTGTTGTTCATGATAAAGCCCACCACGCTCAAGCAATGCGCTGACCAGGGATGAACGTTGGCGCAGATGATAACCGGTCCAGGCGAGCAGAAAGCAGACCTGCAGATCGAGGATGTCCTGATGACTGAAACTCTCGGCCCGCGGCTCGAGGGGACCACGCTGCAGATAGAGCTGGTGATAGCGGCGGTTGGGCAAAATCTGGGTCTCAATATTGACGGAAAAGAACTGTTCGACAATAAATTGCCGCTCTGGCGCTGTCAATTGTTCGGCTGGGCGGGCGATCAATTCGAGCCAACGGTCATGATCTCTGCCGCCGGCATAGCGTTCGAGCTGTTCAAGCAGGGAGGGAACCAGATTGACCGTCACTTTTGCCCTGGTTTGGGCTACGGTTTCGAGCATTTCACCGTAATCTTTTAAACCGTGCAGCCAGGTCCAGGGGAGCAGGGTCTGACCACCAACCGGATCACGGTAGTCGGGCTGATGCATATGCCAGAGGATACAGACGTTCAGTGGTGAAGGTGAAGTAGTGGAAGCGCTGAGGGCAGCCATGTCAGTCCTTTTACAACCAGGGGTTGACGCATGAAGCGGTGAGAAGATTCAGGCGCACAACAAAGAATCAGTCCATTAAAGCCACGACAGGTTAGTGGGTAGCGCGAAGACAACCTTGCACAACGGATCAGAGACCGGTTGCCGCTCGACAGTGTAACAATTTTTTCGCCGGGATGTCACTTAATCCCCACATATTTATTCTGCCCTTATTCGCCCATTAACGCCTTGCCCTGGCATGACGAGGCTGGCATAGTTGGGCCATGCGCAAAGAGACAATACTCCTCTATTCAACCTATCTTAAGCACCGCTTCGGCGGCCGGGTCCACAAGATTTCCGTGGATGCCGGTTTCGGCTGCCCCAACCGCAGCAACGGCCGCGCCGGTCACGGTTGCGTTTTTTGTGACAGCTCCGGCTCAGCAGCGGTCGGCATTGCCCGCCAGGTCGGCATTGCGCAGCAACTCGAGCAGGCGCAAGAACTGATGCGGCGCAAATACCGGGCCAAGTGGTTTATTGCCTATTTTCAGCCCTATTCCAACACCTTTGCGCCGCCGGCACAGCTGCGCCACTGCTACGATCAGGCCCTGGCGGTTAACAACGTGGTCGGCCTGGCGGTCGGCACTCGCCCTGACTGCGTCGACGATGCAGTGCTCGATCTGCTGGCAGAATATCACCGGCGCACCTATTTCTGGTTGGAGATCGGATTACAGAGTTGCCATGACCGCACCCTCAACTATCTGCGTCGTGGCCACGACTATGCTTGTTTCCTCGACGCTTATCAGCGCGCCAAGGAGCGCGGCCTGCGCGTTTGTGTGCATCTGATCATCGGTCTGCCGGGGGAAAGTCGTGACGATATTCTTCATACCGCGCGTGAAATGGCGAGGCTTGGAGTCGATGGCATCAAACTCCATCTGCTCCACGTGCTGCAGGGTACGCCACTGGGCGACAGCTTTCTTGCTGGAGAAGTTAAAACCTTGGGAATGGACGACTATGTGCAACTGGTTGTCGATGTGCTTGAATGTCTGCCGCCCCACACCCTGATTCAGCGCTTAACCGGCGATGGCCCACGCGAGCTGCTGCTGGCGCCACTGTGGTCACTCAATAAGTGGGAAGTTCTCAATGCGATTGGGGCGGAGCTTGAACGGCGGAGAACCCGCCAGGGGAGTCATTACCCAGGTACAATATCCCGTACCTGCGATGTGTAAAAAACAAAGACGCAGTCCCGTGCCTGAAGGATGAAACCTCAGGCCGGATTGTTGGTGGTAATGACCACTGTCGATGCATCTGGCGCAGGAGTCGCCCCGCCCCAGGAAATCAACAGCAGTGAAGCCCAGAGTATGCTGATAATAAGAATTGCCATTCGAAACATGGCGCGCAATCTAGCAGATGCCTTTGCGAGAATCAACTGCTTTGATCAAAATTTCAGTTTGAAAGCGAAGATGGTCACCCATCAACTTTTTTGTCGGCTAACACCCTCTTGACCCGCAGGGCGTTCTCAGGTATCAGATGGCTCCCACTCATTTCACCCGGCAGGCAACTCACCATGTTTGATCTGAACCAGCTCAATCCACAACAACGTCAGGCCGTGACCCACGGCGCCGGCCCCCTGCTGCTGCTCGCCGGAGCCGGCTCGGGCAAAACTCGGGTTATCACCTGCCGCATTGCCCACCTGGTGCAGCAGGGCACCAGCCCGGAGCACATTCTGGCGGTGACCTTCACCAACAAGGCGGCACGCGAGATGCGTGAACGGGTGCAGGAGATGACCGGCCGCAACGCCGCCAAAGGGATGACCATCTCCACCTTCCATTCCCTCGGCGTGCAGATTCTCAAAAGCCATATCGACCGCCTCGGTTTCAAGCGCAATTTTTCCATTTATGCCACCAGCGACCAACTGCGTCTGATCCGTGAATTACTGCGCGATGCCGGTGCTGACAGCAGCAACCGCGATGCCGAGCAGATGATCTGGCGAATTTCAGCAGCCAAGAACCGCCTGATCGACGCCGGCCAGTATCTGCCCAACCTGCGTGATCCGTTATCACACCTTGTTGCGACCATCTATCCGCGCTATCAAAAAGCACTAAAAGCCTACAACGCCGTCGATTTTGACGATCTGCTGCTCCTGACGGTACGCCTGCTCGAAGGACAAAGTGAAATTCTGGCGCACTACCAACAGCGCTTTGTCTACCAGATGGTCGACGAATATCAGGACACCAACCCGGTGCAGTATCAACTGCTCAAGCTGCTGGCCGGCGGCCATAAAAATCTCTGTGTCGTTGGTGACGATGATCAGAGCATCTACGCTTTTCGCGGTGCCGACATCAGCAACATTCTCGACTTTGAAAAGGACTTTCCCGGCACCCGCATCATCAAACTGGAGCAGAATTACCGATCCAGCGCCAACATTCTGGCGGCCGCCAACCACCTTATCGCCAACAACCGTCAGCGCCGCCCCAAAACCCTGTGGACCAGCAGCCCGGCAGGATACGCCATCGATTATCTGCGCTGTGAGGATAGTGAAGACGAAGCGCGTCAGGTGGTCGAACTGATCCATGCCGAGACCTTCCGCCATCAGCGCAAGTTCAGTGACTTTGCCATTCTCTACCGCACCAATACCCAGTCGCGGGCTTTCGAAGAACAGCTGCGCTACGACAACATCCCCTATGTCCTGATTGGTGGTCAGCAGTTTTTCGACCGCAAGGAGATTCGCGACCTGGTCGCCTACCTGCGCACCATCCTCAATCCCGCCGACGAAGTAAACCTGCTGCGGATTATCAATTACCCCAAGCGCGGAATCGGGGAAAACAGCATCGATCAGATCATCCGTCGCTCGGCCGAACAGAACGCCGGCATCTGGAAGCTCCTGCAGCAACCGGAACAGTTTGACGGCATGGGGCAAAAGACCCTGACCGCCATTGCAGAGTTTGTCGCGCTGATTAAAAGCTATCAGAGCAAGTTCAAGAACCCTTTGCGCCTGCTCGACACCCTGCGCGATCTACTGAACGAGCTGAAGCTGGCTGATGAAATCTACCGTCAGGAAAAAGATCCCCAAACCGCCCAGCGCCGGATTGAAAACCAGAACGAAATCCTCAATTCCCTGGCTGGCTATATCGAGCGCAGCGAGCATCCCAGTCTTGCCGGCTTTGTCGATGCTATTTCCCTGCTCGATGCTGATCCCGCCGGCAAGGACGACAAGGAGAAGTTGCTGTCCGGCAACACGGTGACGCTGATGAGTCTGCACTCAAGCAAGGGGCTGGAGTTTCCGGTGGTTTTTCTGGTCGGGATGGAGGAAGGGTTTTTACCACATAAAAAATCGCTTGATGTGACCTGTGATATCGACGAAGAACGGCGACTCTGCTATGTCGGCATCACCCGCGCCGAACAACGACTGGTGCTGCTTAGCGCCCGCCAGCGGCGTAAACATGGCAAGCTGGAGCTACGTGAACCAAGCCGCTTTCTGGCGGAGCTACCGCAACAGCTGCTGGCGACCCGTCAGGCCGGGGTTCCCGCCGACGGCGGCGAAGAACAGCAGGAAAAAAGCGCCAATCAGTTTTTTCAGCAGATGCAGCAACTGCTGGGGTAAGTCGGGCGCTACGCAATATCACCTTGTTATCAGGATAAAACGAGCCTGCCCACCGATTTTCCGGAAAAGTACCAGCAGGCCATTATGCGCAGCGTTGACCAGTGTTCGGTAAAAAAGGCGCTGAGCGATCCACCCGAGATTGAGCTTATTCTAGCCTGATTTGTAAGCGGGCTGAACAATGTTTTTTGGTTTTCTGTTTGACTCTTTGACTCCGGTAAAGCAGAAAAGAGGAAGTAGATTCTGCGACTGCGCGCAGAATGACTGCAGCGTTTAATTGCATCAATGTCATCCTGCGCGCAGTCGCAGGATCCAGATTATTAGCGGGCAGGATCAAACTCGATCCTATAAACAACGTTGTTCAGATCTGATTGAGCAGCTTCAGCTCCTTGGGATGCGGATTCAGATAATACTGCTGCTGTAGATAAGACTGATCGTACTTACGGATATAGTGGTTAAGCAGGGTCAAGGGAACAATCAGCGGCACCAGCTCCTGGCGGTAATTTTCAATTAATTCAAGCACTTCCTGTTTTTCATCGGCCGCAAGCTGACGCTTGAAATAGCCGAGGACATGCTGCATCACATTTATCTGCTTTTTCACCGTGGTTTTTAAACGCAGGGTCGCTACCAGCTCAGCCAAATAGTTCTGACGCAGTTCGGTCAGGGAGTAATCTTTCCCAGCCGCCACCAGCTTACCCATCTGCCGGTAATGCTGTGGACTGTGGGCCATGATCAACAGTTTATGACGGGTGTGAAATTCCACCAGCCGACCGAGGCTGAAGCCTGCAGCCAGCATCTGCCGCCAGCGCTTGAGGACAAAAATCGCGGTGATAAAATTCTCGCGCAAACGCGGATCATTCAGACGCCCATCCTCCTCAACCGGCAACAGAGGAAAGTGGTCCATGAAGTGCCGGGCAAACACCCCGACCCCGACTTTTTTCGGCACCCCATTACGATCATAAAGCTTGACCCGCTCCATGCCGCTGCTCGGCGACTTGGCTTTGAAGACAAAGCCGTCAAGCTGCTCTTTCTCCAGTTGTTTGACGCGCGCGCGCGCCCAGTCCTCCATCCGCTCGGTAATATCCTCACCGCTGCGCGAAAACACCAGACGCACCTGCTGCTCAGCGTTCTCTACCAACCGCAAGGTTTCCCGCGGAATCGGCAAGCCGATCTCAACCTCGGGACAAACCGGCACATACTCGACATATTCACCAAGCACATCGCGCAGGAACCGGTCAAGCTGGTGGCCGCCATCGTAACGCACCTGTGCACCGAGCAGGCAAGCACTTATCCCGAGTCGGATTTTGTTTTCCATGGTATAATCTCCTTTTTTATCCAGCTTAGCAGAAAAATCCCGCGAATAAACCATGGATATTATGGCATAGCGCCTTTCCCTTATTTTAGTTTGGAGACGTCAATGGACAGTCACAACGACAGCAAGCCGATCTTTGTCGCAGGCGGGACAGGTTATATTGGCGGCCGCTTGATTCCAAAATTGCTCGACGCCGGTTATCGGGTCAGGGCATTGGCACGGGCCCCAGAGAAACTTGCAGACCGCCTCTGGGCAGAGCACCCCAATCTGGAGATCGTCAAAGGGAACATTCTCGACCTTGACAGCCTGACCAGAGCCGTCGCTTCGTGCCGGGCCGCCTTTTATCTGGTTCACTCCATGCTTCCGGATGTGACGGACTTTGCCGCCACCGATCGTGCTGCCGCCCGAAATATGGCATCGGCAGCCAGTCAGGCAGGACTGGAGCAGATTATCTATTTAGGTGGCCTGGGTGAGTCCGATCATACACTCAGTCATCACCTGAAATCGCGAACGGAAGTGGGCAATTGTCTGCGCGAGGGCACAGTGCCGGTGACCATCCTGCGAGCGGCCATGATCATTGGCTCCGGTAGTGCTTCCTTTGAAATTCTCCGCTATCTGGTCGATCGCCTGCCGGTCATCATCTCGCCGCGCTGGGTCAGCACTCCCTGTCAACCAATCGGCGTGCGTAACGTCCTCTACTACCTGGTCGGCTGCCTCGAAAAACCCGAGATGATTGGTCAAACCTTTGATATCGGGAAACCAGATATCACCACCTATCGTGAGCTGATGGAAACCTACGCCGAAGAAGCGGGTCTACCCAAACGCTGGATTATTCCAATACCGATTTTGACACCACGTTTGAGTTCCTACTGGATCCACCTGGTTACGCCAGTGCCCGCATCTATTGCTCGACCACTGGCAGAAGGGTTGCGCAACCCGGTTGTCTGCACAGAAAACCGCATTACCGAACTGCTTCCGCAGGAGCTATTCGATTCCCGCAAGGCGATCCGCCTGGCTCTCGACCGGATTCATCAGCAGCAAGTTGAAACGACATGGACCGATTCCGGGACACTTCAACCGGCGGAATGGAGCACTCCCGGTGATCCAGGTTGGGCGGGGGGAAGCGCCTTTGAAGATACTCGTGAACTGACCCTTGATGCCACTCCGGCAGAAATCTGGCCGGCTGTCTCATCCATCGGTGGGGATGTCGGTTACTACTACGCAAACTGGCTCTGGACGATTCGCGGACTGATTGATCGACTCAGTGGTGGTGTCGGGCTCTGTCGTGGTCGCCGCAGTTCAGCAGAGCTCCATCAGGGAGATGTCATTGATTTCTGGCGGGTCCTGGCATTAAAACGCCAGCAGCAGCTGTTACTCGTGGCGGAGATGAAGTTGCCCGGAAAAGCGACCCTGTCGTTCAAACTGACGCCACTGGAAAACGGCGGTACGGTTCTGCGCCAAACGGCTCGCTTTTTGCCCAGAGGACTGCTTGGTCTGCTCTACTGGTATCTGATCACCCCTTTTCATTTTTTTGTCTTCAACGGCATGATTCGCGGCATTGCCACCGCGGCACAAAAGCCGATTAAATCGGGACCGCGCAAGATAAAGGCACCCGAGAACCTTGCCGGATGATGGAACCTTGCCGGCAATCACAAGATGCCCAGCCGGTTTTTTTTGGAAGAACTGTTCAGCTCCATCGTTGCTACAGGGTCGGGGGTCCTGTGCTGAACAGCTACTTTTTGTTTAAACATACTTTCCGTCATCTCCAACTTTTTTCGCCGGCACCGCCTGCAACCGCCAGATATCCTGGTTGTACTGACGCATGGTGCGATCGGTAGAAAACTTACCGGAAGCAGCACTATTCAAAATACTCATCCGCGTCCAGCTCTGCTGATCGCAATAGGCCATTGACACCTCTTGCTGAGCGATACGGTAGCTGTCAAAGTCGGCGGCCACCATCCACAAATCGTCAGGATTGAAAATCGCGCGGATAAGCGGATCAAAAATCCCCGGCTCAAACTGATTGAAATGACCACTCTGCAAGAGGTGCATCACCTGCGCCAGATGCCTGTCCGCTGCGACAATGGTGGCGGGGTCATAATGGCGACGGCGCTCCTCGACCTCCTCGGCCGAGAGCCCGAACAAAAAGAAATTTTCCGCCCCAACCTCTTCACGCATCTCGATATTAGCACCGTCCAGGGTGCCGATGGTCAATGCGCCATTCATCATGAATTTCATGTTGCCGGTGCCCGAGGCCTCCTTGCCGGCGGTGGAGATCTGTTCGGACAGATCGGTACCGGCGCAGATGGTCTCCATAGCCGAGACATTGTAGTTGGGCAGAAAAACCACCTTGAGCAGATCACCAACCTGGGGATCGTGATTGATCACCGTGGCAACATTGTTGACCAGCTTGATAATCAGTTTGGCCATGGCATAGCCGGGGGCAGCCTTGCCGCCAATCAGAATGGCACGCGGCACCCAGTTGTCGGTATCCCCCTGCTTGATGCGATAGTAGAGATGAATGACATGCAGGACGTTGAGCAACTGGCGCTTGTACTCATGGATGCGCTTGACCTGTACATCGAACAAGCTGTCAAGGGGGAAGGCGACCCCACACTTATCGGCCACAAAATCCGCCAGCAGTTGCTTGTTGGCGCGCTTGACCTGCTGCCACTGCTGTTGAAAAGAACTGTCATCAGCAAACACTTGCAGCTGCTTTAATTCCGTGAGATCGGTCGTCCAACCACTGCCGATGCGGCTAGTGATCAATTCTGCCAGCAGCGGGTTAGCATAAGCCAGCCAGCGCCGCTGGGTCACGCCGTTGGTCTTGTTATTGAATTTTTCCGGCCACATCTCGTAAAAATCGCGAAACAGCCCCTGCTGCAGCAAACGCGAGTGCAGCGCAGCAACGCCGTTAACCGAGAAACTGCCGACAATGCCGAGGTAAGCCATGCGCACCTGCGGCGACGGCCCTTCCTCAATCAACGACATGCGCCGCTGGCGTTCCAGATCTCCCGGCCAGCGCAGGGCAACCTCTTTGAGGAAACGGGCGTTGATTTCGTAGATAATCTCCAGCAACCGCGGCAACAAGTGCTGGAACATGCGTACCGACCACTTTTCCAGGGCCTCGGGCAGCAAGGTGTGGTTGGTGTAGGCCATGGTGGCCTGAACGATCTCCCAGGCTTCATCCCAGGTCAGATGGTGGACATCAAGCAGCAGGCGCATCAATTCCGGCACCGCACAACAGGGATGGGTGTCGTTGAGCTGAAAACAATTCAGTTCGGCAAAGCGACTGAAATCCTTCCCCTTGATGGTTGTCCAGCGATCAATCACATCCTGCAGACTGGCCGAGGCAAGAAAATACTGCTGCCCCAGGCGCAGATTCTTACCGTTTTCACTGGCATCATTAGGATAAAGCACCATGGTAATTTTTTCGGCTTCATTTTTTGCGGCCACTGAACCGGCATAATCACCGGCATTAAACTCGCCCAGATCAAATTCTTCGGTGGCCTCGGCGCGCCACAGACGCAGGGTATTGACGGTACCGTTGTTAAAACCCGGGATCGGTACGTCGTAGGGGATGGCCTGCACATCCTGGGTATCAACCCAACGCGCCCGTCGCCGGCCGTTATCGTCATAATAGTGTTCGCTGTGCCCGCCAAATTTGATGCGCTGGCGGTACTCACGCCGCTCCACCTCCCAGCGGTTCATCATCGCCAGCCAGTGATCCGGCTCTTCGACCTGATAGCCATTGTTGATGTTCTGACGAAACATGCCGTACTCATAGCGGATACCATAGCCCATGACCGGCAGTTGCAGGGTCGCACAACTATCGAGAAAGCATGCCGCCAGACGCCCGAGGCCACCGTTACCCAGACCGGCATCCGGTTCGGCATCGACCAGATCTTCATAGCGCAAACACAGATTATTCAGAGCTTTTTCAAGTTCCTCGTCCAGCCCGAGATTGAGCACCGCGTTACCCAGGGTACGCCCCATCAGAAATTCCAGTGATAGATAATAACAGCGCCGGGCGTCGGCGTCCTCGTAAGCCTGGCGGGTATTCTTCCAGCGCTCCATCAAACGATCGCGGATGGTCAGGGCCAGTGCTTCGTAAGCGTAGTAGAGCAAACGACAATGCTGATCGCGCCCAAGATTGTTGGTGTAGTAATGACGAATATCCATTTCCAGGGAGGCGGCATCCATCCCCAGGGGCGGAACATCGGTGAGTTGCGGACAAGCCAGATCTTTCATTGCGTAGCGCTTCAAATTCATCAAATACAATCTCCTTAGGATGTTGCTATAGCGGGGCGACCGCCGATATTCTTCATGCCTTGTATCTGTTCAGCACCGGGTCGGGAGTCCTGTGGCAAGGACAGAGCTGAATAGCTATAATTCCTTAATGAGCCTGGGCCCAGTTTTTACCCGATCCCAGATCTACCTGCAGCGGCAAATCTAGAGCAACCGCATTTTCCATCTCGTCGCGAACCAGTGACGCGACGTATTCCTGTTCCTGCGCCGGGGCCTCAAACACCAGTTCATCATGAACCTGCAGCAGCATGCGAGTCTGCAACTTTTCTTTACGTAAGCGCCGATCGATATTGACCATGGCGACCTTGATGATATCGGCCGCACTGCCCTGAATCGGATAGTTGATGGCGTTGCGTTCGGCGTAGCTGCGCACCGCACCATTGCTGCTGTGAATCTCCGCAATAGCACAGCGCCGTCCGAGCAGGGTCGTCACATACTGGTGTTCACGCGCCTGCGCCTTTTTTTCTTCGAGAAACTCAAGCACTGCCGGGTAGCGCTGAAAATACTGATCGATAAACTCCTGGGCCTGGGCACGACCGATCCCCAGGTCCTTCGCCAGGCTGAATGCCCCCATGCCATACAATACACCGAAGTTGATGGTTTTGGCCTGACGGCGCATCTCAGCACTGACCATTTCCGGAAAGACATTGAAGATTTCCGAGGCGGTGCGGCGGTGAATGTCCTCACCGGCGGCAAAACTCTGCTTTAAGTCAGCCACATCGGCCATGTGCGCCATCACCCGTAACTCGACCTGCGAATAGTCTGCCGCCAGCAGCACCCACCCATCCTGCGGAATAAAGGCCTCACGAATCCGCCGCCCCTCGGGGGTCCGGATCGGAATGTTCTGCAGGTTGGGATCGCTCGATGAAAGACGTCCGGTAGCGGTCACCGCCTGGTTAAAGGAGGTATGCAAGCGCCCGCTGGCCGGATTGATCATGCGCGGCAAAGCATCGGTATAGGTGCTTTTAAGCTTGCTGACCGAACGATAATCAAGAATCCGCGCGGCGATCTCATGCTGATCAGCCAACCCCTGCAACACCTCGACATTGGTCGACCAGCCGCTCTTGGTTTTTTTGCCCTTCGCCAGGCCAAGACGTTCAAACAGCACCTCGCCCAGTTGCTTAGGAGAATTGATATTAAAAGCGCTGCCGGCTAACTGATGAATCTGTTCTTCGAGAACCTGCAGGCGTTCACCCATCTCCGCCGAGAGAATACCGAGAAAATCAGCATCGACGCGGATACCCGTCCATTCCATCCGGGTAAGAACATCGACCAGAGGCATTTCGACTTCCGCAAAAAGCCTGCGGCTCGCTTCATCCTTAAGCTCCGGTAGTAGTTTGTCCGCCAGGCGCCAGGTAATATCGGCATCTTCAGCAGCATAGCGGGTGGCTTTCTCTACCTCGACTTCACTGAAGCAGATCTGCTTCTTGCCGGTGCCGGCAACCTCGGCATAGGGCACCGTGCGATAATTCAGGTGGGCAAGAGCCAGCGCATCAAGACCGTGGGATTTGGCCTCCGGATGGGTCAGGTACGACAGTATCATCGTATCGGTACAAATGCCCGCCAGCTCGATACCGGCGCGACGCAATACCAGGGCATCATATTTGATATTCTGACCGATTTTCTGATACTGCGGGTCCTCCAGCAAGGGTTTGAACTTTGCCACTACCAGCGCCAACGGTAATTGCTCGGGTACTCCGAGATACCGGTGTCCCACCGGCACATACCAACCGGCATCAGGCCGCACAGCAAAAGACAGACCGACGAGGTCGGCCTGAACCGCAGTCAAACTGGTGGTTTCGGTATCAAGGGCAAAGGTTCCGGCGTTTTTGAGTTCTGCAATCAGGGCATCCAGTTGATCTTCCGTTGCAATCGTGCGGTAATCGGCGGCTGAATCGGTCGTGGGCTGCGCCTGTAATGCCGGCAGATCGGTGAGTAGCCGGGTGAATTCCAGGCGCTTGAACAGGGCCTGCAGGGCCTCGGCGTCGGGATCTTCCAGCAAAAACCGGTCAAAATCAACATTCATCTCAAGGTCATCCACCAACGCCGCCAGACGGCGCGACAGGCGCGCCTGCTCAGCAAATTCCTGCAGGTTCTCCTGGCGTTTCTTGCCTTTGACCTGGTCGATATGGGCCAGCAGATTGTCAATAGTACCGAACTCCTGGATCAGAGCACTGGCGGTTTTTTCCCCGATACCAGGGACACCGGGGATGTTGTCGGAGCTGTCACCGGCAAGCCCAAGAATCTCGAGCACCTGCTCCGGTGGCACGCCGAAACGTTCGATCACCTCCTGGCGCCCCGTCACCTTGCCTTTCATGGTATCGAGCAGGCGAATACGTTCATCAACGATCTGCATCAGATCCTTGTCGCCGGTGACCACTGTCACCTCGAGCCCCTGGGCAGCGAAACGCCGCGCCAGGGTAGCGATGATGTCATCCGCCTCAAAACCCGGCAACTCCAGTGCCGGCATCCGCAATGCCTGCACCACCTCTTTGATGACCGGGATCTGCGGCACCAGATCCTCCGGCATGGCACTACGGTTGGCCTTATAGTCGGGGTAAAGGTCCTTGCGGAAGGTTGGCCCCTTGCTGTCAAAAATCACCGCGATATGGTCGGGTTGTTCCTGGCGCAGCAGAGTCAGCAACATGGTGGTAAAGCCATAGATAGCGTTGGTTGCCTCTCCCTTTGAGTTGGAAAGATGGCGGATGGCGAAATAGGCACGATAGATATAGGAAGAACCATCAACCAGATAGAGGCGCTGAACCTTGTCGGACATGGGTGACCTTTGGGCAAGAATGAAAGTATCGCATTATTCCACAGACAGGCAAAAAGCGAAAGACGACAATCAACGCAGAAATCTTCTGTTTACAGCGGACATGGAGCTGTGCGAAAAGACAGGTACAATCTTTGAAAAAACCGGAACAATATTTTTTATCCAAATTGCACACAGCCACCGCTAGCAACGATCTGATGCCATTATTAACTCCCAAAATATCACGTTTTTTGCCGGGCACAATGGTACTTTGGCTATTGCCCTTGTTGCTCGTAGTGCCATCGTCGGTCTTTGCAATAACATCCGCCACCCTGGTGGGCGAAAACTTCTACCAGCTGATTCACCCCGGCGACACCCTGATTGAATTAGCACGCCGGCATGGCATTGGTTACGGTACCCTCATCAATGCCAACCCCACCATCGACCCCTGGCAACCACCAGCTGATAGCGAGCTTCTCATTCCCCGCGCGGCAATCGTTCCTTATCAGGCGCAAGCAGGAATCACCATCAACCTGGCTGAACAGCGGCTGTACCTGATCCGCGAAGGGCGGCAACAAACCCTGATAAATGTCTATCCCATCGGTATCGGCCGCGAAGGTCGCGATACCCCGACCGGCTATAATCAGGTTGTCACCATGATTGCCAATCCGAGCTGGACACCGCCGCCCAGCTGGCGTGCAGAGCATCCGCAGCTACCGGCGGTAATTCCACCGGGACCGGACAACCCCCTGGGTGATTACTGGATCGGCCTCTCGCAGAAGCACATCGGTCTGCACGGAACCAATCGTCCCTTTGGTATTGGCCGCCAGGTCAGTAGTGGCTGTATCCGCCTCTATCCGGAACATATCCAGCTTCTTTTTGAGCGCGTGTACCTCGGTATGGCGGTCACGATCATCGATCAGCCGATTAAACTGGGACTCAAGGAAGGACGATTGTACCTCGAAGCACACCCCGACCCGACCAATCGGGTGGTGGCGCCCATAGCGGAAATTCTGCGTCAACGTGATCTGGTTGCTCCTCAGGCTGACATCGACTGGCCGCAGGCACGTCTCATCCTCGAGCAGCGCACTGGTGTGCCCCAGCCCGTATCAGCACCACCGAATCAGCCCTGATGGCAACAAAAAAGCCCCGGCTAACCGGGGCTTTTTGTTACTGCACAGAAATTGCTCGAACAGCTTATTTCTGCTGACTTAACTCAAAAGCCTTCGCTGCTTTATCGGCAGCAGCTTCGGCGCGATCAGCGCTAGCCTGGGCAGAGCTTGCAGCAGCGTCACAAAGGGCGACAGATCTTTCGCACTTTGCCGCAGCGTTTTCAGCCTTGGTTGCAGCAGCTTGCGCCTGCTGTGCCGAGGCTGCTGCCGCCTGAGAAGCAGCGATCGCGTCACGCATCAATTTATCATCTTCCGGGGCCAAAGTGTACTGCGTAGCACAACCTGCAAGAACCAGTACCATGGCACCTACCAACACAACATTGATCATCCGTTTCATTTTTCTTCCTCCTTGATTGTAGAAAAAACCAGTTACTCTTCGAAACTTTCAAATCGTTCATTACATACTACCACGTTTTTCAACAAAATCCTTTCGTGTTGTTAAACCTTAGCCAAACACCTCAAAAAACAGCGAACTTAATCGGGGGACATCCATGATAAGTAAAGTCAAGGGGAAAACGGAGATTTCCCTTAACCTCGCGGACGCTCTCCGGGGCAATATCTGAATTCACAAACCCTTCATGCCTTCCGACCTTTTCAATCTGTTTTTTGTGGTCCGCCGATCCGGCGACCAGACATCCATTTGCCGTCTCAGGGGAACTCCCCCTGGGGGCATAAAACCGTTTATTCTTTTAATCGGTATTATGTCCTCCCGATTTCAACAACAGAACTGCGGGGTCGCGGCCCCGCCTGCCGCCTGACTTTTGGCAAGCGCTCCAAAAGTCAGCAAAAGAGCTTTCCACTGGCGTGGGGCGACTTGTGGTGTGCCGAGGGAGGAACTCCTCTTCGCAGCAGATGAATTTGGCTGGTCGCTACCTCTTTTCACGAAAGGCGACAGGCGCCCCCTCTCGCTGCGCTCGCCAGGGGATGCAGCCCGTACTTTCGGTGGTCAAGGCCCGGAGATGTTCAGCAAAAAAAAGCGGTATCACCATCAGAAAAATCGACGCTGAGGCCATCCGTCATAGGCCCCTCAGCGCTTGCGCGCAGGGCGACCAGGTTGAACATGTTGATTTGCTGACGATAGCCGTCACCTAGATGTTCGCCGGAAGAACGCGCCATAACCGACTATCTCACGTCGCCCCACGCCAGTGGAGGCGTTTTTGCATCCTTTTGACGCCTATCAAAAGGATGACGTCTGGCGGGACGCGACCCGCCGGTTGTGGGGTTGGTTTAAAAATCCGATCATCTTTTAATCGGTATTATGTCCCCGAATCCCGGTTTTGGTTACGGCTTTGTTACAAGACTTGACCCCGGCTTTGTTATTCATCCCCAAGAATTTTAACCCCGAGCAAATCCTGGTCTTATTCTTCCGACAAGTTCAAGACAAATTCCTGGGTAACTTTGCCCCCGTGCCCATCATCGACAATAACTTTTACTGGGAAAGCACCTATCGGAATAGATTCAAATGGCCAGGCAATTTCTCCAGTCGATGAATTAATGGTCATTCCATCGGGGGCCTGTTCGAGTTTATAGATGAGGTTATCTCCATCTGGATCACTGGCAGAAATCTGAAGACTGTAACCTCGCTCTGTCAGAAGCTCGGATACCGGTTCAGTAACCACTGGGCGAGCATTTTCTGTGTTCAATGTCGTTACAGAATATGGTGTCAAACGTTGCTGCTGTTCATTCACAGGGGTAATTTCGACACTGAGGATATCCCCACGCTTGAGTCCTAACCCGGGGTAGTGATTGGTTTTTTCAAAAAAATCTTCGTTTCCATTCACAAACCATCGGTATTCGAACTCGATATTTGCCTCTGGTTTCTTCACAACAGGGACAACCTTGACTCCCGTTGTCACATCAAAAGGTGCCGGCACGACCCCTACCGACTGAATGATTGCACCGACATAAGAAACATTACAAACCACAACCAGTGGAACCATCAGTAGAATTTTAAGTATATGGCGATATCTCATGTTGTCGCGTAACATCTACAGTTCTCGCCAAGAAAGAACGTCAATTTTTACAAATTTACGCTCGGCATCTTTTGGTCTCATTGCAGAGTCATAAATAACGGAGCCAGTGTTTTTCATTTCTACGGTTTTACCAATAGCTGAACCACGAAAATCTCCTTGATTTTGTATTACAATATTAGCATATGGTGCGTATATCATGCCCGAAAATGCTGTTTTTGTACCAATATTAATCAATCCGGTTGTTGTGGAATATAGGGAAAAAACTGTGGGGGGGCCTTCGACTTCTTTTCCAGTAGCGGTCACGAGATATTTTATTGCACCATTTTCTTTGACATAAATTCTATTATTCAATTCAGTGGAAGTACCAAAGTTTACATCACCAGTGGTATACATTCTTACTCCACCACCAACTACTTTGATTGCCGAATAGGCCACGTTGCTGCCCTCGATATAAAATATTTGATCGAGAAGAACAGGATTGCCATCTTTAATAATTAAGTTACCAGTGCTACTGGTCAGCATGCTAAAAACCCGGCCAGTATAGGGCACATCGGTTACAGTTCCAGCTTCATCTGTAATGGAGTCAGTCCTAACCCCGCTTTCATCGATCCGGTAATAAACATCACCAACCTTTTCCAAGAGATGCCCATTTGCATCTGGGCTGTCATACAAAATCGGAATATCGCTAAACTGATCCTTGACATAGCCTTGGCTTGCATCATCTACAAATTCCTCAGGAATCACCTCAGTTTCTATATTGATGGTAGCACTTTGTAACTCAAGTGAATAATCGGTTTGACCTTGGGTATAGTGATAAACATAAAGGTTAATCTCATCAGAGTTATTATCTATGGTCAAGATTTCCGGTGTGTTCGCGTCTTTCCCTTTTAAATCAATATTCTTGATTTTAAAACCACTTTTTAATTGCTGAACACCTGCATCATCAAAGTAAGTCACACCAGTAGTGGCTACACCAAAAGTAGTGTTATCTGCGGCCTTAGTAATTTCTGTAGCGGTGATGGTACCCTCATAGTCAATCGTGGGGATAAAGGTATTGATATTGGTATTGCCTTCAGTCGCCAACCAGGATACCGATCGTGCAACAA
>JAHYIY010000040.1 GCA_019429255.1 Desulfuromonadales bacterium | reverse complement strand
TCCCTTTCGCCCGATCTCTGCGTCATGCTCAAAAAATAATGCTCGGAATATCGTACATATGCCTGTGCTTATTTTTCTCGCAGTCCTTGATCTCGAACGAAATGACCTATTTCTGGACAGACACTAGCTTATTAATTGATCAGGAAATATCCTTATTTTCTCCCGCCTTTTTTCGCGGCCGGCCTGGCCGGTAGCGTTGCCGGCGCCGGTGGCCAGGCACCGACAGGTGCCCCGCAAACCCCCCAAAAAACTGGCGGTCGGCGAGGGGGAGTTTGTCGTTTTTGACACCGAATTGACCGGGCTCGATTTTGCCCGGGACTCGATCCTCTCCATCGGGGCGGTGAAGATGTGCGGCGGCCGGCTCTTTCCCGGCCAGAACTTCTACCGTCTGACCAGACCGTCATGTGAACTGAAAAACGCCGGGGTGGTGGCCCACGGCATCACCCATGACCAACTGCAACACGCCGAGGAACTCTCCCGGGTGCTGCCGGATTTTCTGGAATTCATCGGCAACGCCGTCCTGGTCGGGCACTTTGTCCACCTGGACTGCCATTTGTCAGCCGGGAGCTAAAGCGGATTTTCGGGGTCACCCTGCGCAACCCGTCGGTGGATACCGCCTGTCTGCACGACTGGCTGCGGGACAACGACCGGCAATTCCACCGTCATCACGGCGGGGTTTCCTCCGCCACCGACCTCTTCTCTCTGGCCAGGGACTATGGCATCGAGGGCGCCGCGGCCCATAACGCCCTGGCCGACGCCTGGGTCACCGCTCAGCTCTTCCAGCGCCTGCTGCCGTTTCTGGCCGCCAGCGGGGTCGGCACGGTCCGGGAACTCGTTTCGATTAAATAGCGGGGGATGGGCTGTAAGCGGGCACCGGCCTCACGAGGCAAGTGTGTATTCCAGTGATTCCGGCCAACCATACGCCGAGGAACTCTCCCGGGCACGGCCGGATGGATCATGCGGGTGTCCCCGGCAACGCTATGTCAGCGATCCTCTCGCGTGTGCCACAGCCGCAGTATATAGATGATCGAGTCCTGAATTTCGTAGCGCATCTCGTAGTGGCCGACGAGCAGGCGCCGAACCTCGTGCGGCTCGAATTCGAAAAGCTGTTCGCCGAGGCGCGGATTGGTCAGCAGAATGGCCGGGGCCTGGGTCAGCGCCTGTATCGCCCGCCCGGCCTCCGGCTTGTTCACCGGGGTCGGAAATTCGTACAAACGCGCCAAGTCGGCAAGCGCCTTGCTGGTCCATTTCAGTTGCATCAGCGAGGCACCGGCAGCGGTGTGTCGGTGGCCAGGCTATCCGCCCACGCCTGCACGGCCTGGTGGTCGATAATGCGGCCGGCCTCCACGTCGGCGAGGGCCTCGCGGGTCAGCCGCTCGCGTTCCTCCTCCTGATCAAGCCAGGCTGCCAGCGCCTGCTTCATGATCCAGCCGCGCGAGCGCTCCAGCCGTTCAGCCATCTGATCGACCTTCTCGGCCAGCGGAAGCGGGACATGGGCGGTCAGCACTTTGGTTGTTACTGTCTGGGCCATCTGGGACCTCCTTCATGGTGGAGCCTCTTGCAAAATGAAAACGGGCTTGTGGCCCCCGTGATCGCTTGCCTTTTGCCGGGCCAGATGTCATCCCAACAACGAGAAACCGGATCGTTCAGGTTATCTCGATCTCATTTTGCAAGAGCCTCGGCAATTTTGATTTATTTATAATAATAGTGATTGATTTTGAATCAGTCAAGCGAAAGGTCCGGAAGGAAGATGCGGAAGGCGGTGTGAGCTCCGAACCAGAAATTTCAGCGCGGCCGGGTGGTAAGCGCAAGGTAGACCACCTTCGTCACCCTGTTCCCGGTCCCCGCCCTTTGTACCCACACCGCCAACCTCTGGCCATAATTTTTTTGGGCAGAGGATGGCGGCATTATCAAGAATTCCATCCTGACAACCGAAGAGGTCCAGAGAGGCAAAGCGAGCAACCGGCAAGAGGTCTTGCATGCACTGGACGGACACGGCGGCGGTTTATCACCCGCGGAAGTCGAAAGCCTCCCCGTTGTGGCGACTGCTGGACGAACATTTTCCGGCTTTTCTGACGGAATACGATGATCGCTTTGTGCGGGAGTACGGCTTCCTGCGGCCGGTCATTGCCGATGTTTCCCCCTGTGTTAGGATAGATGTCGCCGGGCTATTGTCAGCAAATTTGCTGAAACAATAGATGCCCACACATAACTTTTAAATGATTCAAGCCCTTTCCAGCTGCACCGGCTCAGACCGAAGCTACGCTTTAACCAGAGTATGCCAGACTCTATCCCTGCACGAAATTTCCATAACATTCTATAGACCCGTTTGCTGCGACACATATCTTCCTCTGTAAGGCCTCGTCCTTTGGAAAAACAGACATCCTTGATACCGTTGCTCTTGGCCGTTTCCAGGTTTACATGAGAGGCAAATCCTCCGTCAAGGGCAACCTTCAGAGGATAACGGCCATAAATCTCATCCTGCCGCGCCAGCATCACCTTTGTCAACTCTGAGTCAGCCGGATTGCCATCAAGAACAACACCGTCAAGAATCAGGTTTGAAGAGCCACCAGCAAGACAAATCTTGTGGCCATAATAGGTGTCGCGGCGGTCTTTACGAATAATATCTGTATGGTGCTCGAAGATTGAGACGATCTTTTCCTGGGCCGGCACAGACTCTCCCTCAAAAACTCTACGCCGGCTTTGACATACGACCTGACGGGCAAGGGGTAAGTATTGTGTTAACTGTTCAATAACCTTGGCCTTGACGGCGTATCCCTCCAGAGTCGCCCCGCTATATGTGCCCTTAAGCTCCGCAGTCCTTTCTCGGCATAGCCGATGGTCTTTTCTGTGACCTCTATAAGATCCTTATAGGGCTTCCTTCTGGCTTCAACATTCTTGGCATTCATAATGTCAAGATTCCTCCGTTTGGCCCGCCGCCTATGGTCGGTAAAGGAGAAAACAAAGCCGGGTAACTCTGATGTTATCTCAGACATGATCCGGGCAAGAACACGGGTTGAATCAAAAAGCAATTCGGAATCATAGGGAGCATGGATATTTGATTCTACTACTGTGCAATCTACTCTCACTTTACGCCCTTTCTCAATATCCTGGTCTTGGGCATAGCCAATCCGCACCCTGTTGATCTGTTCCCATGTTTCTTCAGAGATGGCCTTAATTCCTCTCTGCAAGGCTGATTTCTTAAATACTTTTCCAAACTTTATTTTACAAAACTGACCATAGGCGCGGGAATCTGCCAGATGAAATTCGAGTTCTCGATAGCTGCAACCTTCGATTTTCTTGATGATTGCAGCTCGCAGTACCTGTTCAGCACTCATCCCCTTGGCACCGCTTTCATTGTCATCATTGGAACATGGATTCTCAAGATCTTGTAAGACACAAGTTGTATATGCTACTGTTACTGTCAAGTATTTCACTGATCTTTGCCAACTCTTTCGCCTTGGGGTGGTCAGGGGTAGCCTCTGGAAGAGGAAGCTGCTGATTGCGTACTTTTCGCATCGTTTTTGTAACTCCAGAAAGTGGTTAATTGCGTAATTTTGATAGGTTACACAATTACTCTTACTCTAAATCACAAAAAACGACACCCCAAAAAGGCGATTTTGCCTCATTAAATCAAATATTTATCTCCGCACGGACAGACACCAGCTAACAAGATATCTACAGTGTAGGCCCTCTTTATATCCTCAACATTTCGTTTTCATTTAAACTGCCGACGAAACCGCCATACTCCAAATCCAAAGATCAGCCCCCCAAGCAAGGCCAAACCCAGCAGCGAGTCCCACAGGATGTCTAGTCCAGCGCCCTTGAGTAGTATCGCGTAGCCCATTTCGATAAAGTAAAAGAGCGGCGAGATATACATGGCTTGACGTAGTCCCATCGGCATGGCCTCCGGTGGAGTCCATGCACCTGAAAGAAAAATCATTGGCATCAACACGAGAATCGCGAGCAGGGCAGCCTGAGCTAGGTTACGGCTCAGAGTGGCGATATAGAGGCCCAGCCCTGCCGTAGTGAAACTGTAGATCGTGGTCACTGCAAAGAAAAGTATGAGACTACCTTTCATAGGCACGGCGAATACCCCGTGCAGCACGAAGAACAGGCTCATAGCAGTACCTAGTAGGATCACCACGGTCATGGCAATAACCTTGGACAGCAGGATCTGGATCGGAGTCAAGGGAGATACCAGCAATTGCTCAATGGTGCCGCGCTCTTTTTCACGTACTGCAGCGGCGGCTGGCAGCATGATGCCCATGATGGTGATCACGACAAGAAGTTCGGATATGGGCATGAACCAGGTGTCCTTTTGGTTCGGGTTGTACCAAACGCGGTACTCGTTGCGCACCATGGGCACGTTCTCCAGTGCCCGCTCATCGATGCCCAAGCTGGTCAGAGCCTGATCGAAACCATACTGACCGATAATCTGTGCGGTGTAACTGGAGGCGAGAAAGCCCAGCACGGCATTGCTGGCATCCACCTGGACCTGCACGTCAACCGACGTTCCTTTTTTGATGTCGTGTGCAAAATCGGGCGGGATGTCGAGCACGACCAGAGCCCTCCCTTGATCCAGCAGACGCTGCCCGGCATGGTTATCCAACACCTCGCCGCCCAGCTTGAAGTAAGGTTGGCGAAAGCGATAAATAAGCTCACGCGATGCGGCGCTATGGTCGGCATCATGCACCACTACGACGGCCTTGTTCAACTGCATGGTGATATTACCCGCCATATAGGTGTCGAAGACAAAAAGATAGACGATGGCGAACAGCAGCAGTGTGTCGCGCCCGAACTGGATCAGCTCCTTGGCCGTCATCGCCATAAGGCGCGAAAACCAAGAGCCGAGACGTGTACGCAGAATATACCAATCGCTGTTCATGATTTCGGCCTCTTGTGAAACATGAGAAAGCTCGCCGTCCACAACACGATGGCGTAGATCAGGAGTGCCAGCACCTTGCCCCACAACTGCTCCATGCCAACGCCCTTAAGAAAACTGCCGAGAATGATATCGGTGTAATACATGGCAGGGAACAGATGGGCCTCGAACTGTCCAGCAGGATCCATTGAGGCGATCGGCACCAAAAGTCCCGAGTAAAGCACTGAAGGGACAACGGTGACGACGACGGTCATCATCATCGCTGCCACCTGGGTGCGCACTAAAAGCGACACCAAGAGTCCGATACCGGTGGTGCAAATCACATAGATTACCGACGCGAGAAAAAAGAACAGGGGGTCACCCTTGAAGGGGGCGCCGAAGAGTCGGGCAACCATCAGCCACAGGATCAGGATGTTGAGGATGGATATGCCCACATAGGGCGCGAGCTTACCGATGAGAAACTCGCCGCGCGTTACGGTCGAGGCATAGATGTTGTAGATGGAGCCGTTTTCCTTTTCGCGCACCACCCCCAGGGCCGTCAAAAACGGGGGCGTGATCATCAGCACGAACATCATCAGCACGGTCGCGATGGACCAGACACTCTTGATTTCCTGGTTGTACATGTAACGGAGCTCGGCCGTTACGGGTTGTGCCATTTCTCGTGCCGTTTCCAGCGGTATCCCCAACCGCTGCGAAATATAATTACCCAGCAATTCGCTGTTGAAGGCCGCATTGATGGCAATGACATAACCCTTGCTGCTGGAAGTGCGGAAAGTGAAGGTGCCGTCGATCAGGGTCTGTATGGCTACCGAGCGGCCAGCCATCAGATTTTCCTCGAACCGCGGCGGGATGATGATGGCGAGCCGGATTCGGCTGTCGGCGAGCAAGGGTCCAATCTCACGTTCGCTGGCCAGATCGCCCTGATAGGCAAAGTAGCGGGAGTCGATATAGCGGTGGAGATAATCGCGGCTCAGGGCACTCTTGTCGTGATCAACCACCGCGAAAGGGATGTGCTCCACATCGAGGTTGATGCCATAGCCGAAAATGAGCATAAGCGAGACCGGCACCACGAAGGCCAGGGACAGGAATAGGCGATCGCGCACGATCTCCCGCCATTCTTTGTAAGCGACGGCGAAAATGCGGCGGCTATTCATAGGGTGGCCTCCTGCCGTTCCTGTTGCAGAATGCGATAGACAAACACGTCCTCCAGGCTCGGCGCACGCGGCGTGATGTCCAGCAGGCGAATATCCCGTTCACTGAGCCATGCGCGGATGCGTGCTGTGGCTTCATCCACATCCTTGACCAACAAATGGATGCGCCTGCCGAACAGTGCGGCATCGGTAAATCCTGCCTGCTCCAGCGCCTCAAGTGCCGACAACACAGGCTCGGCGGCAAGGTCGAGCACCTGCCCGGCTTCTTGTTCCAGAGCGGTCTTCAGGGCGGCAGGGGTATCGTCGGCAATGACTTTCCCGGCATGCATCAATGCCAGACGATCGCAATGCTCGGCCTCACTCATGTAATGGGTGGTGAGCAGGATGGCCACATGCTCAACCCGTGCCAGATGCACCAGAATTTTCCAGAAGCGGCGTCGGCCGATGGGATCCACGCCAGAGGTTGGCTCATCGAGGAACAGCACCAGCGGACCATGCACCAGAGCGCAGGCCAGCGCCAGGCGCTGGCGGATGCCCATCGGCAACTTGCCGGCCAGTTGGGTACATACAGGGCCAAGTCCCGCAAGCTGAATCACACGATCAATCCTCTCGGAAATCTGCCTGCCCGGCACGCCATAGATACGTGCAAACAGGCGCAGATTCTCTTGTACCGTCATATCCTGATACAGCGAAAACGCCTGCGACATGTAGCCGATCCGTTCCTTGACGGACTGGCTTGCACGGCGCATATCTGCACCAGCCACGGTGCCTGCACCGCCGGTGGGCGGCCGGATGCCGGTGAGCATCTTGATCACCGTGGTCTTGCCGGCGCCGTTGGCGCCAAGGAGACCAAAGATCTCGCCCTGCCGCACTTCAAAGCTGACCCGGTCCACGGCGCGAAAGTGGTCAAAATCACAGATCAGTTCCCGTGCCACGATGGCGATGCCATCTCCCCGGGGCGGAACGCCATCGCGCCAGACCATTTCAGCTGGCGAATCCTCTTCTTTTCCGGACAGATGGTGCCGGTGCAATAGGGCTATGAAGGCGTCTTCCAAGCGGGGCTTTTCCACCTGGATTTGCTCGATTTTAATCCCAGTCAACAACTCCTGGATTTGCGCACTGGCCGCTTGGGGCGTAACGTCGGGCACGAACACCTTGATTTTCGAACCCACTGCTTCGACTTGTGTGAAACGTTTTTCGAGGCGCACCAAGGCATCGACCTGGGCTGCGATGGTCAGCTCGACCAAGGTACCCGGCACATCGTGCAGGATCACCTCCGGCGCGCCTTTGGCCACCACCAGGCCGCCGAACATCAGAGACAGACGCTGAAAACGCTCCGCTTCATCCATGTAGGCGGTGGAAACCAGGGCAGTCACATCCCGCTCACGCAAGAGCTGGGTGAGGATGGTCCAGAAATCCCGGCGCGAGACCGGGTCCACGCCGGTGGTCGGTTCATCGAGGATAATCAGATCAGGCTCGTGGATCAAGGTGCAGACCAGACCGAGTTTCTGCTTCATGCCGCCGGAAAGCAGCTTCATGGGACGATCGAGGAACCTGTCCAGTCGCGTCATGGCCAGCAATTTGCGCTTGCGTTCGGCAAGCAATACGGGCGTCACCTCTCGCAACTCGGCAAAGAAATCAATGTTTTCCTCTACCGACAATTCGGGGTAGAGATTGAGTCCCAACCCCTGCGGCATGAAGCCGAGACGGCCCTTGACCTTCTCCGCTGCAGCTTCGGAGTCGATGGTTTGACCGAAGACCTCAATGCTGCCACCTTCGAAGGAAAGTACGCCGGCGATAGCCTTCATCAGGCTGCTTTTACCCGCGCCGTCAGGGCCAATCAGGCCGTAGATCTCGCCGCACCGAATATCGAGGCTGACGCCATCAGCAGCCTTTAGCTTGCGATAGCGTTTGACGAACTCACGCACCCGCACCACAGGGGGATCGTCGTTTACCAGCGAGGTTTGGCCCACGGCGTCTCCTCCATCCAGCGGATCACGGCATCAGCAGGCAATCCCGGCGTTAGACGATGTTCCGGGTTTGCATCCAGGTAGAGCTTGACCGCGTAGACCAGTTTGACCCGTTCATCAGGGGTCTGGACTTCTTTTGGGGTAAATTCGGCCGTAGAGGCGATATAGCGTACGCTGGCTGAAAAAGGATTATCCGGAAAGGCATCGGTATAGATCCGGGCGGGCAACCCCAGTCGCAGTTTACCGATCTGGTTTTCAGGGACATAACACTTGAGGTAGAGCCGGTCAAGATCAACGATATCGAACATGGGGCGACCGGCCACGATAACCTCGCCGATATCAACTATCCGGGTGGTAATCATTCCTGTTGCCGGGGCATAGATGGTAAGGTCGTCCAGTATGCTTTGCGCCTCGTCCAGAGCAGCCTTTGCCTGTTCCAACAGCGCCTCCATGGCGGATACCTGGCTTTCCCTGGACTTGATCTGATCCCAACCCAATTCAGCCTCGGCCAACTGCTTCTGTGTCTGGGTTAATGCAGCCTGGGCCACAACCTGCTCCTCTTTAACGACTCTGAGGGCAAGATCTGTAAGTTCACTTGCTTGCCTGGAAACGGCATGTGTCTCGGCCAAGGTTCTATTGCGCAGGGCATCCCGCTCAGCCTGCTCCAGTTTCACCGTTGTTGCCGACAAAACGGCTTTTGCATGATCCACCGCCGCCTTAGCGCTTGTTATCTTGAGCGGGACCGTTTTCTTCAACGTGCTCAAGTCGATTCGTGTTGCCGCGAGTTGTGCTTTTGAAGCATTCACTGCCGCCTGCGCCTGTTGGACTTTGGCCTTTACTTGAACATCTTCCAGCCTGAGTAAAACCTGATCTTTCTTTACCGGATCACCTTCACGGGCCAATAATTGAACAATGCGGCCGGCAACCTTGCAAGCAACGGTGTAGTGGTCGCCCTCGATGCGACCGTTTGTCAGGATCAGTCCATCAGGAAAGGGTTCCTGCCGCCCCCATATCCAGCAGGCGACTATTGCCGATCCGGCCAATACGATCACCAGAAGAATGCCGATTGTCCTTTGCGTTTGCTTTGTCATAAAGTTACTCCTCCAGTTTTTATTATCCGATATTTTTTCCGCTGCGGCGGATGGAGATGAGCAGCCAGACGCCGGCTATTGCCGCGCTGAAGAACCCTCGCAGGAAGGGGTACAAACTATTCTTATAGTCATCCAATCGCATTATTAGGCCATCTGGCTGATGCTCTTGCGGAAATGAATCAGGGCGGCGATGAAGAACACCAGACCGATGACAGTGAGCGCGAGAATTTGCGGCCAGACCACATCGAAACCTGCACCCCGGTAGAGGATGGCCTGGGCGGCGGAGACGAAATGCGTGGTGGGTGCGACCTCCATCATGTTTTGCGCCAGCACCGGCATGCTCTCGCGTGGCGTCGAGCCACCCGAGAGCATCTGCATCGGAAGCAGTACCAATATTATCAATAAACCGAACTGCGGCATGTTGCGTGCCAGCGTTGCCATGAATATACCCATCGACGTGGTGACAAAAAGGTGCAGGGTGGCGACGGCCAGAAACAGGGCCACCGAGCCCTCGATCGGTACATTGAGTGCTCCCTGCACGATAAATTGCAGCGAAAATGATGTTGCCAGCAAAACCACCAGCCCCATGGACCAGATCTTGCCCAGCATGATCTCGCAGGGCGTGACGGGCATCACCAGCAGGTGTTCGATAGTCCCGTGTTCGCGCTCGCGGATCAGTGCCGCACCCGCCAGAACGATGGACAGCATGGTGACGTTGTTGATGATCTCCATCAGCGAGCCGAACCAGGCCCGTGTCAGGGCCGGGTTGAATCGCACCCGTAAGGCCAGATCCACCGGCGGCGCGGCACTGCCGCGATAGCGTTGGACGAATTCATTGATTTCGCCCATCACGATCTGCTCGATGTAGCCGCTGCCGGTAAAGGCCTGGCTCATGCGCGTGGCATCCACGTTGAGCTGGATGGCGGGAGCGCGCCCAGCCAGTACGTCGCGCTGGAAGTTCGGCGGGATATTAAGTGAAAAGGTATAGAGTCCCGCATCCAGGCCGGCATCGACCTCGGTCAGGCTCACCCGCTGTGGCGGCATGAATTGCGGCGGATGCAGGGCCGAGGTGATGCGCGCCGAGAGGGGTGAGTCGTCCTCGTCGACGATCGCTATCGGTACCTTGCTAAGCCCTTCCGGCATTGCGGTTGCGGCGATGTAGACCTGAAAGGTGAAGCTGTAGGCGATCAACACCAGCATGATCGGGTCACGCACCAGGCTCCACAGCTCCTTGATGCCCAGGCGGTAGATGTTGGACGCTCGACTCATGTTTATTTCTCCTGCTTTTTCAATAGGGCGATCGACAGGCCGAGTATGACCAGGGCTGCCAGCAGCATCGGTACGAAGGAGGCTTGCAGGTCGGCAAACCCTAGCGCTTTGCTGAATACGCCGCGACTGATGGTGATGTAGTGCGTGGCGGGGTAAATTTTACCAATCATTTTGCCGACACCTTCGAGCGACGAGACCGGGTTGATCATGCCGGCAAACTGGATAGCCGGCAGCATGGTACCGATCATGGCAAAAAACATCGCCGCGATCTGGCTGCGGGTGAAGGTGGAGGCGAACAGACCGAATCCGGTGGAGAAGATGACATAGATCAGTGTCGCCAGCAGGAGGGTCATAAAGCTGCCTTTGACCGGTACGTCGAACAGGGTCACGGCCAGCAAGCTCATCAGCAGAAAATTGAGCATGGCCAGCACGATGTAGGGCAGTTGCTTGCCGATCAGGAATTCGCTGCGGGTCACAGGGGTGACATAGAGGTTGATGATGGAGCCCAACTCCTTTTCGCGCACTACCGACAGCGCGCTGAGCATGGCCGGGATCATCAACAGCAGCATGGGAATCACCGCCGGCACCATGGCGGGGAGGCTCTTCACATCCGGGTTGTAGCGAAAGCGTGTCTCGATGCTGGCAGCACCGACCGAAATGTCCTGGCCGAAGCGGGTTTTCGCGGTCTCAATCAGCCAGCTCTGGTGCATGCCCTGCACATAGCCCTGCACTGTTTCGGCCCGCTGCGGCATGGCGCCGTCGATCCAGGCGCCGATCTGTACCGGGGTTCCACGCTGCACATCGCGGCCGAAACCGGTCGGTATTTCGATGGCCAGCGACAGTTCACCGCTGCGCATGCGCCGGTCGAGGTCGGCATAGTCGGTGAGCGGTGGTCGCTCGACGAAATAACGTGAACCGGAGAGGTTCAAGGCATAGTTCTGGCTGAGCGTGGTCTGGTCGCGGTCCAGCACGGCGTAGCTGAGATCATTTACATCCATGGTAATGCCGTAACCCATGATGAGCATCAGGATCAGGCTGCCGAATAGCGCCATCACCAGGCGTACCGGGTCACGCCGCAGTTCCAGCGTCTCGCGCAGGGTGTAACTGAAGGCGCGCGCGAAACTGAAGCCGTGGTGTCGCACATGCGGTTGCTTCGGCATGGCTAGATCTGCGGCAGAAATAGGCGAAACAGGCACCTGGGTTGTGGTCTCAACGTTCGCCTCTGCATCGACCGGATCTGCGTCCAGCAAATAGGCGATAAAGGCTTCTTCCAGGGTTTTAGCTCCACGCTTTTTGACAATCTCTCCTGGCGCATCACTGGCCAGTACCCGCCCGTCATGCATCAATGAAATACGGTCGCAGCGCTCGGCCTCGTTCATGAAGTGGGTCGAGATGAAGATCGTCACCTTGTCGGTGCGCGACAGGTCGACAAGGAACTGCCAGAACGCATCGCGTGCCACCGGATCGACACCCGAGGTCGGTTCGTCCAGGATCAGCAGTTCCGGCGCATGCACCAGCGCTACCGCCAGCGACAGGCGCTGGCGCATGCCGAGCGGCAATTGGTCGGGCATGGCATCGGGCACGCCGTCCAGCCCAAAACGAGCCAACAGTTCGCTTACCCGCGACGGGATCGCCGATTCCGGTACGCTGAACAGACGCGCATGCAGTACCAGGTTTTGCTCGACGCTGAGTTCGGAGTACAGCGAAAACGCCTGCGACATATAGCCGACACGCCGCCGCGTGGCGATGTCACGCGCGTCCACTTTCTGCCCGAACAGCCAGGCTTCGCCCTCAGACGGCGGCAAGAGACCGGTAAGCATTTTCATGGTGGTGGTCTTGCCACTACCGTTGGAGCCGAGGAAGCCGAAAATCTCACCCCGCAGGATGCGGAAGTTGACGTGATCGACCGCCGTGAAGTCGCCGAAGCGCATGGTCAGGCCGCGCGCTTCGATGGCAACATCCTCGCCGTCGGCAAACGGCGGCACCACGACTGCCCGATGGCCGCGTTTTTTTTCTTCCGGCAGCAGCGCGATGAAGGCCGCCTCCAGCGTCGCCGTGCCGGTGCGTTCGTGCAGTTCCTTGGGTGACCCTGTGGCGAGAATCCGGCCCGCGTCCATCGCCACCAGCCAGTCGAAGCGCTCGGCCTCCTCCATGTAGGCGGTGGCCACCATCACGCTCATGCCCGGCCGTGCTTTCCGGATACGGTCAATCATCGACCAGAACTGAGTGCGCGCCAGCGGATCGACGCCGGTGGTGGGCTCATCGAGAATCAGCATATCCGGGTCGTGGATCAGTGCGCAGCACAGTCCCAGTTTCTGCTTCATGCCGCCGGACAGTTTGCCTGCCGGACGATCGAGGAAAGCATGGAGGCCCGTCGCTTTCGTCAGCTCATCGATGCGCCGTCTGCGCTCAAGCGCATTGTGGCCGAACAGGCGGCCGAAAAACCGCAGGTTGTCCTCGACCGACAAGGCCGGATAAAGATTCTTGCCCAAGCCCTGCGGCATGTAAGCAATGGCGGGGCAGACCCGGTGGCGGTGGCGTGCCGCACGCATGTCACCGCCCAGCACCTCCACTTGTCCCTGCTGCACCATGCGCGCCCCGGAAATCAACGCCAGCAGGCTGGACTTGCCGACGCCGTCAGGGCCGATCAGGCCCACCATACGGCCAGCCGGTATCTCCAGATCGATCGCCTCCAGCGCCAGAGTCTTGCCGTAGCGAAGGCTGATGCCGGCAAGGCGTGCGACTGATGTATCGCCAGGGTTTGCGAGCGTCATTCAGGAACCTTCACCGAGAGGGTTTCCGGCCACACTGCCTGCGGGTCCAGTTTGAGCCAGGCGACCCCGGGCAGTCCAGTCTTAATCTGTTTCAAATGCTGCTTGAGCAGTTCCGGGTCAATGCGGGCTTTCACCCGGAACATGAGTTTCTGCCGCTCGCTGGCAGTCTCCACCGTCTTTGGTGTGAATTGGGCGACACTGGACACAAAGGAAACCTTGGCCGGGATAACATAGCTGGGTGCGGCATCGAGTACGAGGCGTACTTCGCTGCCTAAGGCCACTTTGCCGGCCACTGTTTCCGGCAGGAAGAAAGTCATATAGACATCGCTCAGGTCCACCATGTTGAGAACCTTACCCCCGCCGCCGAGGACCTCACCGGGCTGGGCGACGCGATACTGCACCCGACCGTCACGTGGCGCCTTGAGCTGGTTGTCGGCAATATCAACCTCGATACGCGCGATGGTCGCGTCGGCGGCTGTGACTGCGGACCGGGCACCTGATACCTGCGCCCTGGCCGCTGTGATGGCGGCCAAGGCTGCCGACACCTGTGCCTTGGCCGCCGTCAGGGAAGCTTCGGCGCTGCGCGCGATAGCTCGATCATCGTCAAGCTGCTGGATGGACACCGCCTTTTCACGTGAAAGAACCTGCGTTCGCGCCAAGCGCCGTTTCGCATTATCCAGTTCACTTTCACGTTGTACTACCAGGGCCTGGGCAGCAGCCAGATCGCTTTCTCGCACGGCCACCTGGGCCTCAGCGCTTGAGACGGCATTGATAGCCTGCTGTTGCTGGGCACGTGCCTCGTCGCGCTGGGCATTGAGCACGTCGATCTGCATCTGCACAACTATCTGGCCAGACTGCACGAAGTCTCCTTCATTGGCAAAGATATCGACCACGCGTCCGCTTAGTTTGGTGGAAATGTCGATTTCGGTGGCTTCGAGGCGGCCGTTACCGCTGACGAACCCCTCTCCTGGACCTGTAACCCGCATGGATGTCCAGATTAAAAACCCCGCCGCAACAATGACTACCGTCACAACAATCGGTATCAGTATTTTCTTAATTGAAGCATTCATGTAGTTTCTCATATTTTGATTAGTCAACTCGAACTACTGGCTACAGCGGTTCGAGACAGGATGCTGAATGTCCTTTGCCTTTGCTATAACATTAATCCAACTTCTCACTCTCGTGAGCTTTTTCCGCTGCGGCGGATGGAGATGAGCAGCCAAACGCCGGCCACCGCCGCGCTGAGAAACCCCAGCAGCCCGAGCAGAGGGAAACCAAAACATACGGGGCCTCGGTCGACGGTCATAACGATGGACGAACCAATTATCAGGGCAGCGATTACCACACCCATGGTCAGGCGACTGGTGGCACGGTCTAGTTGGTGGCCGAAACGTTCCAAGCGTGTCACATCAACGTGCACCTGAAGTTTACCACTCCGAGCGGAGCGTAAGAGATGGCGCAGATCCTGAGGGAGACCGGTGAGAATATCAAGGCCATCGGTAACCGCTTGCCATCCTTTTTTGACAAGGGCATCAGGAGCAGAACGAGCCAGGAGCGCCCGGCGCAGGAAGGGTGAGAACTCGGTCACCATGTCGAAATCAGGGTCAAGCTGGCGGCCCATCCCTTCCAGAGTAATCAGTGATTTAGTCATGAGTGTCAGATCCGGCGGCAAGGCGAGATGATAGTCACGAAGCAAGGTGGTCAGATCGGATAGTATAGTGCTTATATTGAGTTCTTTCAGGGGCACACCGTGGTACTGATCCACGAGGCCGTCAATTTCCAGTCTCAGACTGTCCTGATCGATGTTGGCTGCTCCTGCCCAATCGAGAAGTACCTCAACCACGCGGTCGGATTCTCTTTCCACCAGGCCATGGAGCAGGTCCACGACCTGCCTACGTCGATCGGCGGACAGGCGGCCGACCATCCCGAAGTCGATGATGGCGATGCGGTTTTCCAACAGATAAAATATATTGCCCTGATGTGGGTCGGCGTGAAAAAAACCATCTTCCAGGATCATCTTCAACACGGCCCTGGCACCACGTCTGGCCAGGATTTTCCGGTCCAGCCCAGCCTGCTCCACGGCTTCAAGATCGCGGCCGGGGATGCCGTTGACCGCTTCCTGGACATTCATTCGTTCGCCGGTCCATTTCCAATACACCTTGGGGATAACGATTTCTGAGTTGTCGCTGAAATTACGACCAATCCGCTCCGAATTGCGGCACTCCATGGCTAGGTTCAGTTCGCGCCGCAGGGATAGGGTGAACTGGCGCACCACCTCGCGCGGTCTGAACCTTGACATCTCCGGGGACTCCGCTTCGACGATTTTCGCCAGGCGCTGCAGGAGCCGTAGATCGGCTTCGACGATCGGCCGGATGCCGGGACGCCGCACCTTGATAATAACATCCTCTCCATTCCGCAACCGGGCTCGGTGGACCTGGGCGATGGAACCCGCAGCCAGCGGCTCGGGAACAAGCTCGGCGAACACCTCTTCCGGCGCGGCGCCTAGATCCTCCAGCAGCTGCTGCCTGATCTCCGTAAATGGCACTGCCGGCGCCCGATCCTGCATTTTCTCGAATTCAGCAATCCACTCCGGGGAAAACAGATCCATGCGGGTGGCGAGGATCTGGCCCAGCTTGATAAAGGTCGGTCCCATTTCCTCCAGCGCCCGCCGCACTCGCGCGGGCGGCTCCAAGCGTGCCAGTTCACCGGCCTCCTGCCAGTGCAGCATCTTGCCGCCACGCTCCAGAACATTGGCCATCCCCAACCGGCGTACCATATCGCTGAAGCCATATCGGATCAGAATCGAGGCGATAGCGTGAAGCCGCCCCAGGTCATGGACAGTGCTCAGAGTTTCCCAGAAAACGGAGGGCATTACTGTTCCTTTTTGTTGCTGCCGGTTTTCTTGAGCGTCTCGGCAATCCCCTCGAGAAACCCGGCGGCGGCGAGGGAGATCTTTGTTCCCACCAGCCTGGCCGTATCGACGCCAGTACTGACTCCTTCGCGCATATTTTTTTCCAACTGCCCGGTCAGCGTCTCCCCCGCATCTTTCGCCGCCGAACCCACTGAGGTGCCGGCGTTGCGGGCGTGCTGTGCCAGGTTGCCCAGTACGTCCTTCACCACACCCTCAGAGGACCGGGCAATATTTTTGACGGTATCCAGAAACATGTCTTCCAGCGCGCCCAGATCATCAATCCCTCGCTTGAGATCCTGGGAGCCGAACTCCTTGATGTGACCGGCAGCCTCCTCGATGGCCAACCTGGAAGCCTCCGCCGACTTCGCCAGTGCCTCGTCCACACCAGCCATCGCCTCCCGCAAAGCCTGTTCGGCTTTGACGCCCTTCTCTTGTGCGCCAAGGCTTGAGCCCCGCAGCACCGACTGGACGACCTCCCGTATCCTTTGCATATCAAGATGGCCCGCGCTCAGAGCCTCCAAGGTGATACCCCGGACGGTTTCATGGATGTTTTCTCCGTCTTCCACTGCGGCACGGGCTTCATCTTCTGCTTTTCGGTTCTGATTTTTCTGTGTTGTGTGCTCGCTCATTGCCTTCTCCTCTGTGGATTTGGTTGTCGTAAAAGGATTGGATGGTATTGCCCAATCCCTCTTAATCATCATAGCTCCTGCAATTTTTTTTGTATAACATCTATTTTCCCTCGCACGCTCTCATAACCGATCTCGATAATCTCCGCGGCACGGCCGAAATCGAGAAAGCGGATGTGCCCCAGCGGTGGCTGGATGAGGATATCAGGTCGGTCGGTGTCCAGACGGGATTGAGTAATGCGGGTTTCTATGATGTTGATCGAGGCCAGCAGCACTTCAAAGATGTTGGGCAGCGGTTCACCGGACGAAAACCAGCGTGAAAACTGCGCCGCACCCGGCGCTTCAAGGGCGATCAGTTTGGCCTTAAGTTCTTGCATCGACTGGCGGTAGTCGTCCACCCAATGGCTAAACACGCCAGTCTCAGCCGGGAATTGGGTGGCCGACATATTCAGCCGACGCGTCTTAAGGTTCTTGCCGGCGATAATGTCGTGGTTGAGATCCACCGCGATCACAATATCGGCGCCCATAGCGCGGACGACGCTCACCGGTACCGGGTTGGTGAGGCCGCCGTCGGCCAGGATGCGGCCGTTGCTGCGCACCGGAGTGAAGATGCCAGGCACGGAGATACTGGCGCGTACCGCCTCGATGACATCCCCCTGCCGGATGGCAACCTCCTCGCCGGTCTGGATATCCGTAGCTACGGCACAAAACGGAATCGGCAGCGCCTCAATGGTATCGGCCCGGATATGGGCACGCACCAGTTCACTCACTTTGGCGCCGTCAATCAGCCCTGACCTCGGGAAGACGACGTCGAAAAAGGAGGCGATTTTCTTCCAGTCGAAATCCTGAAAAGTCGTTTCCAGTTCGTTCAGCTTGCCAGCGGCATAGATCGCACCGATCAAGGCCCCGATGCTGGTACCGGCGACGAAATCAACCCGAATACCGGCCTCCTCCAGGGCGCGAATCACACCCAGGTGCGCCAGGCCGCGCGCCGACCCGCTTCCCATGGCTAGGCCGATACGAGCATCGCCACGCGGGAATATGGTGGATTGTCTCAGCTCTCCTGTCATGGATGTCTCCTCGAAGTCCCGACTGCAAGTACCCGTAGCGCTATAGCAGCCATTGTCGTCAGTATCGCCGCCATCATAAAGGCGCTGCTCATCCCTAGCCATTGCCAGGCGGCTCCGAAGAGTATGGCGCCGGGCAAGGTCATGATGCCACTCAACAGATGATAGAGGCCGAAGACCGTACCCTTTTGCTCTGCAGGTGCAAAGTCTCCCAGCAGTGCTCGTTCCGCGCCTTCAGTAAAGGCAAGTGCCGCCGCATAACCCAGGAACAGCACCCATACAATCATGCCGCCATCCGGTAACCAGGCAAAGGCGATGAGCAACAAAAAACACGGGTTATGGTCAAGTCTGGTGTTTGAGAGAATCATGCTCAAACGACAGCCCTGTTGATTTCGCCTTCCTTTAAAGAGTCAATCCGTTCTCCATCCTTGAACTGCACTCCTCTTATTACCTCAGCCAGCAATTTGAATCCCCTCAACCTGCGCCATTTTTTCTGGGCACTCTGGCCGAGCTTGTAGACCATTGACAAGATCGTATGCCGGGCAACACATCCTCTTGTTTTAGCCGTTCTCAAACCTACCGTGGCAAAGGTTGATTCAATTGGATTTGAGGTGCGTATATGCTGCCAATGTATGGCGGGGAAATCATAAAAAGCCAGCATTTCATCTTTATCTTTTTCCAGACATTCCATGGCCTTTGGATATTTTGCCGAATACGTTGAGATAGCAATATCAAAGGCCTTGTAGGCATCTTTCTTGGTCGGTGCCATCCAGATTTCATGTAACGCTTGCTTGACCTTGGGCTGGACGGCCTTTGGGAGTTTATTGAGAACATTGGCGGTCGGATGAACCCAACAACGTTGATGTACCGTCTTCGGAAACACTTTCCGCAACGCTTTCCAAAAACCCAGAGCACCATCACCAACTGCCAGTTCAGGTGGATGCCTGAGGCCTTGTGCTTTTATCCGCAGCAGCAGTTCCGACCAGCTCTGTTCAGATTCCCGATTATAAATGACAACCGAAAATTGACCACCTGTGCTAACCGAATTGTAACTATCCAGCACAATTGGGCAGGTCGGGCTTTAGCCAGAAAACAGGGGATCATAGCAAGTCCTGCGTCGGGTTGAAACCCGACCTACATGTTGTATAGCATCCTATTTTGTTTGTTTTTTTTATCAGAGCATGAAATTAGGGTGGATAGTTACTACCGGTCTTTATAGCACCCCGCCATACATAAATACTATAGTTCCCCCCAATTTTCTTAGAGGGCCTCCCGAGATGCCGGGAGCATCCGTTCTACTCGACTCCCTAATATCACACTAAAATAAAACCATCCGTATGACTTCTCAATAATGCCAGTGGCAAGGTTAAGCATTTAAGCAACACTGCAAAGTTACGACTATTCCTGACTATCAAAACAAGGTGTCAGATTAGCTCGGATCTTTCTCCCAAATTATGTCAGATCAAGTCTGAATAACTACAGATTATTTTTTAAGCTATTTTAAAGATATCTTTTCAATTACTTCTTTCTGGCGCTCGATACTTTGCACCAGACGAAACTGGACCAGGGCCCGATGCAGATTTTCCTCTGGGTGGAGCACCTTGAAATAGCGGTTGCCGGCCAGATAATCGGTAAAAAACCTGAGACCCAGCTCGAAGGCGATCAGACGAACCGCCTGAAAAATCATCCCCCGGTCAGCATCCGAGAGCAGATTTCCCGCCCCGGAAAAGTAGCCCGCAAGCACCTCCCGGCACATATCCATATCAAATGAAACCTGAGAGAGATCCGCTGCCACCTCCCCTGAGAGGTTACAGCAGGAACGGAGACAATCGCCGATATCGTAGTGAATAAGACCCGGTCCCACCGTATCAAGATCGATAAGGCTCACCGCCAGATCGCTGGTCACATCAAAGAGGACATTGCCCGCCTTGGGATCACCGTGGATGGTCTGTACTTTAGTTCTCCCCTGATACCGGGCCCGCTCCAGCAGATCAGCACCCACACGGCTGGCGGTGATGCAATCGAGACAAAAGCGAAGATCAGGGTCACTCCTCATGGCAGCGCCACTCCGCACCCGGTCAAAATGATCAAGATAGGAGGGCAGGAGATGAAAGCCGGGCAGGGTCTCATGGAGATTCCTGGCCGGCAGGTCTGCCAGCAGGAGATGAAAATGACCCAGGGCCCAGCCCACCTGTCTGGCCTGGGCTGCGGTGGCAATAGTCTGGTGGGTGGTGGTCCGGTCAATATAGGTGACCGCCCGCCAGATATCCCCCTGGGAATCGGCATGAAACAGCGTCCCCGCCCTGGTGGACAGAAGGATGCTGTTTTCCCAGCGCTGGCCGCTGGTGTTGACCTTGGCTTCAAGATGGCTGGAGAGGGTAGCCAGATTGGCCATGACCAGTTGCGGCCGGGGAAAGACCTGGCGGTTCAGACGTTGCAGGACAAAAGAGAACCCTCCTGTCCGCACCAACCAGGTGTCGTTGATATTGCCACTGCCTAAAACCGTCACGACAGGCTCGACCACGGGCAGAGACGAAATCTCACAAAATTGAGCTATTATTTCCTGCATCTATTCCATTTCTCAATCAAGACGGGAGGGCAAAGGTAAGCGAGCAGCGACCAAGCTGGATAGAGGCTACACCATCATTTTTTCAGTCTGGCCACGACCTTCTTGACCGTGATCGGAAAGAGACCCAACAGGACAAAGGAGAAGATCAGCCCGGGCGACAGGATCCCGGCCATGGATTCCAGTTTTCCCAGCTCCTTGCCGGCATTCACAAACACAATTGTGGCCGGCAGCATGCCCAGCTGCGAGACCCAGTAATAGGTGGAGATCTTGATTCGGGTCAGCCCCATGGCCAGATTGATGACAAAGAAGGGAAAGACCGGGATCAGACGCAGGGTGAAGAGATAAAATCCACCCTCCCGCTCCATGCCCTCATTGATCCGCTGCAGTTTGTCGCCAAACCTTCTCTGCACCCAGTCCCGCAGCAGAAAACGGGAGACCAGGCAGGCCAGGGTGGCCCCGATGGTCGAGGCAAAAGAGATGACGATTGTGCCGGTGACCAGCCCGAACAGGGCGCCGCCGGCCAGAGTCAGGATCACGGCGCCAGGCAGGGACAGGGCGGTGGCCACGATATAGATCAACATGTAAACGGCAATGACCAGCGTGGTCCGCTCGGCATAGAGCAGGGCAAACTGCTCCCGTGATTCCTTGAGATAGGACAGGGTCAGATAGTGATCCAGATGCAGCACATTAAACAGCAGAATCAGCAGAACAATGCCGAAAACAATGATAATTTTGTTGATGATGGCGGGTGTCATGGGGGCTTAAAAAAAATATAGGGTATGGGAAATGAGAATTTACGCGTTCAGCCACCACTCTTCAGACTGCCGAAAGACATTCAACCACTCAATGGTCTCCAGCGCTCATTTGCCAATGTATACAAATGAATCTTCTCTTTTTTTTCACCATCTGTAACAGCGAGCTCAGTTTTCAGCCAACTGCGACCTCATGGTCAGCAGTCATTTACTGCACTTCGACGCGCACTACTATTGACAATTCCACTCGATGAGTGGTCATCCTTGCCGCAATCTTGATGGCGTCGTAAAAAGTCGTCAACTGCTTCGTTGCTGCAAATTATCTCGTCACTGCGGCGTACTCAAGTACGCCTCATTCCTCGAAATTTGCGCGCCTCGCATTTGACGCTTTTTACTTA
>JAHYIY010000039.1 GCA_019429255.1 Desulfuromonadales bacterium | reverse complement strand
TGCAGGGAAAAGCTTTCGGCGGGGGCGTCTTTGCGCTCGACGGATATGATGATTCTGGTCATTGTGTTGCCCCCCTTCTTTGCTTTAGAGTCAGTTCGTCTGTTGGCAAAAATTAAAGCAAACATGGTGCCAAAAAGCAATTATTTTATGGTGTTACGATCGGCTGATTAGCGTTGAGCAAGCGGTTACAGCCCTGGTTTGATCAAGTACATAGCTGAAATGACTGGATTCTGGATGATGTATCTGCACCCCTCCGGGCGGCGCAATATAGGTGACGAAAAAAAACGACGGGTGATTGCGGATCCAAAGACGCCGTGTGTGCGGGCGGATGACATTTGTTCAATATTGGGCACCCCGCGGGGGCCGGTCAGGGGTGCCGACTGCCGGAACATGGGGTTGTGTCGCTGGTTTCGGGGTAACTGTGCAAATATCAACAGTTGACGGTGGTGGTTGATGTGTTTGGTTGCGGCGGATTTGAACGAACGGATGATGGCACCTAACGTAGGGGCGCAATTCATTGCGCCCGGTTTGATGGATGTGTCACGACAATCGGGGCGGGGATGTCAGGGCGGGGTGACCCAGGGCGCGATGAATCGCGCCCCTACGGGGTTGTTGGTGTCGTCACCACCAAGGGCACGGCGTGCCGTGCCCCTACCGTTGGATGTTGTAACTTTTGATTTTGCTGTAGAGGGTGCCGCGGGCGATGCCGAGGGCTTCGGCGGCCTGGGAGAGGTTCCAGTTTTTGTCCTCGAGCACCTTGCGGATAACCGCTGCTTCAATTTCCGGCAGGTTGGTTGAAGCCAGGGTCATTTGGTGTGCCGATGGTTTGGCATGACGGGCGCCGGCTGCCTGGAGCAGTTCCGGTGGCAGGTGCTCGGGCAACAGCTTGTTGCCGTTACTGAAGACCACGGCGCGATCGATGGCATTTTTCAATTCACGCACATTGCCCGGCCAGGCATAAGAACTGATCAGCTCAAGGGTGTCGGCAGCGATCAGGTTGATCTGCTTGTTGTGTTTTGCGCATGAGTTACGCAGAAAATGAATCGCCAGCAGGGGTATGTCGGTGGCCCGGTTGCGCAGCGGCGAGGTGTGCAGGGCGACCACGTTGAGGCGATAAAAGAGATCCTCGCGGAAGGTTTTTTCGCGGATGGCGGTTTCGAGGTTTTTGTTGGTGGCACAGATGATGCGCGTATCAACCTGGATGGTGTCGGTGCCGCCAACCCGCTGAAAGGTCCCGAGTTCAAGCACGCGCAACAGCGCAACCTGGGTTTGCAGGGGGATGTCACCGATTTCATCGAGAAAAATGGTGCCGCCGTGGGCGTGTTCAAAAAAACCGATCTTGCGCTTGTCGGCTCCGGTAAAGGCGCCCTTTTCGTGACCGAAAAGGGCGCTGTTGATCAGACTTTCGGTGAGGGCGGCGCAGTTGACCGGGACAAAGGGCTGGTCGCGCCGTGAGCTGCGACTGTGGATGGCGGCGGCAACCAGTTCTTTGCCGGTACCGCTTTCACCGCGGATAAGCACCGTGGCGTTGGTCGGGGCGATGCGGCGGATTCCTTCAAACAATTGGTACATGGATGGGCTTTGGCCGATCAGCTGTTCAAAGCGGGTGTCGGGTTCGTTCGCTTCTTGTTGTGCCAGCTGTTGGTGATCGATGATTCTGGCGAGCTGCATCTGCAGGGTGATGAAGTCAAAAGGCTTGAGAACATAGTCGTAGGCTCCTGCCTTCATTGCTCGAACCGCTTCATTGGCCGAGTTGACGCCGGTGAGGATCAGTACAAAGGTTCCGGGGTAGAGCAATTGGATTTGTTGCAGCAGTTCAATGCCGTCCATCTCCGGCATCGACAGATCGGTGAGGACGACATCGGCGCGCCAGCTTTCAAGGATGCTGAGGGCTTCCGCTCCACCGGCCGCGGTTTTTATCTCATAACGTTTGTCTTCGCTTATTTCTCGACGAAAAATATTGCGCCAGGCGGCTTCATCGTCGACATAGAGCAGGCGGGTGTTTTTATCCATCAGCTATTGGTCTCCCTTGGCGCTGAGTTATTTGGCCTTACGGGCGTATCCCCTTGCGGCAGGCGGGGCGTTTTCCGTTCATCGAAGGGGAGGATCAGGGTGAAGGTGGTGCCGATACCGACCTTGCTGGCCACATCGACCCGCCCATGGTGACGGGTAACAATTTCATAAACAATACTTAAGCCCAACCCGGTACCGACACCGATTTCTTTGGTGGTATAGAAGGGTTCAAAGATTTTTTTAATTTTTTCCGCGGGGATCCCGCTGCCGGTATCGTTGACGGCAATGTAGATGTATTCATCCTCTGTCCAGGTGTTGATGGTGATGGTGCCACTGTCTTCGATCGCCTGGAGGGCGTTGATCAACAGATTGAGGAACACCTGGTTGATCTGGCTGGCGTAGCAATAGCGCAGAGGCAGATCACCATAGTTCTTTACGATCCTGATTTTTCCACGCAGTTCATGGCGGATGATGGCCAGGGTGCTGTCGATACACTGATGCAGGTCGGTCAATTCGTGCAGCGGGCGTTCCTGCCGCGAGAAGATGCGCAGGCTTTCAACGGTCTGGCTGACACGGGTGGTACCGTCGCGGCATTCCGTCAGCATATTTGGTAGTTCCGTCAGCATGGTGTCGATCTGGAAGTCGTGGCGCCCTTTTTGATAGGCAGCGATCAGTTCGCTGTCGCCACGGCGCTGGATCAGGTCCAGTTGCAGGGCAAAGAACTGGTTGAGCCGCTGCACATAGCGGTCAAATATCGTCAGATTGTGGCTGATAAAGCCGACGGGGTTGTTGATGTCGTGGGCAATGCCCGCTGCCAGCTGACCGATGCAGGCCATTTTATCCTGGTGCAGAATGGTTGCCTGCTGTTCCTTGAGCTCATGGTAGGCGGCTACCAGCGACTTGCGACTGGCCTCGAGTTCGCGATTTTTTTTAGCCAGTTCGCTGGTGCGCTCGATGACCCGGTCTTCAAGGTATTCGCTGAATTGCTGCAGTTGCTGTTGGACTTTTTCGCGTTCACGGATTTCTTCCGTCAGTTGACTATTGCTTTTTTCCAGATGCCGGCTCTGTTCGAGCAACTGATCGGTACTGGTGTTCAGCTGCCTGCCGGCGCGCCCAAGAATGTTGAAGGCGAAGATAAACAGGGCCAGGCTGATGAGCAGGCTGAAGCCGACAATCCGCAGCATAAATGTGCGAAATAAATGGGTACGCTCGGTAACGTCAACGACCATCAGCAGGCTGCCGATCTGGTTTTGTCCGGCATCAATCAGCGGGAAACGGCTCAGTCGATACAGGTTCCCGTTGATATTTTCGGCCCGTTGGTTGCGCACATTGGTCGCTGCTTCATAGATAGCGGCGAGATCATTCGCCGGCAAGTTCAGTGTGGATTCGGAAATGACGCTGTTGGCTAAAAGGTTCCAGTCTTTCTGTCTTGTGTGCGGTTTAAATTCGGCTTCCCAGTCTTGCTGGTCGAGGTGACGCTTGTCGATGATAATCATGATGTCGACGTTGCTGATTTCCTTGATCTGGCGAATGATCGTCATGATTTCGGTCCCCAGTTCAATATATCCGACCGTTTCTCCCTCAATGACCCAGGGATAAACCAGGCGTTGAGCGAGAATACCCACTTTTCCCAGTTCCAATCCTGATGTCGGCACCCCGGTTTCCATGGCCCGCTGCAAGGAAACTCTTATTTTTCCCGGAGACATATCGTCGGGGCGATAAGCCCTGATGAGAATGTTGCCTTGTTGGTCACGAAAGTAAAGCTGGTCGATCTGGAGGGTTCTTTGCAATTGGAGAAAGGCCTGATGGGCATGCTTTTTCAGGGTGTCAATATCTTTATTGCGTACGGCTTCCTGAAAACGAACCCGATCGGCAATGATTTCTGCGGCGGAAAGCATGGCCTTTGAGTCGCGCGCCGACAGTCCGCTAAAAATGGAGCGGAACTGGTGATAGCGACCTTCCATAAAGGTCGTTTCGTCCAGTTGACTGATATGATAGCTGGTCAGGACAAAGGCGGTTATCAGTACCAGAAAAGTCAGGCTTAAGGGGATCAGCACCAGTTTCTGTAAATTGTATTTTTCCATTTTGTCCCGCTCAGTTACCGGAGATGTCGGCTGAACATGCGACCAGCTTAGGGTGTTGATGGGTAAACAATACCGCCCGGCAGTGTCTGCAGGAACGATCAGGCACGGCTCAAGCGGTGCTCACGATAGGAGTAGAATACACTAATTTCTCGCCAATATCCCGTCAATACGATTAGTGCCCGCCAAAATTTTTCTGAATCTCCGGCGGTGCCGGTTCGAAATGGGAAAACTCCATGGTAAAGCTCCCTTGCCCCTTGGTGGCGCTGCGCAGTTCGGTCATGTAACCGAACATTTCGAGCAAGGGTACGCCGGCGCGGATAAGGTCCTGACCGGGGCGCGAGGTGATCCCTTCAATCCGGCCACGCTTCTGGTTGAGACTGTTCATGACCCGGCCGGTATAGTCGGATGGCGTGGTCAACTCCAATGCCATGAGCGGCTCCAGCAGGGTCGGGGAACCATCCCTTAGCGCCTGATAAACAGCACGCGAAATAGCGGCGGAAATACCCAGATCGGTGACCCGGTGGCTATCAAAAGGGGCGGCGATCAGGGTCAGAGTCAAATCGGTCATGGGGTAGCCCGCCAGCGGCCCGGATTGACAGGCCTGTACCAGCTGCTCGTTGATCCGTTGTGCCATATCCGCCGGCCAGGGGGCAAGTACCGGTGCCGGAATGTCAATGGTGAGCCCCTGTTTGCGCGGCTGTGGGTTGAGGCGGATGGTGACTTCGCCGTAGTGGGTTTTGCCGTCGATCTCGCGCTCAAACTGCTCGTGGTGCTGACAGGCACAGCGGATGGTTTCGCGGTAGACGACCTGCGGCCGGCCGGTCTGGGTGTCAACGCCGAAATCGGTTTTGAGGCGCTGAACCACCACTTCGAGGTGGAGTTCACCCATGCCGGTGAGAAGAAGCTGGCCGGTTTCCGGGTCTTCCTTGACCTTGAAGGTGGGATCCTCCCATTGCAGCTTTTCCAGGGCCGGGGGAAGTTTATCGCGGTCAGCTACGGTTCTGGGTTCAAGCGCCAGGGAAACCACCGGTTCCGGGAAGCTGAGACCGGCCAGTTGTAAAGGCAGGGCCGCCGAACTCAAGGTGTCGCCGGTCAGCACCTGCTTTAAACCGGTAGCGGTGACAATATCTCCGGCAGCGGCTTCGGCGATCCGTTCACGTTTGTGGGCATGCATGCGGAACAGGCGGGCAATCTTTTCGTCGCCGCCGGTACGGCTGTTGTGCAGCACGTCCCCCGGGGCAATGTGACCGGAATAGAGGCGCAGGTAGGTGAGTTTACGCCCTTCATCGGCCAGTACTTTGAACGCCAGGGCACAGACCGGGCCGTCCGGGGATGTTTCCAGCAATAGCTCGGCGCCGTTCGTCAGCTGTTTTGCCGGCGCCGGCGGGGCATCGAGGGGGGAGGGGAGCAGGGCGCAGATCATATCGAGGAGCGGCTGGATCCCCTTGTTGCGCAGGGCTGAGCCGAGGAGCACGGGGAACAGTTCGCAGCGCAGTACCCCGCTGCGTAGGGCGGCAAGGAGGCGTTGGGGCTCAACGACTCCAGCATCGAGGACAGCGGCGAGGATGGTGTCATCAAAATCAGCCGCCGCCTCGAGGAGCAGTTCACGCTGTTGCTGCGCTGCGTTAAGGTATTCCTCGGGAATCGGTGCGACTAACAGGGACTGTCCCTGCGTTTCGCTGTCAAAATAGATAGCCTGCTGGTGGATCAGATCGATCACGCCGACAAAATGTTCTTCGCTGCCGATGGGCAGTTGCAGCAGCACCGGACGGGCATGGAGTTTGTGCTGCAGGGCGGCGAGGACCTGTTCGTGGTCGGCACCGATGCGATCCATTTTGTTGATCAGGCAGATGCGCGGTACCTGATAGCGGTCGGCCTGGCGCCACACCGATTCACTCTGCGGCTGGACGCCTTCAACCGCGCTGAAGACGGCAACGGCCCCGTCAAGGACGCGCAGGGAGCGTTCCACCTCGATGGTGAAATCGATATGGCCGGGGGTGTCGATCAGGTTAAAGGTAAAATTGTTCCACCGGCAGCGGGTGGCGGTCGCGGTGATGGTGATGCCGCGCTGTTGCTCCTGCTCCATCCAGTCCATGACCGCCATGCCATCGTGGACTTCACCCATCTTGTGGATTTCGCCGGTATAAAACAGAATACGCTCGGAAACCGTTGTTTTGCCGGCATCGATATGGGAAATAATACCGAAATTGCGGATCTGTTCAAGTTGTGGACGAATCATGCGTCACCTTTGATGCTTTCGCAAAAAGTATCCGGTTAGCCGGCTAAGCAAAAAGCGCCAAATGCAAGGCGCGTGTTTGTTGAGCAATGAGGCGTACTTACGTACGTCGAAGCAGCGAAATAAACGCAGCAACGCGGCAGTTGGTGAGTTTTTGCGACGCCATCACCTTTGGCGGTTTAAAAATGGCATTGCAGGCGTTGCAGGGTTTCCGGGTCGACATTGTTGTCTTTGGCATAGCGCGTTTCGATCTCCTCGATCTGGAAATAGTCGAGCCCGCTGTTGCTGAAAAAGTCTTCACGCAAGGCCTGGTTCGCGGTGGCAATGATGTCCGGCAGGAGTTGCTGCAGATAGAGATGTTCCATCTGCAAATCGTGAATAATTTTCAGGAACAGCTGTTGATTCAGCCGGATGCTGAACATGCTGGTGCTGTGGAGCTCGTTGTTTAGTGCTTCGTAGAGCACATCCTGATCCTGATTGCTGAAGATATCGATCGGGTTTGCTTTCAGCCAGTCACGGGCAGCAGCCAGGATGCTGCGAACCTGTTGTTCTTCGCCACTGATATAGTGTAATTCTTCATGGAGTTTTTTGGGGCGCATGTTCCCGGCCGCAACGGCACTGATCCCCTGCTTCAGCCGGGACAGTTTGAGCCGTCCGAAATGCCCCAGATAGCGGTTTTTTTTCTGATCGTTTAAAAACAGCTGTTCAAACAGGCCGGCGGCAATCTTGTTGAATTGCCGGTACCTGTGGAGCAGCTGAAGAATGATGAATTCGCCCGGAAGATGATTGTCGAGAAACAGGATCCGGTTAATGGCTGTGGTTGTTGTGTCAAGGTCGTCCAGCAGGTGGTAAAGGTAGTTAAAGCAGTGCGATCCCTTGATTGCTGAGCGGTATTCCTCGATTAAGCGGTCAACGCTGTTATCGTGCCGGTCGTGGGCCTGACTGCGGCAGAGAAGAAGTTGGGCCATCTGACCATTGTCGAGGGGCTGCCGCGCCGGCAGCTGGTTCAGGAAATGGCGAGTGGTGCTGAGGTAATGCGGTTCGGGTGAAGCTGAATACAGCCTGCCGGCAGAGCAGCGATCCAGGGTCGACAGCAGTATTTCGGGGATCTCGCAGCGCAGGGCCATGGTCTTGATGCGGGATAGCTGTTGCTGCTGGGCGCTGGAGATGCGCCCCTGATTGGCGCAGCTGAGCAGGAGTTTGCGATAGCTGTCGGCAATCCGATAGTTGTCGCGATGGCGATAGATGACATCGAGACGGATCCGCTCCCGTTGGCGGGGAGGGATGTCGAGGTTTTCCGCCAGTTCGTCCAGCGCTTTGCTGCTGATGGCGGCCATGTCCCGTTGTGGGTAGTACAGGTTGCGGTTTTCCTGTTGATAGTGGCGGTTGTGCGCGTGGCTCAGGCGCACCAGGTAAAGGGAACATTCGGGTGGTAACAGGGCCAGGATTCGGCTGGCCAGCCGGGAGTCCTCACATTGTCCGGGCTCCGGCAGGCGCTTGAGGGTTTTACCGAGCAGCCGCAGCAGGGTCTCCTGGCGCGCTCTGACGCTGTCGCCGTCCAGACCATGAAGAAAGAAGAAATAATTATGGATAGCGTGCCCTTGATGGAAAACTTCGTTGTAATCCAGGGTGGTTTGATTGTAATCAGTGAATGTCAGCCGGCCGTTGTCATTGATTGCGGCACCCGGAATGGTGAGTCGATTAACCACCCCGTCCCTGGTCAGATCGGCAGCGGGTAATTCATCGCCAAACATGTACTCGCACAGGGTTGCCCCTGTGCCGCGCCGGCTGATCCGGTCAGGGGTCAGGACCAGCTCGTTGCCGGGGGAAAAAAAACGGACCTTCCGGTCTTCAATGGCGTAAAAGTGGTGATGGTCGAGCCGGCATCCGACCGCCGTAGCATAATATTCGACCCGGGAATTGATGTATCCGTGCAGGCGCAGTTCAGTTTTCATGGCTGGGTTCGTATGGGTGGTTCAGGGGTACGGCAAAGGAAAAGCGCTGGCTGTCGTAGGCAAGGTTGATACCCTGCGGTAATTCGGTATCGTGACGGGGGTGGTCGACATCATGGCTCAAATGGGTCAACAGGGTCTGTTTTGCCCCGATCGATTGGGCTATGGCAACCGCTTCGGGAATGTTAAAATGGGTCGGGTGGGACCTGAAACGCAGTCCATCCAGAATCAGCAACTCCAGATTTTCCAGCAGGGCCAGGGAGTCAGCGGGGATAGCGTTGCAGTCGGTCAGGTAGGCGACCGGGCCGCAGCGGTAGCCGGTGGTCATCTGCGCACCGTGCTGCAGGGGGATGGGGATAATCTCCAGACCAAACAGCGTCATCGGCCCGTTAAGGGGATGCAGCGTGAGTCTGGGAACATACCCCGGCGGCTGATCCTGATTAAAGATATAGCTGAAGTTGTTGCGCAGGCCGGTCAGGGTTGCAGGGTCGGCATACAGGGGAATGGGCTCTGCCCCCGGCCTGTTGAAGCCACGCAGGTCATCGATGCCGTGCACGTGGTCAGCGTGGTAGTGGGTATACAGGACAGCGTCAATGTGGCGAATGTCTTCGCGCAGGGCCTGTTGACGCAGATCGGTAGAGGTGTCGATGAGCAGATTGTGGCCGGCGTAGGTAAGCAGGGCGCTGCAACGGGTACGCTGGTTGCGGGTGTCGCGGGAGCGACAGACCTCACAGCGGCAGCCGACCACCGGTATTCCGCTGCTGGTTCCCGAACCGAGTACGACAATTGTCAGGGTCGTTGACGGCATTGGTGTTTTGTCCCTGATATCAAGAAAGAAGGCAATTTGTCAGGCATTTGGCCAATTAATCTAGCACTTTGATTCAGTATTGCACAAGGACTGATTGGCGATGACCAGTGACCAGTGACCAGTGACCAGTGACCAGTGACCAGTGACCAGTGACCAGTGACCAGTGAACAGTGACCGGTGAACAGTGACCGGTGAACAGTGACCGGTGAACAGTGACCGGTGAACAGTGACCGGTGATTGCTGCGGAGGTGTGGTGAAAAAAGAAGAAGCAGAGATGAATAAGCTGTGTCGCAGCTGCATCCGCACCTGCAGACAGCCGGAAGCGATGTTATTGCTCTCTTGTCCGCGCTATAAAAAGCGGCCATTTGAAGCGCAAGATGTCCGGTTTAAGCAGGTTGAATTGTTTGATGACAAGTGAATATCAGTCGATCCGGTCAAGGAAATTTTTGAGCAGCGGAATGAACTTCTCCGGCTCAACGAGGAAGGAATCGTGACCGTAGTCGGATGGGATACAGTGGTATTCGACCGGTTTGTGTTGGCGCCGCAATTCGTTGACGACTTCTTCGGTCTGTTGCGGGGGGTAAAGCCAGTCGGAGGTGAATGCAAACCACAGGGACGGACAGCAAAGATGGCTTAATGCCTCATGAAGTGAATCAAAGTTCCAGGCGATATCGTAAAGGTCGAGGGCCTTTGCCAGGTAGAGAAACGAATTGGTGTCAAATTTGTCAACAAAGGTGCCGCCGTTGTAATTGAGATAGCGTTCAATCTCGAATTGACCGAAAAAATCGAACATCCCGTCGCGCACGGAAAAGCGTCGATCAAACTTCAGCCACATCGAAGCATCAGACAAAAAGGAGATATGGCCAACCGCGCGTGCCAGAGCGAGGCCATCGCCGGGGGGGTGTTCGATGGGGTAGTTGCCTTTTTTCCACAGGGGATCGTTGTAGATGGCCTGCCGCGCCAGGGCGTTAAGGGCGATGGCCATCGGGGAGGTGCGGCCGGTACCGGCAATGGGGACAATGGAGCGCACCAGGTCGGGGTAGTGAATCCCCCATTCGACCGCCTGCATAGCGCCCATGGAGCCGCCGATGACGGTTTTAATACTGCTGACACCGAGCTGATCGAGGAACAGTTTCTGGGCGCGTACCATGTCGCGTACCATCAGTACCGGAAATTTAAGGCGGTAAGGTTTGTCGCTGCGCGGGTTGATGCTGGCCGGGCCGGTCGAGCCTTTGCAGGAGCCGATGGTGTTGCTGCAGATGACAAAATAGCGGTCGGTATCCAGTACTTTGCCGGGACCGATCATGTTGTCCCACCAGCCCGGTTTGCGATCTTCCGGGGTGTTATAGCCGGCGGCGTGGGCGTCACCGGTCCAGGCATGGGCGGCAAGAATGACATTCGACGCATCGCGGTTCAGGGTGCCGTAGGTTTCATAGGCGATGGTCAAGGGGCCGAGCAGACGTCCACTCTCGAGGCGTAACTCAGTGTTGATTTCTGCGTATTTGGTTGTTACCAGGCCGACGCTCTGTTCCAATGAAGCATCCCTTTTGTTAGTTAGTGCCCATCCGCAAACTCCGAGGGCTAAGCGGCAAGTTTCTGATTGGTAAAACCGGCAACAAAAAAAGCCCTCCAGTTATGGGAGGGCCTTTCATGATAGCGGGAATCCGTATCGTCAGGCGCCGTCCCCATCTGTCCCGGCGGGCTTGCCGTCTGCCGGGCAGGAATTGGCACCATCTGGTTCACTGCGAACCCGGTTGCCGTGGTTTCATCGGGCCTACTCCCTCCACCACTCGGGATAAAGACGTGCATCTCTTTATTGTTTCAAGGCTTTATTGTTTCAAGGACTCTAGCGTACCGTAACTTCGCTTGTCAATCGTTGCCGGCGTCGCAAAAAGTCGGCCCTACGGCGTTACGGCGTTTTTTCAGGACCTTGACATACTCTATGTATGCCTGCGCCCCTGAAAAACCACCAGGCCTTGTAGGACGAAATTTTTGCTTAGCCATCCTATGGCTTTTTGCGAGTGCATCAATTGTTGCCGGCGTCGCAAAAAGGTTCCCGGGGGTGATTCACTGCTTGTCAAGCGCTGCGAGTTTTTCCTCCTGACGCCGGACGATATCAGCGATACTGTAGCGCAATAAGACGTTGGCGAGTTCCTGTTGTGCCTCTTCCCAGACTTCATGGGCGGCGCAGAAGATATCACGGGAGCAGAATTCCGAATCGATCAGGCAGTGGTTGAGTTTGAGGTCCCCTTCCTGGGTTTGAAAAATATCGAGCAGGGTGATATGTTGCGGATCTTTCGCCAATAAAAATCCGCCGCCGACGCCACGCTGGGAACTGACCAGGCCGCTTTTGATCATTGGTTGCAGGATTTTGGTTAAAAAGGCGGGGGATACGCCCTGGGTCCGGCAGATATCCTTTTTCAGAACCACCTGGTTGCGGGGTTGCTGCGCCAGGTAGATGATGGTTCTGATGGCATATTCCGTTGCGCGTGTAATGACCACTCGATGATCCTCCCAAAAAAAGATCCATGGATTTGTGTATGGTTGTTTTTTTGTCTAGGGACTACTGCTATAATTACCCGATTACTGTTGTTGCTGTAAAGAAACTTAACCTTAATAATTGAGGTATCTGTTCAGCACCGGGTCGGGAATCCTATGTCAAGGGACCCTTTTCGTCATCCATGACCGCTTGTTGTCGCCGTCCATAGCGACAAACACCCTTGCCACAGGAACCCCGACCCGGCGCAAGGATAGAGCTGAATATTTACTAATTAAGTTTACTATCGTGATTGTAACCCACTCTCGTGTGCCTGTCATCGGTCGATTTGCTCCCAGCCCTACCGGCCCCCTCCATTTCGGCACCCTGGTGGCTGCGGTAGCCAGTTATCTGCCGGCTCGCCGAAGCGGTGGTCAGTGGTTGCTGCGGATTGAAGATCTCGACCCGCCACGGGTTGTTGCCGGGTCCGCCGCTGCGCTGCTGCTGTTGCTCGAAGAATTGGGTTTTGAGTGGGATGGCCCGGTCGCTTACCAAAGCACGCGGTTTGAGCGTTATCAAAACATTCTCGAGGAGTTGCGCTATCGGCAATTGGTGTTTGATTGCGGCTGCAGTCGCCGTGAGATTCTCGCCAGTGCCCCACATCCCGGTGAGGAAGGCCCGATCTATCCGGGGACCTGCCGCGAAGGGGTGCGAGGTAACCGGCGTGAACGCTCAGTCCGTCTGCGGGTTGAGGATCGCGACATTCATTTTGTTGATGGCATCCAGGGAGAACAACGCCAGAATCTGGAGCGTGAGGTGGGCGATTTTGTCCTGTATCGCGCCGATGGTGTTTTTGCCTACCAGCTGGCAGTGGTGATCGATGACATGGATGCCGGGGTGACCCAGGTGGTTCGCGGCGCTGACCTGCTGTTTTCGACGCCGCGCCAGATCCGGCTCTATCGTTGTCTCGGGGCTGAGCCGCCGGCCTATTATCATCACCCTCTGGTGCTGGGTGCTGACGGGCAAAAACTGAGTAAACGTGACGGTGATTATACCCTGATCAACCAGGTCAATGGTGCCGTTCAGTTGTGGCGGGCTCTCGATTTTCTTGGTCAGACCCCGCCGCCGGAACTGGTCGATGCAACACCACAGGAGGTTTTGGGCTGGGGGCTTGAGAACTTTTCCATTGACTGTATCGGGCGGGAAAATCGGCCACTGCATTTCTGATTGGCTTTGTTTTTCGGCAGAATGAGGTTATTCTTTGCTGTGAGGGAAGGTCCACGATCCTGCGGCAAGGTTTCAGCTCAACAGTCCAGTTGAATTTTTGTAACTGTTCAGCACCGGATCTTTGGATCCTATGTCAAGGGACGCTTTTCGTCATCCATGACCGCTTGCTGTCGCCGTCCATGGCGACAGGACACCCTTGCCACAGGACCCAAAAACCCTGTGCAAGGCCATAGCTCAATAATTTCGATTTTTCATTAACGGAGAATGAAATGAAAAGAATGTTTTTTGTAATAGTTGCCCTGTCGTTCCTTGGTGCCTGCAGCAGCGGGTCCTACAATATTCCCAAGCGTGAATATCAGTCGCGCGTACAGGTGCTGGGGGTGGTGCCGATTCTGGTCGACAGCAGACCGATGAATTATCCCGACAGCGCTGAGGTTTACCATCTGCTTGAGTCCTCGGCGCAGAACAAGCACTATCTGCTGACGGAACAATTGCGGGCGAAAAAAGGCTATTTTGATGTGCGCCCCCTCGACATTAATCCCGCTATGACGGGCCTGTCGCTGCTGGCTGGTGGCGGCACTTACGATGACATTGGTCGCCCGTTGGGCTATCAGTTTGACCCCGCAACAGTGTCGGCCCTGACGCGGCAGAATGTTGTTGATGCGCTGCTGATCGTGGTCTTTTCCGGTGAGCAGATTGAGGAAAACCGGCGTTCGCGCACCAAATTGGAAAGTTTGCGCACAACCTACAGCAGTATTCAGGCGACAGCCAGTGTGGTTGACCGTGACGGTAAGATTCTCTGGGAGTTAACCGGTGCGGACAGTTATCCGGCGGTCAATCTGCAATATCCGGATTTTGATGAGGCGCACTACAATCGTACCAACCAGGTTCATGTGAAAAACATCAGTGTTGCCGGTGCTGAGCGTATTATTGCCGACGGCGCAGGCGAGGCTGCTGAACCCTCACGTATGTACCGTGAACTTTTTTCAAAACTCGTTTCGGCGATCAGTCCGGGGCTGCTTGACTCGCTCCGCTAACCTTTTGCGGCGCAACATAGCATCTTTACTGGTTGACAAGTGATGATAAAGCGGGTAAAAGCACAAAAAGCGCGAAAATTTAAGCTACCTGCCCGCTTTAACTTCCCTGCGTCGATTGCAGTTGTTGCTTATATAAAATCGCTTACATAAATCCTGTTGTACTTCTTCTAATGATAAATAGACCAACCATCGACAGCATACAAACCTGGACCAAAAAGAGCCCTGACTTACACACTGACAAATTAATAAAACCCACCCCTACAGTTTTAAACCGATCTGTTGCGGCCTGTTGTTGCAGGTATCACAGATATGTCGTCGGCACCTGTCCTGTCGGTCAATACCGGAGAGCCTTTTATGAATCTGAAAGAACTGAAACAAAAGAAAATGACGGATCTGATTGCTTTGGGCAAGGAACTTGGCCTGGAAGAAATTGGCGGTATGCGCCGTCAGGATCTGATCTTCAATATTCTCAAGGCTACCGCAGCCCAGAAGAACGCCATTTTTGGCGAAGGGGTGCTGGAAATCCTGCCTGATGGTTTCGGTTTTTTACGGGCACCGGATGCCAACTATCTGCCCGGGCCTGATGATATTTATATTTCGCCGTCGCAGATTCGCCGTTTCGCCCTGCGTACCGGCGATACGGTGTCGGGGCAGATTCGTCCGCCCAAGGAAGGGGAGCGTTACTTCGCCCTGCTCAAGGTCTCTGAGGTGAACTTTGAGAATCCGGTCAAGATGCGCGAAAAAACCTTTTTCGATAATCTTACCCCTCTTTATCCCGAAGAACGCCTGATCCTTGAAACCTCCCCTGACAACAAAGCAACCCGGGTGATGGATCTGCTCGCACCCATCGGTAAAGGGCAACGCGGTCTGATTGTCGCTCCGCCACGCACCGGTAAGACGGTGTTGCTGCAGAATATCGCCAACTCCATCGCCACCAATCACCCTGAGGTTTTTCTGATTGTGCTGCTGATTGATGAGCGCCCGGAAGAGGTAACGGATATGCAGCGCAACGTCAATGGTGAGGTAATTTCCTCGACCTTTGACGAGCCGGCGACCCGTCACGTCCAGGTTGCCGAGATGGTCATAGAAAAGGCCAAGCGCCTGGTCGAGCATAAACGCGACGTGGTGATTCTGCTCGATTCCATTACCCGCCTGGCGCGCGCCTATAATACCATCGTCCCTTCCAGCGGCAAGATTCTCTCCGGTGGGGTGGACGCAAACGCTCTGCATAAACCGAAGCGCTTTTTTGGTGCCGCGCGTAATATTGAAGAGGGGGGAAGCCTGACCATTATTGCTACCGCTCTGATCGATACCGGCAGCAAGATGGACGAGGTTATTTTCGAAGAGTTCAAGGGCACCGGTAACATGGAACTGCACCTTGACCGCCGTCTGGCTGACAAGCGCACCTTCCCGGCCATGGATATCAATCGCTCCGGTACCCGCCGCGAAGAACTACTGGTTGATGAAAGCCATTTGCAGCGTATCTGGCTGTTGCGTAAGGTGCTGACATCGATGAATACCGTCGACACGATGGAGTTTCTGCTGGAAAAGATGGCGGAAACCAAAACCAATCAGGAGTTTCTCGACTCGATGAATCAGTAAGGGCGGTTCTTGACAGAAAAATGCTTGCCCGCACCTGCTAATAAGTGCTATCAAGACCAATTGTTTATGGCAATTTTACCGGCCTGTACCCAAGCCAGGTCGACAAGGAGAAAAACGATGAAAGAAGGAATCCACCCCAAGTACGATGTGAGCCCGGTACGCTGTGACTGTGGCAACACCTTTGAAACCCGCTCAACCCTGTGTAAGGAAATCCACACGGAAATCTGTTCGGCCTGCCATCCGTTTTATACCGGTAAGCAGAAGCTGATTGATACCGCCGGTCGGATCGAACGCTTCCGCAAGAAGTACGCCCAGAAGTAATCGGGTAAGATCTTGAAAAAGCGGCCCGGGTCAAGGGGCCGCTTTTTTTTATGGTGCCGCCGGATGATTGTGCCGGCAGTGCCTTCACCTTCCTCAGCGGTGTGAAAGAATCCTATGTTTGCCAATCTGGAAGATGTAGCAGATCGTTTTCGTGAGGTCGAAGGGCTGCTCTCTGAGCCGAAGGTGATTGCCGATCAGAAGCGCTATCGGCAGCTGAGCAAAGAGCACGCTGATCTCAGCGAAGTGGTCGCGGTCTACCAGCGCTATAAGCAGGTTTGTTGCGACATTGCTGACAATCAGGAACTGCTTGGCGACAGCGATCCGGAGATGAAGGAGCTGGCTGCGGCTGAACTGGAACAACTGGAAGCGCAGCAGGAGCAGATCGAGGAAGAGCTGCGGCTGCTGTTACTGCCCAAAGACCCCAACGACGAAAAAAACATCATTCTTGAGATTCGTGCCGGTACCGGTGGTGACGAAGCCGCCCTGTTTGCTGCCGACCTGTTCCGCATGTACAGTCGCTATGCCGAGCGCAATCGCTGGAAGGTGGAGCTGATGAGCCTGTCGGAAACCGACGGCGGCGGTTTTAAAGAGGTGATCGCCCAGATCAGCGGTGAGCGGGTCTACTCGCGTTTGAAGTTTGAAAGCGGCACCCATCGGGTGCAGCGCGTGCCGGATACGGAAACACAAGGGAGAATCCACACGTCAGCCTGTACTGTGGCGGTTCTGCCCGAGGTTGAGGATGTCGATATCGAGATCAACCCGGCCGATTTACGCATCGACCTGTACCGCTCGTCCGGTGCCGGTGGCCAGCATGTCAATAAAACCGAATCGGCGGTGCGCTTGACCCATATCCCTACCGGCGTCGTTGTTGCCTGCCAGGAGGGAAAGTCTCAGCATAAAAACAAGGCGCAGGCGCTGAAACTGCTGCAATCGCGCATCTATGAGCAGATGCAGCGCGAGCAGCAGGCCGAAGTTGCCGCTGATCGTAAGAGCCAGGTTGGCAGTGGTGATCGCTCTGAGCGGATTCGTACCTATAACTTCCCCCAGGGGCGCTGTACTGATCACCGCATCGGTCTGACCCTGTACAAGCTTGAGGCGATCATGCAGGGGGATGTGGATGAAATTATTGAGGCCCTCATTGCCGACCATCAGACCCGGTTGATGAGCCACCAGGAGTCGTAACGGTTGAGTGAAAGCTGGACATTGCTGAAACTGCTGCGTTGGATGAGCGGTTACTTTAGCGACAAGGGGATCGACAATCCGCGCCTTGACGCTGAGTTGCTCCTTGCCCACCAGCTTGGTCTTGACCGGGTTGGCCTCTATCTGAATTATGACCGGCCGCTGACAACCAGCGAACTGGGGGCGATTCGGCCGCTGGTTAAGCGTCGTGGTCAGCGCGAACCTTTGCAATATCTGCTTGGCAGCACCGAATTCTGGTCGTTGTCGCTTAAGGTGACGCCGGCGGTGCTGGTACCGCGCGCCGATACCGAAGTGTTGGTGGAGGAAGCCCTCAAGCGTTGCGCTGCCAAGGGTGCCATGCTTGATGTCGGGACCGGCAGTGGCGCTATCCTTATCAGTCTGCTCAAGGAATTGCCCGGCTGGCAGGGGGTCGGCATGGATATCTCGCCGGCAGCTTTGGACATTGCCCGGCACAATCTTACTGCACATGCGTTGGAAAAACGTGGCCAACTGCTTGTCGGCGATCTGGCCACCTTGCCGGAGCGGCGGTTTGACCTGATTGTGTCTAATCCCCCCTACATCCCGACAGCACAGTGGGATGAGTTGATGCCGGAAGTCCGCGATTATGAACCGGCACTGGCGCTGCTGGGCGGAGTGGACGGGCTTGATTGTTATCGTCGTCTGACCGCTCAGGCCCAAGCCTGCCTCAACCCCGGCGCTTGGCTGGTGGTGGAAATCGGCGCCGATCAAGGTGATGTCGTCACGGCCTTGTTCGCAGCAGCGGGCTTGACCGAGCTATTTTTACGTCACGACTACGGTGGTCATCCACGGGTTGTCGGCGGCCAAAGGAACGGATGATTCGTGGATAAAATTGTAATCAATGGCGGTGTGCCCCTGCGCGGTGAGGTTCAGGTCAGTGGCGCGAAAAATTCTGCCCTGCCGCTGCTGTTCGCAACCCTGTTGAGCGATGGGGTGAGCGAGATCAGCAATGTACCGGAACTGCGTGACATCAGCACCGCCGTCAAACTGTTGGGTGAGCTGGGCGCCGGGGTGACCCTGGGCGATCACCGTTGCCGCATCGATAGTCGGCGCATCCAGAGCATTGAAGCCTCCTATGACCTGGTTAAAACCATGCGTGCCTCGGTGCTGGTGTTGGGGCCGCTGCTGGCGCGCTGCGGCCATGCCCGGGTCAGTCTGCCCGGCGGCTGTGCCATTGGTGCGCGGCCGATCAATCTGCATCTGAAAGGGCTCGAAGCTTTAGGGGCGAAGATCCGTATCGACCACGGCTATGTCGAGGCCACTGCGCCACGCTTGCGCGGTGCGCGGATTTCTTTCGATATGCCGACGGTCGGGGGGACGGAAAATCTGCTGATGGCAGCGGCCCTGGCGCAAGGGGAAACGGTGCTGGAAAACGCCGCGCGCGAGCCGGAAGTGGTGCAGTTGGCGCACGCGCTGATGAGCATGGGGGTCAAGATTGAAGGCGCCGGTACCGCCATCGTCCACATCCAGGGTGTTGATCGTTTGGATCCCCTCCATTGTCAGGTGATCCCCGACCGCATTGAAGCCGGTACCTTTATGATTGCCGCCGCTATGACCGCCGGCGATGTCCTGGTTCAGGGGGCGCTGCGTAAGGATCTTGAAGCCTTGATCAGCAAATTGATTGAGGCCGGCGTGCGCATTAATGAAGAGGGCGATGCCTTACGGGTCATTGGGCCGAAGAAGCCGACGCCCGTCGACATCCGTACCAGCGTTTTTCCTGGTTTTCCGACCGATATGCAGGCCCAGTTCATGGCCCTGATGACCCTCGCCGAGGGCAGCAGCCGGATAGCGGAGACGGTTTTTGAAAATCGTTTTATGCATGTCTGTGAATTGCAGCGCATGGGTGCGGATATCCGGATTGATGGCAACAGTGCGATGATTCGCGGGGTTAAACAGTTGACCGGCGCTCCGGTGATGGCGACCGATCTGCGCGCCAGTGCCTCGCTGATTCTGGCCGGGCTGGCGGCTGAGAACACGACAGAAGTGTCGCGGATTTATCATCTTGATCGTGGTTACGAACGGATTGAGGAAAAACTGGCGACGCTGGGTGCCCGCATCCGGCGTGAACGGGAGTAATGCTGATGAATGACTGGATTACCTTTGCCCTGCCCAAGGGGCGGATTATGCAGGATTCGATGGAGCTGTTCAGCAAGATCGGCATCACCTGTCCGGAGATGAACGAGAACAGCCGCAAGCTGGTGTTCGAGAATCCTGAACTGAAGCTGCGCTTTATGGCGGTGCGCGCCACCGACGTGCCGACCTATGTGGAATACGGTTGTGCCGATCTCGGGGTGGTGGGCAAGGATACCCTGCTTGAGCAGGGGAAGAAGCTCTATGAGCCCCTCGACCTCAAGTTCGGTTACTGCCGCCTGGTGGTGGCTGAACCCAAGGGGCTGGAAGATTCCGACAATCCGCTGAACTGGTCCAATATCCGTGTCGCCACCAAATACCCGAATATCACCGAGCGCTATTTCGCCGCCCGTGGCATTCAGGTTGAGCTGATCAAGCTCTATGGTTCCATTGAGCTGGCCCCCCTGGTCGGTTTATCCGAGCGTATCGTCGATCTGGTGTCCACCGGCGGTACTCTCAAAGCCAATAACATGGTAGAGGTAGAAACCATCGCTGAAATTACCAGTCGCCTGATTGTTAATCGCGCCAGCTTAAAGACCAAACATCAGCGGATCAGGGCGATTATCGATGGTCTGGAAAAGGTGATCGGTGATGAGGTGAGGATTTCGCAATAGCGACGGAGCATGGGATGATCAACATATTGAGGTTCAGCGATAGCGATTTTTACGAGCGCTTTCGCCGCATTGAAGAGCGCGCGGATGAGATACCGGCCGGTATTGAAGAGACGGTCAAGGAGATCATCGACGCTGTGCGTCAGCGGGGGGACGAGGCGGTTTTTGAACTGACCGCACGCTTCGACCGCTTGCAGTTATCGGCTGCGACTATCGAGGTGAAACCGGAAGAAATGGCCGCAGCTAAAGCCTCTATCGACCCCCGTTCCCTGGCCGTGCTGGAACTTGCGGCCCGGCGCATTGGCGCTTACCACCAGAAGCAGAAACAGCAGACCTGGCTGTCAACCGAAGAAGATGACGTGCTCCTCGGTCAGATGGTCACTCCGTTAGAGCGCGTCGGTATCTATGTGCCTGGCGGTAAAGCGGCCTACCCCTCCTCGGTGCTGATGAATGCCATCCCGGCCAAGGTGGCGGGAGTTTCCGAAATCATCATGACCGTGCCGATGCCGGGTGGCGAGGCTAATCCCTACGTGCTGGCAGCGGCTGCCATCGCCGGCGTCGACCGGATATTCAAGATTGGTGGGGCCCAAGCGGTGGCGGCCCTGGCTTATGGAACCGCCAGTGTGCCGCGGGTCGACAAGATCACCGGGCCGGGCAATATCTATGTGGCGACGGCAAAAAAACAGGTCTTCGGCCAGGTCGGTATCGATATGATCGCCGGGCCGAGCGAGATTCTGGTCATCAACGACGGCAGCGGCAACGCCGCCCACATCGCTGCTGATCTGCTGTCCCAGGCGGAGCACGACGAGCTGGCCTCGGCGGTGCTGGTCACCAGCTGTGAACAGATGGCGCTGGCGGTGCAGCAACAGGTGGAAAAACAGCTGCAGCAGCTGCAGCGTGAGAGTATCGCGCGCAAGTCGATTGACGCTTATGGTGCGATCATTATTGCTGCTGATCTGGCTGAAGCGATCCGTTTCTCCAACCGCATCGCCCCCGAACACCTCGAGCTGGCAGTTACCGATCCTTTTGCCATCCTGCCCCAAATCCGCCACGCCGGAGCCATTTTCATGGGGCACCATACCCCCGAAGCGGCTGGTGATTATCTGGCCGGACCGAACCACACCCTGCCCACCGGCGGCACCGCACGTTTTTTCTCCCCCTTGTCGGTGGAGGATTTCGTCAAGAAATCGAGTATTATCTCGTTCTCTGCCGCTGGCCTTAAACGGCTGGGCAAAGATGTTGTTCATCTCGCCGAGCTGGAAGGGTTAGAGGCGCACGGGCGATCGGTGTCGCTGCGGTTGCATGATCCAGATTAACCACAGAGGCATTGAGACACAGAGAAAAGCTTTATGAGTTTTTGTTCCTCTTGGAGCCCTTGGTGTCTTGGTGGCAATATTTTATAGTTTTTTTGTTAGCCACCAAGGCTCCAAGAGCACCAAGAAAGGCTTTGGGAATGACGAATAAAGGGGCTTTTGTAAAAGGCTTATGATTTTAAAAAACTCTGTGTCTCAGTGGTAAAGAATGTAAGTTTCGAAAAGAGGATATTATGACCAGATCAGCCACGATCGAGCGTGAAACCAGGGAAACCGCCATCAGCATTACCCTTAATCTGGACGGCAGTGGCCGGCATCAGATCGACAGTCCGGTGCCTTTTTTTAATCACATGCTCAGTGCGGTGGCGCGCCATGGGTTTTTTGACCTGAGCGTTAAGGCGTCGGGCGACATCGAGATTGACGCTCATCACACGGTGGAAGATCTCGGCATTGTCCTTGGTGAAGCCTTCAAGAAGGCCCTGGGCGACAAGGTCGGGGTACGGCGTTTCGGCCGGGCGACCATGCCGATGCATGAGGCGTTGGCTTCGGTGGTGATCGATTTTTCCGGCCGCCCGTTTCTGGTGTTTCATGTTGATCTGCCCAAAGCCAAGGTTGGTGAATTCGATACCGAACTGGTCGAGGAGTTCTTTGTCGCCTTCTGCAATCACTCCGGCGCCAACATCCACGTCAATCTGGCCTATGGCGACAATCTGCATCACATTATTGAGGGGATTTTCAAGGCCTTCGGCCGGGCACTGGATGAAGCCACCAGTATCGATCCACGGATCGAGGGGGTGTTGTCGACCAAGGGCACATTGGAGTGATCAACATTATCGACTATGAAATGGGCAATCTGCGCAGTGTTGCCAATGCCTTTGAACGGTTGGGTTTAAAAGCGCGGATCAGTGGCGATCCACGGGATATCGTAAGCGCTGATAAGGTCGTGCTGCCGGGGGTCGGCGCCTTTCGCGATTGTATCGACAATCTGCGCCAGGGTGGTTTTGTTGCGCCGTTGCTCGAACATATTGACAAGGGCAAGCCGCTGCTCGGTATCTGTGTCGGGATGCAGATGTTGTTTGACGAGAGTGAGGAATTTGGCCGCCACCAGGGGCTGGGGTTGATTCCCGGGCGGGTGGTGCGTTTTCCTGCTGACATGGTTGAGCGGGGGGAACGTCTCAAGGTGCCGCACATGGGGTGGAACACCCTGGAACTGCGCAAACCCTCCCCCCTGTTCAAGGGGATTGCCGACGGCAGTTACGTCTATTTTGTCCATTCCTACTATTGCGCTGCCCAGCGGCAGGAGGATATCGCAGCGAGCTGTCGCTATGGCGCTATTGAATTCTGTGCGTCCCTGTGGCGTGACAACATCATGGCAACCCAGTTTCATCCGGAAAAAAGTCAGGACCTGGGCCTTAAGATTTTTCGCAACTTTGGAGATTTGTAGTGATTATTCTACCGGCAATCGATTTGAAAGACGGGCGCTGTGTGCGTCTTGAGCAGGGACTGATGGACAAGGATACGGTCTATCATGATGATCCGGCCGCCCAGGCGCGCATCTGGCAGGAGCAGGGGGGTGAATACCTGCATATCGTTGACCTCGATGGCGCCTTTGCCGGGGTACCGAAGAACCGTGAAGCGATCAAGGCAATTGTCGCAGCCATCGCTATCCCGGCTGAACTCGGCGGCGGCATCCGTGATCTGGCAACCATCGAAGCCTACCTTGAGCTGGGGATCGAACGGGTGATTCTGGGTACTGTCGCCAAGGAGAATCCGGCCCTGGTGCAAGAGGCCTGCCGTCTGTTCCCGGGGCGGATTGTGGTCGGTATCGATGCCAAAGAGGGTCTGGTGGCCATCCGGGGCTGGGCCGATGTGACCGAGAAAAAGGCTGCCGAGCTGGCCAAAGAGATGGAAGGGTTCGGGGTGGCGGCCATCATCTACACCGATATTGCCCGCGACGGCATGATGCAGGGCCCCAATATTGAGGCGACCAAGGCCCTGGCCGAATCGATCAGTATTCCGGTCATTGCTTCGGGCGGGGTTTCCTCCCTGGCCGATATCCGCAACCTGCTGGCCATCGAAGCATCGGGGGTCAGCGGCGTGATTACCGGCAAGGCGATCTATACCGGCGCCCTTGATCTGCGTGCCGCTGTCGCCTTGACCAAAGGGCGTTGACGGCTGATTGACAAGTCTGGCGTTCATGAAAGTAAAGTGATAGAATAGTGTCACTTTGGCGAGATGGAGGTTTCCTGTGAAAGTCGAGCTTGTTACCAACCTGAAACGTCAGGCAACCAAAATTCTGGCAGATCTTCATGATTCAAAAGAGCCGGTCTTGATCACCGAGCATGGCAGGCCTTCCGCCTATCTGGTTGATGTCGAGGATTTTGAGTTTATGCAGCGGCGCATGCAGATTCTCGAAGGCATCGCTGTGGGAGAACAGGCGTTGCTCGAAGGGCGTGTCCTTGTCGATGAGGAAGCGCGCGACAAGATGGGCCGATGGCTAAAATAATCTGGACCGAACCGGCTCTTGCCGACCTTGATGAGGTTGCTGAGTATATCGCCATCAACAATAGGTCAGCGGCAAAAAAGCTCGTGGCTCTGGTTTTTGCCAAGGTTGCACGTTTGGCTGATTATCCTGAGTCGGGACGGATTCCGGCGGAATTGGCAGGTTTGAAGTATCGCGAGGTTGTGGTTCCTTCTTGTCGCATCTTCTACCGGATCGAGGCAGATCAAGTGATCATCTTATATGTCATGCGCCAGGAGCCCGATCTGCGCAGGTTTATGATCGACCATGAAGCCATGAATGACCTCAATAGTTGACAGCGCAAGCACCCTAAACGAAAAAGGTAGAAACCCTGATGCTCGCTAAACGGATTATTCCCTGCCTCGATGTGAAAGATGGTCGGGTCGTCAAGGGGGTTAATTTTGTCGATCTGCGCGATGCCGGTGATCCGGTCGAGGCGGCTGAGGCCTACTGCGCCCAGGGGGCGGATGAGCTGACCTTTCTCGATATCACCGCCAGCAGCGATAATCGCGGGATTATTCTCGATGTTGTTGCCCGTACCGCCGAACGGGTATTCATGCCCCTGACCGTCGGTGGTGGGGT
>JAHYIY010000038.1 GCA_019429255.1 Desulfuromonadales bacterium | reverse complement strand
CTGGATTCCCGATCAGAATCGCTTCGGGAATGACAAATAAAGTACCTAGGCAAAATACCCGGGCTGTTAGAAGTTGAAATCCTCAACAAGATGATTGTTCAGGATGATGTTCCGTGCAATGGTCGACGCTACTACTTCTACTTCATCTACAATAACGAAGCGAGTCGCTACTACATCATAATTTCCTTCAGGCAGATTGAGTTGATAATCGACGTCTTCAGTGCCAGTAGCAACATTCAGCTCCCTGACTACGACTTTTGTGATGGTGTTATCGTTACAGATAATCTGCTGATAGAAGGTCAAGGTTACATTCTGATCTATAGAAGTGGCTGCGCCGGTGATCTCACCGCTGAGAGTGAAGATTGTTTCTGCGCGTACGAGATCAAAATCTACCGGTTTAAGGTCGCCGCTTGCCAGGGTCGCTGAGTCGCAGGCCGGCAGGTGCCCCTCCGCTGTTGCCACCAGGGCATAACTGCCAGGCATCAGGAATAACTTGTAGTCGCCCTTGTTGTCGTCGCCATTAGCGCTAATGGTACCGGCCTGGATGGTTAAGGGTTCTCCAGCCTGGGCGCTGACAAAGGCCCCGGCAAGAGGGGACGTCTCTTGGTCTGCTGTCGTTGTGATTGTGCCTTCAACCGTGGCTTTAGTACTAAGGTCAAGTACCTTGATGGTGGGCTTAAGCAGGTATTTGCCACTTTTTCCGGCTTTAACGATGGAACGCATGGCGTCAAAATCAAGTAGCAGTTCGGTAGTTTGATTTTCGTTAATGGTGAAGCCGCTGACCAGCTTGATGCCGGTTTTTGGCCCACTGGGGATTTTGAGAGGCTCAATTATTTCATTTTCACTTTCAACTCTGACTAGATAATTATTAGGGGGTTGGTGATTCCCTTCGTTTTCACGGATTATCAGACGCATCTGGGTATAGTCACCGGCTGGCAGTCTTTCCTTACCGAGAACAACAGTGGCGCCATTAACCAGTTTGAGCAGGTCGTAGGTAGCCTCTGGATTGGCCACTACCTCCCAGTTACCGTCGGCACGATGAACATCAACCCGATCGATGGTGACGTAAACCGCCCGGTATTCCTGGGTAGTGCTGTCGGTAAGCGCAAGAGAGAGAGTTCCATCGCCGCTGCTGGAACTGCCGCTACCGCCACCACATGAAGCGAGGGTGAGGGTCATCAGAGTAGCAAGTGAGAGTGAGAGGAACAGGAATATTTTCTTTGCTGACATGGTGGTACCTCCTTGAATGACTTTTCATTTGTTGTGTGGGTTTTGATCGTCCATTATATCATGATCGCCGCAAAAAGACATGCGCGGGTTTCCAGGCACATGCCGTGCCCGGCGCAGTTTGCGCTAATATTGAACGGTCCGCCACCGACAATGATGACTGCGTGATCTCCAGCAGTGTCCACTCATGTAGCAGTGCCATCTCAGCCGTGGCCCGGATCCGAAGGTCAACTCCGGTCGGGAATGACACTGTGGCTGGTGGAGCCGGACCCGGGTTATGATTTATTCCGCGGCCGATGAACTTCCTGCTGGTCCCGGACTCCTCAAAATCAGCGAGTAATTACGATCTTTCTCCCAGGTGCGCAGGGCGATTTCACGGGTGTAGCGCGGCCGTTCAATGCGCATCACCATTTCGGCGTAGCTTGAATCACCGTACATGGCAGCGACCATACGTTCGATGATCCGGGTTGCATTCGGCTCATCAGCACAAACAAGAGATGGTACGAAGATCAGCAGCAGGATCAGTAGTCGAATGTCGCAGCCCCGGATAGTCACTTGGCCTCCGCGGACAAAGTCAGGGTTGCGATGAAGGTGCGCCAGGCCTGCCAGTATTCCCGCTGTCCGTGGGCAAGGGTATCGTTGTGGCCGGCCCCTTCAATCAGGTGCAGGGTTTTCGGTTCCCTTGCGCGGGCGAACACGTCTTTTCCCATGGCGGGCGGGACGATGGTGTCCCGCGTACCATGGAACAGCAGCAGGGGGGCACCTGCCTGATCGATTTTGCTCAAAGTGTCGTAGCGTGATTGGAGCAGCCACCCAAGCAGAAAGTAGAGAATCGGATTGTGACGGCGCCCCATGGCCGCTACCGAGGTGAAGGGAGATTCCAGCACCAGCCCCGCCGGCGGCTTTTCAAGGGCAAGCTGAGTGGCTACAGCTGCTCCTACAGATCGACCGAAATAGATGATGCGGTCATTGTTCCAGCCGTTATCGTGCAACCAGCCAAGTGCGCCACGGGCATCGGCATAAGTACCCTCTTCGCTGGTTTTTCCGGCGCTGTTGCCGTAACCACGGTAATCAATGATGAAAACGCTGACGCCGAGGTGCTGGTGAAACAGGCGCAGGTTGTCGACGCGGTGGGAGATGTTGCCGGCGTTGCCATGAAAAAACAGGATAACCGGAGCTTCCGCCTGACCTGGTACAAACCAGCCGTGCAGTCTGGTATCATCGGCGGCAGTGAAGTAGACCTCGTCGTAAGGCAGCCCGACGCTGTGTGGCGTCATGACCAGCTCGCGGGTCGGAAAGAAAATAAAGGCATTATCCATAGAGCAGCCACTTAGCAGGATGAGGAATAATCCGGCCACCAGTGCTATGATCTTGCTGGTAACCTTGTCGTTGGACATCTGGTAATCCGATCAGCAACAGTTGACGACAGGCGCGGATTGCTTGTTGAATATGGTATCGGTTCAGTAGGGAAACGGCGCGCTTTGTCCCTACTACAGCCTTTCTCCCAAAGTATAGATAAGGAATGAAGGTTGCGCAAATCGGCGAATGGTTCAGGAGGGTCATCATGCTCGGTGCATTGCTTGGAGATATGGTCGGCAGTCGTTTTGAAGGGCACAACTATAAGGCCAAGGATTTTGAGTTCTGTCACGCCGACTGTCGGGCCACCGACGACTCGGTGCTGACTATTGCCACAGCGCAGGCCTTGCTCGACAATATACCCTTTGGCGAGGTCTATCGCACCTGCTATCGCCGTTATCCTAATGCTGGTTACGGTGGCGGTTTTGCCGCCTGGGCGCAAGGCGACAGTACCAGAGGGTACAACAGCTTTGGTAATGGCTCGGCCATGCGGGTGGCACCGGTAGGGTGGTACGGACAAGCTTTGGCGGAGGTGATGGATCTTGCCCGGCAAAGCGCCCTGCCGACCCACAATCATCCGCAAGGGGTCAAGGGTGCGCAGGCGGTGGCGGCGGCGATTTTTCTGGCGCGATGTGGTGAGTCAAAGCAGCAGATGAAAAGCTGGATCACAGAGACTTTTTCTTATGATCTAGCCATGACCCCGGATGATATCCGTCCCGACTATGCTTTCGATGTCACCTGCCAGGGGTCGGTCCCCCAGGCGCTGGTGTGTTTTCTCCACAGCAGCGATGTTGAGGACGCCATCCGTACCGCAGTTTCCATCGGTGGCGATTCCGACACTATTGCCTGCATCAGCGGCAGTATTGCCGAGGCTTTCTATGGCGGTGTGCCGGAGGATCTGGTGCAATGGTGTTTAAGCAACCTTGATCAGTCGCAGCGGCAGGTTGTAACGCGCTTTTGTCATGAGGTGATGGCCAGTCCGCCGCCGGTATCCAACAGGTAGGTGCTTGCAGGTCGTTTCAACCAGACAACTGAAACCCTATTCGCCCAGCAGGCCAAAAAGGTGGGGCGACACAGTTTTCACAGAAAATTGCCGGTTTAATGCTCATTGGTTCTCCCGGTATTCTTCCTGGCGGCCGTGGTGTTTCAGCCACTCGATAAAGGGTTTGTCAGCGGGCAGAATGCGGTAGTTGTCCAGCTGGTCAAAGGGAACCCAGGCGTGGTCGGCAACCTCCAGGTGCTTGATGGTCCCTCCGGCAAGTCGGCACAAATAACCGTCGATCCTGACCGTCCCCCATTGGTAGGCATAGTGAACTCTTTCGAGCAACCGCTCAATGTCAACCTGGATGTCGATTTCTTCGCGTAATTCACGCTGTAGAGCGCAGTGAGGAGCTTCCCCCGGTTCCAGCTTGCCACCGGGAAATTCCCAATAGCCGCCCAGGCGTTTCTCTTTCGGGCGCAAGGTCAGCAGCACTTTTTGCTGATGAATTATGATGGCAGCACAGACGATGGTGGTTTGCTCTGATTGTGGTGTGTTCATTCGCACGCTTTTCGTGAAAGAGCAGGTTCGGGGCGTCGGGTTTTTTGTTGGTGCTGCCAAACACTCTATGATAGAAACATCTTCCGTGACAATCCCGTTAATACAGGAGTTTTTTTCATGTATCAAATTTCCGCCAAAGGCCGCGGTGTACGGCAGATGTTCGATGATATCTCCGGTCGTTACGATCTGCTCAATCGGGTTCTATCGCTGGGTATTGACCGCCGCTGGCGGCGCTTTGCTGTCAGCCAGTTGAAAATCCCCAAGAATGGCCTGGTGCTTGATATTGCTACCGGTACCTGTGATGTCGCTCTCGAGGTCGCTGCCCAGACCGACCCATCGGTGATGATTGTTGGTGAAGATTTTACTCAAGGGATGCTGGTTCAGGGGCAGGCCAAACTGAAGCAGTCCCCTTTTGGTGAGCGCATCATGCTGGTCAACGCCCCCTGTGAAGCGATTCCCCATCCGGATAACTGTTTTGATGGCGTGACTATCGCCTTTGGTATCCGCAATGTCGTTGATCGTGAGGCGGGCTTACGCGAGATGGTGCGGGTGCTCAAGCCGGGGGGAAGGGCAGTTGTTCTTGAGTTTTCCCATCCGAAAAATCAGTTTTTTCGCAGCATTTATTATTTTTACTTTCAAAAAGTGCTGCCAACCATCGGCGGGCTGCTGTCAAAGCGCAGTGCATACCAGTATCTGCCCGATTCAGTGCTCGAGTTTCCAGCGCAGAAGAACTTTGCCGCCATGATGACCGCAGCCGGTTTTGCGCGGGTACAGTATGTTGATCTGACTTATGGTATTGCGACTGTGTACGTGGGGGACAAGCCGCGCTAGTGATTTAACTGAGCGGCAGAAGGTTATTGTATTCGCTCACCTCAGTACTTTGTCCTTGATTTCTTGACCTGATTGAAAAACAATGAACAGCGGTTTTATTCAGGGTGAAGGTGTTTATGGAAGAATGTAAATCTATTTTTGGCAGGGCAATGATGCCGCCACGATCTGGTTGGAAGATAACCGGCGGGCGGTTTTTTTGTGCTCTTTGCGGCAATGGTTATTTGACAAACGATTTTCCATCAACCAACAGGAGGCTTCAATGAGAAAAACAGTCATTTTGTTTCTGGCACTGACCCTTTCACTGGCGTTGGCGCTGCCGGTTCTGGCGGACACCATCAAGATCGGTTTCAATATTTCCCTGACCGGGGATATTCCGAAGGTTGGCGAATCCTCCAAGTTTGCCGCTGAAATGCTCAAGGCCGATATCAATGGTGCCGGCGGACTGATGGTCGGTGGTAAAGCCTACAAGCTTGATTTTATCTATGAGGATAACGAATCAAAGGCAGAATCCGCGGTCACGGCGATGCTCAAACTGATCGAGCGCGATCAGGTGCTGGCGGTGGTCGGGCCCAATTCATCAAAGCAGGCGGTACCGGCCGGGCAGATTGCCAACGATAACAAGACGGTGATGGTTTCCCCCTGGGCGACCAATCCGGATGCGACACTGGATCGTCCCTGGGTGTTCCGCGCCGCCTTCCTTGATCCCTTCCAGGGGCCGGTGGCCGTCAATTTCGCCGTCAAGACCTTCGGCGCGAAGACTGCTGCGGTTATTTATGATCTGTCCAACGATTATTCAAAAGGATTGGCTGAAATCTTCAAGCAGGTGTTTGAAGAGAAGATGGGAGCAGGCAGCGTCGTCGCCTTTGAAAGCCACGGCACCCGTGACCAGGACTTCTCCGCGCAGTTGACCACCATCATCAACCGTAAGCCCGACTTTATTTTTGTTCCCAACAACTACAATCAGGTGGCGCTGATCGTGCGTCAGGCGCGTCAACAAGGCTATACCGGTGAAATTATGGGCTCCGATGCCTGGGGCTCAGCAGAGTTGATGACCCTGTGCGGTGATGTTTGTAAAGGGCTGCACTTCTCCACCCACTACGCCGCCGCTGGTGCCACCGGCGCGACCAAAGAATTCATCGACCGCTACACTGCGACTTACGGCTATACCCCGGATGACGTCGCTGCCCTGACCTGGGACGCCACCAAGGTGGTGTTGCAGGCGATTCAGAATGCCGGCCGGTTGACCGGCCGTTTGCGTACCGACCGTCAGGCGATTCTCGACGGGATGAAGGCGATCACCAGCTTTGACGGGATTACCGGCAGCATGAAATTCGATGAGGAAGGTGATCCGGTCAAATGTGCCGTGGTGGTTCAGATCAGCCAGACCGGCGAGTTCGAGTTCAAAGAATCTGTCTGTCCCTGATCAGCGTTCATGTCATTGTTTCAGCCCGACCCAGCAGGGTCGGGCTGGAATGCCCCTTTAGATAAATGGATACAGCGTTGAAGTGATGACCACCAATGCCGCCTGGTATCCGGTTATGGCTGAGTTGCGTGGTCGCTTTGTTGTACTAAAGGTTTGCTGATGTTGGAACTGATTATTCAAAACGCCATCAATGCCCTGCAGTGGGGGAGTTTCTACGCTCTGATTGCCCTTGGCTATACCCTGGTGTACGGGGTGTTGACCCTGATCAATTTCGCCCACGGCGATGTTTTTATGGTCGGTGCCTACATTGCTTTTTTTGTCGCCACCTTTTTTCTGGTGTCACTGGGGGTGCCCGGTTGGGTGGTGCTGGCCCTGTGTGTCCCCCTGACCATGATTCTGACGTCCCTGGTCGGGGTCACCCTGGAGCGGATCGCTTATCGACCCCTGCGCAACAAGGGTGCCCACCGACTTTACGTGGTCATTACCGCCCTGATGTGCGGTCTGATTCTGCAGCACGCCAACCTGGCGATTTTCGGCGCCAGTCGCAAAGCTTTCCCACCGTTGATCCAGGAGCATGTCTATAACGTCGGCGGTGTGAGTTTCACCAACCTCAAGGTTGCCGTTATCGTCACTGCTTTTCTGGTGTTTCTGATCCTGCACTGGATCGTCACCCGGACCCGAGTCGGCATGGCGATGCGGGCGATCTCCTACGACAAGTTTGCGGTGCCGCTGATGGGGATTCCGCTGGATCAGATCATCGTCATCACCTTTGTCCTTGGTTCCGGCTTTGCCGGGCTGGCTGGTCTGCTGTTTGCCATGAGCTATCCGGTGCTGGAGCCTTACATGGGGGCGCTGATCGGTTGGAAGGCTTTCATCGCCGCCGTGGTCGGCGGTATCGGCGATATCCGCGGCGCGTTTTTAGGCGGATTTCTGCTGGGCGCGATCGAGATCCTGGTGGTGGCTTTTTTTCCGTCGACCTTGCGTGACCTGATCGCTTTTACCGTGCTGCTGGTGATCCTGACCTTCAAGCCGACCGGGTTTTTCGGCGTTGCCAAAACTACCAAGATCTAGGAGAACCCCTTGCTGAGACGTTATTCTGTTCACCTGATCCTGGCGACGCTCGGCGGGCTGGTTGTCTATCTTGCCTACAATGAGTATCTGGGACTTTATTATTTGTCGGTGCTGATGTTCATGGGGGTGAATATCATTCTGTCTTCGAGCCTGAACCTGGTCAACGGCTACATGGGCGAATTTTCCTGCGGTCACGCCGGGTTCATGTGTGTCGGAGCCTACGTTGCCTCGGTGCTTGGAGTCTGGCTGTTCGCCAGGGATCGGGTATTCGGTGCACCAGTGCTGGACCCTGAATACGCCCTCTACGCCTTTCCGGTGATTATCCTCGCCGGAGGTATTGCGGCGGCTCTGGCTGGATTGCTGGTGGCCTTTCCCTCCTACAAAACCCGCGGCGATTATCTGGCAATCATCACCATTGCGGCCAATTACATTATTATCAGCGCGATCGAAAATATGAGCGCCATCGGTGGCTCCCGCGGCTTCATGGGCATGAAGGGGGTGATCAACGCTATGGAAGACACCATCTATCTGCCGTGGATGCCGATCTGGGTGTTTATATTTACGATTTTTTCTGTGTGGGTGATTCGCCGTTACGTCTCCTCTACCTTCGGCAAGGGAGTCAACGCCATCAGCCAGGACGAAGTCGCTGCCGAAATAATGAGCGTCAACACCAACAAGATTAAAACCATTACCTTTATGCTGTCATCAGGACTGGCGGGAATTGGCGGGGGGCTGTTTGCTTATATTCTCGGCTACGTCAATCCGGGCAGCTTTAATATTCTCAAGTCGACGGAGATTATGGTGATGGTATATCTGGGCGGGATGGGATCCCTTTCCGGGTCGATCCTGGCGGCAATACTTTTTACGATTTTGCTGGAATTGCTGCGGCCATTGCAGATCATCAAGTGGATCGTTATTCCGCTGGTGCTGATTATTCTGATGCAGTTTCGCCCGGAAGGAATCATGGGGAATCGCGAGCTTGGCCAGACCTTCCCCCGGCTGAAGAAATTCTATCGGTTTAAATAGAGATGGTCAGAACTATGCAACAAGTACAGCAGCAGACAACTTCCGACCCGATCCTGGAGATTCGCGGTTTGACGCAAAATTTTGGTGGTTTGCGTGCCGTATCCGATTTCAACGTCACGCTTGCTGGTAAGCAGTTGACCGGACTGATTGGTCCCAACGGCGCAGGCAAAACAACGGTATTCAATCTGGTCAGCGGTTTTTATCAGCCGAGTGAGGGGCAGATTCTGGTCGACGGCGTACCGACGGCTGGATTAAAGCCCCACAAGGTTACTGCTCTGGGGGTAGCCAGAACCTTTCAAAATATCCGTTTGTGGAACGACATGTCGGTCATGGACAATATCCGGGTGGCGCAGCATTATCGCCTCGGTTACGGGTTCTTTCACAGTGCCGTGCGCAGCAAGCGCTATCGTCAGCGGGAAGAGGAAATCGCCCGCGAAGCGACGGAGTTGCTGGAGATTTTCGAGCTGAAGAAGTATGCCGACGAATACCCCCGGAATCTCCCTTATGGCACCCAGCGCAAGCTGGAAATCGCTCGTGCCTTGTCGATTCATCCGAAACTGCTGCTCCTCGACGAACCGGCAGCCGGACTCAACTCGTCTGATATTCACGAACTGATCCGCCTGATCCGTTGGATTCATGATCGTTTTGATGTCACCATCTGGATGATTGAGCATCACATGGATGTGATGATGGAGTTGTGCACCCACATCAAGGTTATAGATTTCGGCCAAACCATCGCTGAAGGAACGCCGGATGATATCCGCAATCATCCAGCGGTCGTTACCGCTTATCTGGGGGATGATAAAATCTGATGATGCTCTCGGTTGAAAACCTCGAAGTTAAATATGGCAATATCCAGGCACTGCACGGCATCAGTTTCCATGTCAACGCAGGGGAAATTGTCACCCTGATCGGCGCCAATGGTGCCGGCAAGACCACGAGCCTCTATGCGATCGCGCGGTTGACCCCTCCTGAAGCCCCACGGGTCATCGGCGGCGATATCCGCTTCCAGGGCAGGTCCATCCTGACCACGCGCCCAAGTGATGTCGTCAAGCAACTCAAAATGGCGCTGTCCCCGGAGGGACGCCGCATTTTCGGCAACCTGACGGTGATGGAGAACCTCAAGCTTGCCACCTTCGCGCGTGACAAGGATGCCGACCTGGAACGGGAGTACGAGCGCGTGTTCGATCTCTTTCCCCGGCTCAAGGAACGTCGCCACCAACGCAGTGAATCCTTGAGCGGCGGCGAACAGCAGATGTTGGCCGTCGGTCGTGCCCTGATGACCGGCTGCCGGCTCCTTCTGCTCGACGAACCGAGTATGGGACTCGCGCCGGTACTCAAATACGAACTGTTCCGTAAACTTAAAAGGCTCAACGAAGAGGGTATGACCATCCTGCTGGTGGAACAGAACGCCAGCCTCGCTTTGAATCTCGCCCATCGCGGTTACGTGCTCGATACCGGCACAATCGTCGCGGAGGGCACCAGTGCTCAACTGATCAACAATCCCGAGGTTAAAAAAGCCTATCTGGGAGGCTGATGAATCGGCTTCCCAATCTACCCCTGCAACTCCACTCGTAACTACTCAGTACCCACTTTGCATGGAATCGGGGCTACCACGCCAAGGGACACGACTGTTTCTAATGGGGCCGTCCATGGCCGTTCGACGGCCGCCCGCCATGACGACGGTCGCCCTTGTCAAGGCAGCCCCGATCTCGTGCTGAACAGTTCCACCCCCCTACTCAACATGTTCACCTTCTGCTCGGTAAAGGGCATCTTTGTGCCTGCGCATGTCCTGTGCCACCGGACACTTCAAAAAACCTTCACAGCTGAAATCTCCCAATGCCATAAATCAGCTCGGTGACAGTAGCTTTTTTGAAAAAAAATGATAAAAGTTTGAGTAACTCTGGCAATCAATTTTTACAATTGACCACGCTTTCATTTCCCTTGTCAGCAATGCCCCCTAACCCAGGAGGATCTTATGCCACAGGAATACACGGTCAAAGAAGCATTGAAAATGGCGATTATGGCGAAAAAGAATCTGATGGATTTTTACCTGGAAGCGGCAAAAATTACTGAAAATGAAATGGGCAAGAAGGTCCTCGCCCGGCTTGCCGGCGAGGCTTGTGATAACGCCAGGAAGTTTTATCAATACTATCATTGGGATGATCTGGGCAGCTTTGACGAGCTGATGAGTCAACCGCCTAAGGCTGACTCGGTCATGCTGCTCGAGCTGAGAAAAGCGTTGAACAAGGATGTTCACGAGCGCAAAGCCCGGGAGTTGGCCCTGAAAGAGGAAGAGAACATGGAAAAAACCTTTCTGCAGGCCGCCAAAAACATCATCGATCCCCAGGTGCGCGCCATATTTAACGACGTGGCCAGGGATACCCGTATCCACTATGAAATTATTGCATCAGAATATTCCCGTACCATGGGGATGGTGCATGAGAGCGATATGGATACGTACGTACGTGAGTAATATTGGACTCTGATGACTCAGAGCAACGACCTCCGCCGGGAGTTCACCCTCTTTGCGGAGGGGGTTATTCGGTTTCTTCTTTCTTGATGATTTCCGGCTGGAAGAGGGAGCCGATGTCCTTAATCAGCTTCTCCGGTAATCCGAGGGTGCGTCTAAAAACGCCCAAGACGGTGCCGGCAATGGAGTCGACCGGTATGGCGCTGACAGATGGATTTCCGGTCGCGCCTTCGACCCGGAAATAGGCGGTCAGCACTGCCCGGTCTTCCCCTGCCAGAATCCAGCCGGCAATGGGAATAGAGCTGACTACCTTGTCAATCGTGCGGAGCGGCATGACCCCGAGGGTCATGTCAACGGTTTCGTCCTTGAGATTGTGCTTGCCGACAATCGACATATTCATCGCTTCACTGATGATTTTGAGATCTTCGCTATGAACCAATCCGTTACTGAGTTGAACACTCCCCTCCATCAAGGTGAACGGCATTCCTTCGCGATCCATGTCCGGCAGTCTGCCGCTGAAGATCTGTGAGACATTGAGCAGGGAAAAGATCTGTGCCAGTCCGCGGAATTTTCGTAATGTACCCTGGTGGATCTGAAAATAGGCACCGCCGCTGGCGTGCTTCCAGAATGTGCCGCTGCCCGGGTCTCCTTCGAGGTAAAAGTCACCGGTCATTGGCCCGCGGATGAGGCCGGGGCGATCAAATAGATCATGGTGGACGGTAGCGGCGTCGACGCCATTGATATGACCGGAAATTTTAAGCGGGGCTGCCAGATCATGGCGGTTGTATTCGACCTTGGCGCGGATCCAGCCGCCGCCGCTTTCAAAGGTTAGAGGGTAAATGGAGATAACGCCCTTGGAATCAATCAAGGTGGCGCGGGCGGCGGTAAATTTCATGCCACCCAAGGTTCCTTCGCGCGCGGTAATCTGGATGGTTATGGGTTCCTGCGGCGAGTCGTCAGGGGTGTTTTTTGGTGACCGTTTTGCCGGATTGCGGAACAGCTTGATAATGTCGAGGACATCGGCTTTTTCGCCATGAATAACCAGATTGGTTTGCGGTCGTCTGAAGTTCTTGACGCTGCCGAACACGGACGCCTGGGTAGAGTCTTCGAGGGTCACTGTCACCGGATCAAAGGAAATGCCGTGTTGATCAATCTCCAGATGGCCGCGAAGGTTATGCAGGGTCAGTTCCGGGTGACGGAATACCAGGTCCTGTGCCCGGGCGCGGTTGGCGGCAACCTCGAGCCTGAGCAGCGGAGCGCTCCACCCTTGCATGTCGCCGTCGACAATAAACGCTGAGTCGCCCAGTTTGGCTGGTAACTGGCTGAAACGCAGGCCACTTTTGTCGATGTCGATCTCGCCGGAAACTCCATTGAGGTCGCCGATCAGGGAGGTCAGATAAGCGCCACCTTCTGTCAGGAACAGCTTGCCATGCCAGGAGGTGACGTCAAAGAATAGGTCTGCCGCTGCAGTGCCGGCTAACTGCAGGCGCGCGAAGGTGCTGTTGATGGAGGACAGGCTGGACAAGTCCAGATTATCTGTGGTCAGTGCGACGCCTGGCTCTTTATCCCAGGGACGAATGGTTGCCTTGCCGGTCAGGCCTATGGGTGAACTATACATATCGAAACGGTCAAGTTCAATGCGGTCGTGCTGATGCCAGGTCCCGCTAACATCGATATGCGCTGGTTGCTGTGCTTCCTTGCGATAGTAGGAGTTCAGTACAATGCCGCTGTCGTCCAGGCGGACACGCAGGTTGAAAGATGGGGCATCAAGGGTACCATCGATGCCAAGATTGATTTGTGCCGGACCGCTGGCAGAAAATCCAGCGGGCAGCGTCAGTTTGGCAAGAAGCTGTTCCAGCAAGGGGGCGGCGCGTGCTTCCAGCTTTAAAACCGGTTCGGTAAAAAGATGATCGATCCGGCCATCGGCAGCGAAACTGCCCACCCTGGTATGAGCTTGGGTGGCGGACAGGGTCAGGGTTGAGCCACTGAGGATTAATTCCGACGAAATGGCATCAATTGACCAGGGATCGGTGTTCTCCCAAGCAATGTCTGAGAGCTTGACCTCGCCCTCGATCTGTACAGGGGAGGCGCTAGCGTCTGATTCAGGCCACTGATGGTCGATGCGCAGGAGCAGATGATCGAGGGTCCCCGCGACGAACCCGGCTCGGGTAAACTGATCGATAGCGGCAAAATCGGCAGCTGTGACACTCAGGTCTCTGCTTTTAAGTTGTGCTTGCAGTTGTCGCACCGGGGTGTGCTGCAGCCTCAGATGGCCACTGGCCGGAAAGCCGAGCAGCTTGCCGGCAAGATCACTGAAATGTTCAGCGTCTTTTGCCGATGTCCAGATGCCGTCAATATAAATCAATGGTGAGCCGCTGCCGGCCCGGGTTACGGTGGCTGATACCTGGGCTCCCGCGGCGGGGATGCCGTCGAGGGTCAGCTTGATGCGCCCCGCTTGCGCCAGAGCGGATTTCAGATCTGTCACTCGGGTTTCGGAACCGTGGCGACCGATCTGCAGGTCAGCGCGCCAGTCACGCAGGCGCCAGTTGTCGCCGATTAAGGGCGGCAGCAGGGTTTCAAGGAGAAAATCGGCACGCATTTCAACCTCATGCCCGGAAATTACCAGTTTTGAGGACTGTTGTGCCTGCCAGTCATAGATGATCGCATGGAGATTGGTCAGGTGAACCAGCGGGGCTTCCTTGTCATAAATTCTGGCCTCGGCATGTCTGACCGTCAGCATGCGGATGTCGAGCTGGAAAGGGGAGTCTTTTATTGTTGCTGCCGCAGGGGGAGGTTGGTGCGCTAGAGGTAAATGCAGGGTGGCTCTGGCTCCGAGAATGTCGACATCCTGCAGAATAATTTGTTTGTTCAGTAGCGGCAACAGGGGGAGGGTCGCGCTTATTTGCGGAATCCGCAAATGGAATTCCTGCTCTGTGCCGATTTCAACCTGATACAGATCGATAATAAATCCGCGGCGAAACTTGAGGGACCCGGAGCCGATAGTGACCGGTTGCTGCAATGCCGAGCTGACCTGTTGCTCGAGGGCGTGGCGATACTCTTCGAACTCCAGGCGGCTGATGTAGAGCAGCAACAGGGCAATTCCAAACAAACCAATGAGCAGCAAGGTGAGGAGAGCGCGGGTTGTGGTAGTGATGATTGATCTCATCATGAATCTGGTACCTGTTGCGCCCGGTCGGCAGCATGAAAGATAATTTAAACCGTCCCTCATGATAGCCTGTCCAGTGCTGGCCAGCAAGAGACAATGGCTGCGGGAGGCAGGGATATCTATGCTTTACTTGACCAAATTGCCCTGATAACATAACCCGCCCCTTGGTAGGTGCCCAATGCCGGCATCAGCTGAATTTTTTATCTTTCCTGAAGACGGTCCGTTGTAGGCCATGAAAATCAAGCGTCTTGACATTTTCGGGTTCAAATCCTTCGTCGACAAGGTCTCTATCCAGTTTGAAACGGGGATCACCGGGATTGTCGGCCCTAATGGGTGCGGCAAGAGCAATATCCTGGATGCGATTCGGTGGGTGATGGGTGAGCAGAATGTCCGTCATCTGCGTGGACGCACGATGGAAGATGTTATATTTGGCGGCAGTGAAACCCGCAAGCCTACCGGTTTGGCAGAAGTTTCCATGATTTTCGATAACAGCGACGGCAATTGTCCGGCGGCCTATAAAGATTTCGCCGAAATCATGGTGACGCGTAAATTGTACCGCAGTGGCGACAGTGATTATCTGATCAACAAAACCCCCTGTCGTCTGCTGGATATCAATGAATTGTTCATGGACACCGGGGTCGGAGCGCGCGCCTATTCAATTATTGAGCAGGGCAAGGTCGGGGCACTGGTCAGCGCCAAAGCGGAGGAACGTCGCAGCCTGATTGAAGAGGCCGCCGGGGTTACCAAGTATAAGGCGCGCAAGAAAAGTGCCCTGCGTAAGATGGATGCCACGCGTCAGAATCTGATTCGTCTGGGGGATATTATTGCTGAAGTCAGGCGCCAGATCAGCAACCTTCAGCGTCAGGCGAACAAGGCGGAAAAGTTTCGCGAACTGCGCCGGGAAGCGCGGCAGATTGAGCTGAGTCTTAGTGGTAATCGCTTGCAGCGTCTTGATGAGGAAGTGGCCCTGCTTGAACAGCAGGAAAAACGTGAAGCTGATATCCTCGAACGGCTTGATGGGCAATTGGAACAGGGGGAACTGCACCTGGAAGAAAGACAGCTGCAGCTGACCGCAGCAGAAGGAGATTATCATCAGGCGCAGCAGCAGGATTATCAGGCGGGCGCCGACATTACGCGTTTGGAAAGCGAGTTGAATCTGATTCTGCGTCAGCAGGAGCAGTTGAGTGAACAAGAGCAACAGGCGCGCACCGAGCTGGATCAATGCACCATGCATCTTGCCGAGCTTGAGAGTGAAGACCTTGCGTTGCAGGCGCAGCTGCAGGAGTCAACGGACAGTCTGAGTGCTCTTGAAAATAAAACCCGCGCCGCCGAAAAGGAATTGAATCAGGTCCTGGAGCGTGATCGGCAAGCCAATGAGCGCTATGAGCAATGTCGCCGCGCGCTGATGGAACAATTTGCCCAGGCCAGTCGTTTGCATAATCGCCGGGAAGAGATCGAGCGCCGTCTGACCGCGGAAAAACAGCGTCAGCAGCAGCTTCATAAGGAAACAGCACAGATTGATCAGCGTCTTGGCGAACTGGACGAGCAGGTGCAGCAGATAACCCGGCAACGCAATACTGTTACCAATAACGCCGAGGCATTGCATGAACAACAGCAGGGGCTGCAGGAAGAGCTGCAGCTGATAAAGAACAGTCTGCAACAGCAGCAGGCGGTGGTTGCCGGCTGCCGGCAGGAACTGGGGCAGTTACGCTCCCGGCATGAATCCCTGGATGAATTACAGCAGCGGCGAGAAGGCTGTGGCGAGGGGACCCGTGCATTATTAGCTGCAGCCGAGGGTCGCCGGATTGTTGCCGACCTGTTGCGTGTTGACGCTACCCATGAACTCGCAGTTGAAAGCGTGCTGGGCGAGCGCTTGCAGGCGATTCCGTTGAACAAGGCCGAAACACCGGCCCTAAGCCTTGAGCTGCTGCAGCAACAGCAGGTGCGCGGCGTCATGTTGCTGACCGGCACAGTGGTGGCCGCCAACGCTTGTCCGGCAGGCACGCCACTGGTTGATCTGGTCACTCCTGTTGCCGGCGCCGACCAGATGGTCGCGCAATTGTTTGCTGGTGTCTTTCTGGTTGAAGCGGTTGCCGAGCACCTTGATGAACCTCTTGCCGTTGGCGTTACGCTGGTCGATTGTGCCGGAACCTGTCTGGATTGGCGCGGCGTACTTAACGGCGGTTCCATGGCGGCATCGGCAACCGGACTGTTACGTCGGCAACGCCAGCTGGATGACCTGTCTGAGCGTATTGCGCAGCGCGCGCTGGAGCAGCACAAGCATGAGGGCGAACTGGAGGTGCAGCAGGATCGTCTGCACGCAACCGAGGAGGTGCTGGCACGCCTTCAGAGCGAAATTCATCGTCTTGAGCTGCAGTCGCTGGAATTGGGGAAGGATCAACAGGCCCTGGACAAAGAACAGGAAGCCCTGTTGCGGCGTCGGCAGCACCTTGCTTTTGATCTGGAGCAAATCGACGAAACGCATGCAGGTCTGCTGACAGAAATGCAGGAATGTCAGGTCGGACGTGATGCCGCTTTGGCGCAGCAGCAGCAACTTGAACAACAACAGCAACATGAGCAGCAAGAATTAGCCTTGCTACGCCAGGAAGTTGATCGTTGCCGTGAGACTATGACCAGCTGTCGGGTGGCTTTTGCCGCGTTGCAGCAGCAATACCAAGCAGCAGGCCAGACCCTTGAGCGGGTTGGCCGCCAGCAGCATGAGTTGCGCGAGCGGCGGCAAAGCCTTGATCAGCGCTTGTTGCAGCAGAATACTGTGCGTACCCGGTTGCAACAGAGACAGGCTGAGATTCGCGCTGAACTGGATCAGCTTCTGGATGACAGGCAAAGACAAGTGCTGCAGACTGCTCGCTTACAGGAAGTTTTTCAACAACTGCGCGAGGAACTTGAAGAGCATCGTGAACAACTGCGGCGCTTGCGTGCCGATGCCGAGGAAGCGCGTAAGAACGTCGCCCGTTTGCAGCTACGTCAGCGTGAACAGCAATTGGAGGCGGAACATCTTTATCAGGGGGTGCAAGAGCGCTACGCCGTCGATCTGCGCTTGCATCAGGTCCCCCAGGCCGCTGAAGAGGAGCTTGAACGTCAGCGCCGGCAACTGCAGCGACTCCAGCAGAAAATTGCCGATCTGGGGGAGGTCAACCTGATGGCGATTGAAGAATACGAGGAGCAGGAAAAACGTTACGAATTTCTGACCCGCCAGCGTGATGATTTGAGGCAGTCTCTTGATGATCTGGAAAAAGCCATCGGCCAGATTAATCGTACCACCCGGCGGCGCTTCAAAGAAACCTTTGATCAGGCCAATGAGATGTTTCGTCAGATCTTTCCCCGGCTGTTTCGGGGTGGTCAGGCCGAGTTGCGGCTGACAGATGAAAATGATCTGCTGGAAACCGGTATTGAGATTATTGTTCAGCCTCCGGGCAAGCGTCTGCAGAACGTCAATCTGTTGTCAGGTGGTGAAAAAGCGCTGACGGCTGTTGCACTGATTTTTTCACTGTTTTTGCTCAAGCCGACGCCTTTTTGCGTTCTCGATGAAGTTGACGCTCCCCTGGATGACGCCAACATCGACCGCTTTGCCGAAATGGTCCGCGAGATGACCGATCGCTCACAATTTATTCTCATTACCCACAGTAAACGTACCATGAGTGTGGTTGATACCCTCTATGGTGTTACCATGCAGGAACCCGGAGTCTCGCGACTGGTATCGGTGCGCATGAATGACTTTGTGCCGGCCGTGCGAGACCTGGATGTTGCCCAAACCTGATCGATACAGGAGAAAACAGATATGCCGTTTAAAGCGGTTTTGAATCAGTTGTTGCAGGATGTTCCCGGTTCCCTGGGGGTGGTTATTGTCGATTGGGAAGGGGAGTCAGTCGATCAGGCAACCCGCATCGGGGAGTACGATATAAAAATCCTTGGCGCCCATCATGGTATTACTTTGGCCTTGTTGCGTGACGCTTTAACGCGCATGGGTTCCGATTACCCGGAAGAAGTGGTTATCCGCACACAGTTGGGAACGACGTTGATTCAACCGCTGACCGAAGATTATCTGCTGATTATGCAGTTGCAAAAAGGGGCGTTGATTGGGAAGGCGACTAAGGAATTGCGAATTTGTGCAGAACAATTATACGATGATATTGCTTTGTAGTTGATCATCACTAAGGCTGGAAAGCTACAACCATTTAATCTTGTTTAGGAATGTAACTGAATATGCGTTGGTACGATCTGGTTGACAGGGTCAGAAACCTGACCGTTGATGATGTTATCGAAAAATTTACCGGCTTTATTGAGCTGCTGGCTCAATGGTTGAGAACCCTTGGTGTGCCGGAGGCGCACTTGATGCCGGCGGCCTGGGGGGTGTTGTATCTGGTAGCGACGATCGTTGCACTGTTGGTCGTGCTGCTGCTACTGAAAATTGTCCGCCGCACGCCAAAGAAAAAGAAGTACCCCCCTCAACAAATTGAAGTAGAGCCGGAAGTTGAGGCAGAGCCGGAAGTTGAGGCAGGACCGGAAGTTGAGGCAGGACCGGAAGTTGAGGCAGAGCCGGAAGTTGAGGCAGAGCCGGAAGTTGAGGCAGAGCCGGAAGTTAAGGCAGAGCCGGAAGTTGAGCCGACACCGCAACTGAGCCTGTTTGAGCGTCTCAAACTGGGGCTTGCCAAAACCCAGTCGTCATTGGTCGGGCAGGTCGACAGTTTGTTGCGTGGGCGCACCGAAATTGACGAAGAGTTGCTTGAAGAGCTTGAAGAGGTCCTGATTACCTCTGATCTGGGCATGAAAACCACCCAGCAGCTGATTCAGGCCCTGGAAAAGCGTTTGGCTGCAGGCAAGTTAAAAGACCCGGATCAGGTTCGTGAACTCCTTAAGCAAGAGCTGAAAAAAATTCTTGCGGTTGAGGTACGCCCTACTGATTTTAGCAGTGCTTCCCCCTTTGTCATCATGGTTGTCGGGGTCAATGGTGTCGGCAAGACGACAACCATTGGTAAATTAGCCAATCAGCTATCCCTGGCCGGCCATAAAGTCGTGCTGGGGGCGGGCGACACCTTCCGTGCCGCTGCGGCCGAGCAGCTTGAGGTTTGGGGCAAGCGGGCCGGGGTTGAAGTGATTCGGCATGGCGAGGGAGCTGACCCGGGCGCGGTCGCTTTTGACGCAGCAAGAGCGGCAGTGGCGCGCAAGGCTGATATTTTGTTGCTGGATACGGCCGGTCGTCTGCATACTAAAATCAATCTGATGGAAGAATTAAAAAAGGTGCGTCGGGTGCTCGATCGGGAAATCCCCGGAGCTCCCCATGAGATTCTCCTGGTCCTCGACGCCACTACCGGTCAGAATGCCTTGATCCAGGCGCGCATGTTTCATGAAGCGGTCGGCCTCGGCGGGATTGCTCTGACCAAGTTGGACGGCACAGCAAAAGGGGGCATCGTTGTCGCCATAGCGGCTGAACTCAGTGTGCCTGTCCGTTATGTCGGCATCGGTGAAAAACTTGATGATTTGCGTCCCTTTGATGCCGAAATGTTTGTAAGTGCACTGTTCGACCGGCCCTGATTGCCTTTGCTGTTGCGCCGGCCAACGTGGGGTGATTGAAATGCATAAGCTCGTTGATCTGGAAAAATCCATAGCCATCCTGCTCGAGCAGCATCGCGTCTTGAAACTTAGCCATCGGCAGCTAGAGCAGGAAAAGCAGAGCTGGCACGAAGAAAAACAGCGCCTGGTGGAGCAGATTGATCTAATTCTTGAAGGTCTTGACGACATCGATGTGGAGGGGCTGTGAGCGCGGTAATTCAAATCAGGATTCAGGGGCGTATCTACACCCTGCGAAGTCAACAGTCGGAAGATCAGATCCAGAAGGTCGTTTCCTTTGTCGAAAAAAAGTTGGCTGAGACGGCTGCCGGGAAATCTGTAGATACCGTCGACCTGATGATTCTGACCCTCTTAAATCTTGCCGGCGAATACCTGCTGCTGCAGGAAAAAAAAGCGCAGGATGATGGCGAGCTTGCCGAGCGCCTGGAACAACTTGGGCATCAATTGACGCTTGCAATAGGTGATAATTTCGGTTGCTAATGCCAACCAATCCGTTGTAAAATCGCACATATTCTCGACTGTGGTCGGGTTGATTGATAGATTGTTGGGGCACTTGTAGTGACAGTAGTGTTAAGTACGGTGCGAGTGTCGGGCGAGAAGAAGTGATTGCAAGTCAAGCCATCTCGGTTTTATTGCTGATGCCGGGTGTGGGTTGTGTGGTTTATATGTCATTGGCGCGCAGTATTCTATTGCGGGTAGTTCTTGTCAGTTCAAGTTGTCTGCGGACCGACTTGCTTCCTGCAGATGGTTGAAAATAACCGTTCGAGCTATTGCCGGTAAGCTGCTCTACCCCTCTCTCTCTTCCTCTCGATTCTGACCCTCCTCAGGTCGAACCTTCTCGCCACTCCTGCATCAATATATGGATTTTCTATGGACAAAGCTGCGATCCGAGCGGCTATGCTCAAGCGTCGCAGTACCCTGTTGCCGGACCAGGCAGCACGGCTATCGCACTTTGCCCAGCAGCGATTTTTAGCAACAGAGATGTTTGCGGCAACTCGGAGTCTCGCACTCTATAGCTCTGTACGCAACGAGACTGCAACTGACAAAATCTTTGCTATGGCATGCCGCCAGGGGAAACAGGTTTATTATCCCCGGGTCACAGGAGAACATTTACACTTTGTTCAGATCAACAGTCCGGGGCAACTGGTTTTGGGGTCTTTTGGTGTCCTTGAGCCTGCTGCCGATTTGAAAGTTAGCCGACAGGATCCGGAGTTGATTCTGGTTCCCGGGGTTGCTTTTGATTGCCGCGGTCACCGTCTTGGTTACGGCCGGGGCTTTTATGATCGCTATCTTGCTTGTTGCTCTGATCACGTTGTCTGTGTCGGCTTTGCTTATTCATTCCAGTTGTGCGATGCGTTACCTGTTGGCCCCCATGATCAGTCTCTGGATGCCCTGGTTACAGATACACAAATCATCACCTGGCGCAGTACGTTGCCAGGCTTAACATAGCCCTTCAAGGGGGAGGTTCTTTATGCAAACAGAAATAATCACGATTGTGTTGGTCCTGGTAGCTCTGGCTGCCGGGGTTTTTTTGGGCATGTTGCTGCGCCGCAAGCTCTCTGAATCGACGGTTAACGGTGCCAGGGTTGAGGCACAGAAAATTGTCAGCGATGCTGTCAAAGAAGCGGAAACAATCACCAAAGAAGCTATTATTCAGGCCAAGGATCTGGTGCTGCAGGCCAAGACTGATTGGGAAAAAGAGGCTCGCGAGTTGCGCAAGGAGATTCATGCCAACGAAAACCGGCTGCAGCAGAAGGAAGAAAACCTTGATCGCAAGTTTGATCAGATGGAAAAAAAGAGCGAAGAGTTGGTCGGCAAAGAGAAAGAGTTGCGCCAGTTGGAATCTGAGTTGCAGGCAAAAATGGGAGATACGGAAAAACTGCGGGAGCAGCAGCAGCGGCGGCTCGAGACTATCTCTGGTTTGACCCAGGATGAAGCCAGGCAGCAGTTGATCGATGGCATGTTGAGTGAGGCGCGCCATGATGCTGCCAAAAGTATCAAACGCATCGAAGATGAGGCCCTGGAAACGGCTGACAAGAAAGCCAAAAAAATCATGGCATTGGCGATCCAGCGTTATGCCGGTGATTTTGTTGCCGAGAAAACTGTCAGTGTCGTCCCTTTGCCGTCAGACGAGATGAAGGGGCGGATTATCGGACGTGAGGGACGCAATATCCGCGCGATAGAAGCCGCCACCGGTATCGATCTGATTATCGATGATACCCCTGAAGCGGTTGTGATTTCCGGCTTCAATCCGGTGCGGCGTGAGGTAGCCCGTATTGCCCTGGAGCGTTTGATCGCTGATGGTCGGATTCATCCGGCAAGAATTGAGGAGTTGGTCGAGAAGGCGCGCGAGGAAGTTGACGAGGAAATCCGTCAGGCCGGCGAACAGGCCACTTTTGATGTTGGTGTGCACGGGATTCACCCCGAAATTGTCAAACTGTTGGGAATGCTCAAGTACCGCACCTCTTACGGCCAGAATATTCTCGTTCATTCCATTGAAATGGCATTTCTCTGCGGCATGATGGCCGCTGAACTGGGTCTGAACGTCAAGGAAGCCAAGCGTGCCGCGCTACTGCATGATATTGGTAAAGCAGTCAGTCATGAGCTGGAAGGCTCCCATGCGGTTAACGGTGGTGAGTTGGCGCGCAAATATGGAGAGTCCCCGGCTATTGTCCATGCCATCATGGCTCACCACGAGGACGAAAAACCCGATTCGGTTCTAGCCATTCTGGTGCAGGCCGCTGACGCTCTTTCCGGTGCCCGCCCGGGGGCTCGCCGCGAGACGCTGGAAACCTACGTCAAGCGCTTGCGTGATCTGGAGCAGATTGGTACGTCCTTTTCTGGTGTAACGGGTTGTTTTGCCATTCAGGCTGGTCGTGAAATCCGCGTTATGGTGGCCAGCGATGAAGTGTCTGACGACTATTCTCACATTCTGGCCAAAGACATTGCGGCCAAGATTGAGCAGGAGATGACCTACCCGGGGCAGATTCGCGTCAACGTAATTCGTGAGACCCGGGCCGTTGAATACGCGAAGTAGTTTCTGTCTGGTAACGGTCCTTTTTTGCCGTGGTGCTGTATTCTGCCATCGGTCGTTTTGCTTGGGTTTGGATTCGGAGTTATTACATTGAAATTACTGTTTGTCGGTGACATTGTCGGGCGCGCCGGAAGAAAGGCGCTGACTGACCACCTGAAGGGGTTGGTCAATCAGTATCAGATTGATCTGGTAATTGCCAATGGGGAGAATGCCGCCGCCGGCTACGGGCTGACCGGACCGATTCTCAAGGAACTTTTTGCCAGCGGGATTGATGTGGTTACCAGCGGCAACCATATCTGGGACAAGAAGGAGATCATCCCGATTCTTGATCGGGAACATCGCCTGTTGCGCCCCGCCAATTATCCGCCCGGCTTGCCGGGCAGGGGGGTCGGGGTGTATGAGACAGCCAGTGGCGTCAGGGTTGGTATCTGCAACCTGGAGGGGCGGGTTTTTATGAAAAACCTCGACTGTCCATTTCGCACCGCTGATCTGCTCATCGAGGAACTGCGCCAGGCCACCTCGATTATCCTCGTTGATTTTCACGCCGAAGCAACCAGCGAAAAACAGGCGCTGGGCTATTATCTCGATGGTCGGGTCAGCGCTGTTGTTGGTACCCACACCCATGTGCAGACCGCGGATGAGCGCATTTTTCCCGGCGGTACCGGCTATTTGACCGATGTTGGCATGTCAGGCAGCCGCGATGCTGTTATCGGCAACGAAAAAGATGCGGCGCTCGAGCGCTTTCTGTCGCAGATGCCGGTGCGCCTCGAGGTTGCTAAAAAAGATCCGCAGCTGTCAGCGGTTGTGCTGACGATCGACGAGGATAGCGGCCATTGTACCGGGATTGAGCGTATCCAGGCGCGATTCTGATCGGCCAGGCGATGTTTCCCCGCCGGCATTAGCCCGGAAGGTAAGTCTCTACACAGGTAAAGCAGGGTAGCCATGATCAAAAATTTTGTTGAAGAACTACAATGGCGCGGCATGATTCACGATATCACGCCCGGGACCGAAGAGCAGCTTCAGAAGGAGATGACCACGGCCTATGTCGGCATTGATCCGACCGCGGACTCTCTCCACATCGGCCATCTGGTCAGCGTCATGATGCTCAAGCATTTTCAACGTGCCGGCCACAAACCGATTGTTCTGGTTGGTGGGGCAACCGGTATGATCGGTGATCCGTCGATGAAATCAGCTGAACGCAATCTGCTTGATGAACAGACCCTTGAGCACAATGTTGATTGCCTTAAGGGACAGCTCTCGAAGTTTCTGGATTTTGAGTCCGACCACCCCAATGCTGCCGAAATGGTCAATAATTATGACTGGATGAAGAATTTCGGTTTCCTTGAGTTTATCCGTGATATTGGCAAGCATATCACCGTCAATTACATGATGGCCAAGGACAGCGTCAAGAGGCGCTTGAGCGAGGATGCCAAAACCGGACTCTCTT
>JAHYIY010000037.1 GCA_019429255.1 Desulfuromonadales bacterium | reverse complement strand
TAAGCCAAGTATCATGAGACAAGGCCTTGCGTTGTTGCTCGGCAAGCTGCTCAGTTAGTTCACGGCAAGCGTCGCTAAGGGTGCGACCTTGGGTTTCAGCCATTTGCTGGGCTAAGCGTTTTGTTTCCTCGTCAACACGAAATTGAATTCTGGTATCCATAGGTTGCTCCCGCAATTAGTGTGTGCACAAATGTTAGCACTAGCTTCACTGAAGGGCAACTAACAATTGATGCACTCGCAAAAAGTCATAGGATGGCGACGCCATCAACAATTTAATCAACCGGACGGAATGAGCGAGCTGCTTTTCCCAAAAGCAGGACCAAATTGCGGTGGGTCACGCAATCTCGCGTCGCCGCCGGTAATCATGAACCGTTATGCAGTTATTTTCAAACCTGATTGACAAGCGTCACGTGACGCAATACGATTTGTCATATGATTAAATCTTTCGCAGATAAGCGAACTCAAGAGCTGTACTCCAACGGTAAGGCAAAGAAGTTTCCTGTGGATGTCGCATCAAGAGCTGCCAGGAAGCTTGAATACGTTAATCTGGCTGAACATTTGGAGGACTTGAAAGTGCCGCCCGGCAATCGCCTTTACCCACTATCGGGAAACAGGCAGGGGCAGCATGCAATTTCAATTAATGATCAGTGGCGTATCTGTTTTCGTTTTGAAAATGGCGATGCGTATGAAGTCGAAGTGTGTGACTACCACTAAAGAGAGGTGATGATTATGGCTATTCCTAACACAGTCAGCATGAAGCGTAAGCCGACTCATCCGGGTGAAATGCTGAGAGAGGATTATCTGCCGGACTATGGTCTGACCGTTTCGGGGCTGGCCGGATCTTTGGGTGTCTCTCGTCAGTCAGTTAACGAGTTATTGCGTGAGCGGCGTGCTGTTAGTCCTGAAATGGCGCTTCGGCTAGCCCGTTTGTTTGGTAATTCTCCGGAATTCTGGCTGAATGCGCAGCGATCTGTTGATCTTTGGAATGCGGCTCAGTCGGTCAAGGAAGAAGTGGATCGTATAAAGCCGCTACATGCTGCATAACCAGGCCCTGCACCGGATGCCAAGCCCTCCGCTTTGCTGCGGTTTTGTCACCGGTGATGGCAGGCGTTAGCAGCCACTCCAAATTTCACCTTTCTTGCCAAATGAGTAGAAAAGGAGTAATTTATACTCATGGGCAATTTCGAGTACGATGACGACAAAAGCCAAGCCAATCTGGATAAGCACGGAATCGACTTTCTGGCTGCCCGGGCTCTGTGGAAAGACCCTGACTTGTTGGAAATCCAGGCTAAATCGGATGATGAGCCTCGGTTTCTGGTCATAGGTCTTATAGGCCCAAAACACTGGTCTGCAGTCATCACCTATAGAAACGGAACAATTCGACTCATTTCTGTGAGGCGTTCTCGCAAAAGAGAGGTAGAGCTGTATGAAAGCTAACGATTTTGATAAGAAATTTGACCAGGGAAAAAAAGACATCATTGATGATCTTGATTTGTCCACGGCGCGTCGTGCTAATCAGGAACAGAAACGCATAAATGTCGACTTTCCCGCTTGGGTAGTAGAGTCGTTGGATCGTGAAGCGGCTCGTATTGGCGTTACTCGACAGTCGATCATCAAGGTCTGGCTGGTTGAGCGTTTGCAAGCTGAAGCTGCTAACAAACCGCTTAATGGTGACGCCGCAAGCGGGGCACATTAGCAGAGCGTTATAGCTCAAGCGGCTCATCTCGGGGGAGCCGTAGGGGGACAGGCACCTTACGGAGCCAGTCCCCTGTCACCATCCGCACCGGAAAAGCAGGCGAGTAACCCCTTCCCCTAGCGCTTCTCCACCTTGTTCATCAGCGCCAGCAGCAGCCCCAGGGTAATAAACGCCCCAGGCGGCAGGATCATCAGCAGAACCGGCTGGTAACCGGCACCGAACACCGAGAAACCAAGAAACGCCCCGGCGCCGATCAGTTCACGGATTCCGCCGAGGACAAAGAGCACCAGGGTAAAGCCTGCCCCCATACCCAGGCCGTCGGCAACAGCATGACTGACCGGATGTTTGGAGGCAAAGGCTTCGGCGCGGCCTAAAATCAGACAGTTGCAGACGATCAGCGGGATAAAGATCCCCAGCGCCAGAAACAGATCATAAGCATAAGCCTCCATCGCCAGTTGGACGACGGTGACAAAGGAGGCGATGATCAGGATAAAACAGGGAATCCTGACCTTGGCGGGGATCAGATGGCGGAACAGGGCAACGACGGCATTGGAGCAGACCAGGACAAAGGTGGTGGCCAGCCCCATGCCAAGGCCGTTTTCAGCGCTGGTGGTAACCGCCAGCACCGGACACAACCCCAGCAGCAGTTTAAAAACCGCATTTTCCTTCCAGATGCCGCGTTTGAAATCAGTTGCCAGGCTCATGGATTATCCCCCTGTGCGATGATTTTATCCTCATGCTCACGGTAAAGTTCCAGGCCGGTTCGCACCGCCCCGACCACCGCCCGGGCGGAGATGGTGGCGCCGGTCAGTTGGTCAAACTCACCGCCGTCTTTTTTGACCCGCCAGTCACTTCCTTCCAGGGTTTTATCGATAAACAGTGCCTTGTACCAGGGGGCGCTGATTTTATCCCCCAGTCCCGGAGTTTCGGCGTGGGTGAGAATTTCAATCGCATGGACACTGTGGTCGGGGCGGATGCCGACCATCACCGCGATGTTACCGCTATAGCCGTCTGGTGCCATAACGCGGAAGGCGGTGCCGACCAGTTGCTCCTCGTTACGTCCGCGGTAAAAAATCGTCTCGACTTCTCTTCCCTGGCGATCGCTGCCGGTGGTGATGGTCAGGGTGTCGCTATCGGGACTGTTATCAAATGCCGGCAGAACGGCACTTAAGGCCCGCAGCATCTGTAGCCGGCGCTGTTCGGCAATCGGTTCGCGGGTCACGCTTTCCACCGTCGCCAGAATGGCGCCGGCAATGACGGCGATAAGGGTCAGGGCAATGAGCAGGCGCGGGAATTCGTTCATTGCACCCCTCCACGGTCATGGTGATGACCGCCATAAATCTCAGCTCTGGTATAGCGATCAATCAGCGGAGTTGCCGCATTCATCAGCAGAATGGCGAAAGAAACCCCCTCGGGGTAGCCGCCGAACAGGCGGATCAGTACGGTCAACAAACCGCAGCCGCAGCCAAAAATCAGCATTCCCTTCGCGGTAATGGGGGAGGTCACCATATCGGTGGCCATGAAAAAGACGCCCAGCATCAGGCCGCCGGTCAAAAGGTGGAACAGCGGGCTGGGGTAGCGCGTCGGATCCGTCAGCCAGAAAACGCCGGCGATGACAACAACACTGCCGATGAAACTGACCGGAATATGCCAGGTGATGATCTTTTTCCAGAGGAGAAACAGACCACCAAGGAGCAGCACCAGCGCCGAGACTTCCCCCAGGCTCCCCGCCATCAGACCGTAAAAGTAGCGGTCAAAGCCGCTGGTAGCCATCTCGGGCAGTTGGCCGGTAAGCATCACTGCCGATTTCATTTCACCTAAGGGGGTGGCGCTGCTGACCGCATCAAATCCCATACTTAAAGGGGTCGGTGCGGTCCAGCTGGTCATCTGGACGGGAAAAGAAATGAGCAGGACAACGCGCGCCACCAGGGCGGGATTAAAGGGGTTATAGCCAAGACCGCCAAAGATCATTTTACCGATGACAATAGCAATGGCAGAACCCAACAGGGCCATCCACCAGGGGCTGGATGCGGGCAAGTTGAGGGCCAGAAGGATCCCGGTCAGGGCGGCCGAACTGTCGCGAATCGAGAGAGGTTGCTTCATCAGTTTGCAGCACAGGGCTTCGCAAGCAACACACCCCAGGGTGCAGATCAGCATGACCTTGAGTGCCGGCAGGCCAAAAAACACGATGGCAACGGCGACCGCCGGCAGCAGGGCGTAGATCACCAGGCGCATGATCCCGGCGGTGGTCAGTCCGCTGTGGATATGGGGCGAGGACGAAAGATAGAGGGCTTTATCCACGTCAATGCTTCCTTTTATGTTCCATGACCGACCCCTTGATTTCACGGATTGATTGCACCAGCGGCAGGGTGGCCGGACAGTTGTAGGTACAGCAGCCACATTCAATGCAATCAAGGGCGTTGTATGTATCGGCCATTTCTACCAGGCCGAGGCGCGCACACAGGGCGATTACCGTCGGCTGCAGATGAATCGGACACACACTGACGCAGCGTCCACACCGTATGCAGGGGCCAGGCTTTGCAAGGGAAACATCTTGTCGGCGCAGGACCAGCAGCCCGGAGGTGCCGCGAATAACGGGAACAGCCAGGGACATCTGGGCGTTGCCCATCATTGGCCCACCGAGGATAATTTTACCCGGCTCATCACTGAGACCGCCGCATTGTTCGATCAGGTGAGACAAAGGGGTACCGATGGCGACCCTGAGATTTTGCGGTGTCCGTATCCCCGGACCAGTCACGGTGGTGATCCGTTCGACCAGGGGTCGCCCCTGGCGTATGGCAGCGCTGACCGCTGCGGCGGTTCCGACATTCTGAACGATGGCACCACAGTCCATCGGCAGCTTGCCACTGGGAACCTGACGCCCGGTGAGGGCTTCGATCAACTGTTTCTCTGCGCCTTGCGGGTATTTGACCGGTAGCGGCTGAACTTTGATCGGACTGGCGGCGCACAGCTTGCTCATGGCGGCGATGGCGTCCGGTTTATTGTTTTCGATGCCGAAAATCACTCGCTTAACGCCGAGAATGCGGCGCAGGATGAGAATGCCATCGACAATGTTGGGGCCTTCTTCGAGCATCAGCCGATGATCGCCGGTCAGGTAGGGCTCGCACTCCGCGCCATTAATAATCAAGGTGTCGATAGAGCGATCAGGGGGCGGTGATAGCTTGATATGGGTGGGGAAGGTGGCTCCACCGAGGCCAACGATGCCGGCCTGCTGCAACAACTGACGTAGTTCGTCCGGGTTCAAGCAGTTCGGATCGCTTCCCTGTAGATCATCATGCCAGCGGTCTGACCCGTCCGGACGGATGACGACCGCAGGCAGATAGCGCCCAACCGGATGGAGCCGCGGTTCAATGGCGCTCACCTCGCCGGAGGTCGGTGCGTGAATCGGCACCGATACCGGACCGACGGCAGTACCAATCAGTTCTCCCTTGGCGACATGCTGACCTACCGTGACACAGCACTCTGCCGGCGCACCAATATGTTGCAACATAGGGACAATCAGCTCCTCCGGCAGCGGGCAGGCGACAATCGCCTTGGCGGCGGTGGTAGCTTTGTTGTCTGGAGGGTGGATCCCGCCGGGAAATGTAGGTAGGCGCATGGTTTTACGCTTCTAGTTTGTGGTTGTTAAAACATGTTGAACTTTATGCCGCAGGGGTTTCTGCTTCTGCGACAGCGCCGGCAGATTCATTGTTGTCAGCCAGATCGCGGATGCACTTCATCGGGCATTTGGCGATGGCCGCTACGGCTTGTCCAGCCTGGGCGTAATTGACCCGGGCAAGAAAGTTTTCAATGAGATATGCCTCCGAGCTGATCTTTTTACAGATGTTGCAGGCGATGCAGCCGATCTGACAGTATTTTCTCACCTCGGCCCCTTTATCATGACTGTTGCACAATACGTGGGTCGTTACCGCTTTAGGAGCCATGATAATGACCTGGCGTGGACAGACCTTGAGGCACTGTTCACAGCCGGTGCATTTTGCGCGATCGATAACGGCGCGATGATCCGGGGTGATAGTGATGGCCGCAAAAAGGCAGGCACGTACGCAGGAACCGAGACCCAGGCAGCCAGCGGGACAGGATTTGGGACCACCGGCCAGCTTTTGCGCGGCATTACAATCTGCCATCCCCAGGTAATGATACTTTTGCTGCGCCAGTTCGTCCCCCCCCTGACAGATGACAACAGCGACCGCCGGATCTTTTACCCTGACCTTGACGCCCAGAATGGCTGCCAGCGCTTCTGCTGTCTGCTGCCCTCCCGGCGGGCAAAGATTAGGCGCCAGTCGCCCTTCGGCCACCGCCCGGGCGTAGCCGGAACAGCCTGGTTCGCCGCAGGCACCGCAGTTGGCCCCCGGCAAAGCGGCGAGAATGGCAGCTTCCTTGGGGTCAACCTCTACGGCAAATTTTTTGGCGGCGATCCCCAGGGCGGTGGCGGCGACCAGGCCGATGCCACCCAGGCAGGCGACGGCAGTGAGCATCAGATTGTCCCTTTCGTCATCACATTGTATCTGTTCAGAACCGGCTCGGGGATCCTATGTCAAGGGATGCTTTTCGTCATCCATGACCGCTTGTTGTCGCCATTCATGGCGACAAACACCCTTGCCACAGGAACCCCGACCCTGCGCAAGGACAGTAGTGAATAGTTACATCACATTTTTACCAGTCCCGCAAATCCCATAAACGCCAGGGATAAGAGCCCGGCAGTAATCAGGGCGATGGCAGTGCCGCGAAAGGCATCAGGAACAGGACACAGGTCGATGCGTTCGCGTAGCCCGGCAAACAACACCATGGCCAGGGTAAAACCAATCCCGGCACCGATGGCAAATACCAGCGATTCAATAAACGAGTAGGAATTCTGGATATTGAGAACAGCGACACCGAGAACGGCACAATTGGTAGTGATCAGCGGCAGAAAGATTCCCAATGATTGATAGAGAACCGGACTGGTTTTCTGGATAACCATCTCCACCAGTTGCACCAGTGAGGCGATCACCAGAATAAAAGCGATGGTCTGTAGATAATCGAGATTAAAGGGGGCAAGGATAAAGTATTGAATGAACCAGGTGACAACAGAAGCGACCGCCATAACAAAGATGACCGCCATCCCCATGCCGATGGATGTTTCAACTTTTTTGGAAACGCCGAGAAACGGGCAGATACCTAAAAAGCGCGCCAGGACAAAATTGTTGACGAAAACGGCACTGACAAGAATCAGAATGAGCGAAACCATAAGCGGTACTCCCGCAGACATGACAACAAAGACGGCACACCATGATGGGGGGAGACTCCTGTTTTGTCAAAGGGATTTAGCCAAACGTTGTTCGTAAGACAGCCGTCGGCTCAGGGTGGAGGATGGTTTTTTTTGCTGAAGTAGCGACGTTCCGGCCGACCAACGCTGCCGTAGATCAGTTCGGCGGACAGCTCGTTATGTGCCGTGAGATATTCCAGATAGCGCCTGGCGGTGGTGCGGCTGGCACCGATGATCACAGCGACCTCTTCAGCACTTAAGCCCTGGGGGTGGGGTTGAACAAAGACGGTCTGTATGTTCTTCAGCGTCAGGGCGTCGATTCCTTTGGGATATTGGGGCTCACCTGGGGGAGTCGTCTTGTAGGGATGGAGAAGTTGATCGACAGTACTCTGGTCAAGGGCTGCCTCAGCCGCCATGCGCAGGCGGTGTTCACGGAAACGTTCAAGGGCTTCGTGAAAACGCTGGAACATGACCGGCTTGAGAATATAGTCAAAAACACCCCCGCGAATCGCTTCCTGCAGAGGCTCAAGTTCCTTGGCGGCGGTGATGAGAATAACATCAGTGGCCTGATGGCGGGCACGCAGATTCCAGAGAATTTCGGTGCCTTTTCCTTCAGGAAAATGAAGATCGAGGAGAATCAGATCAGGCTTTAAGATCGCACTCATCTTTTCCGCATCTTCAAGATTGCCGGCGATTCCACAGACGTTGAATCCAGCGCTTTTTTCGGCAAAATGTTGATGGATTGCAGCAATCTGGGGATCATCATCAACAATCAGAATCTGTAGCTTCATCAATGAGTATCCTTTGCTTTAGGAATAAAGACACTGAACATGGCGCCACCCAGTTCACTGTCGGAAATAGTGATTTGCCCATTCAGGTCGGTCAGGGCTAAATTCACCAGGTGCAAACCCTGACCTCTGTCTGATCCCTTGGTAGTGTATCCCTGGACAAATATTTTCTCAGACAGATCTGCAACTATGCCGCTGCCGGAATCTTCTATCTCGAAAACCAGATCGTTGCCGATATCAGTCATGGTCAGTTTGACCTGTGGCGGGCGATTGCCATTCAATGCCGCGTCGAAAGCATTGTCGATGAGATTACCGATGACGGTAATGGTTTTTTCCCGGCTCAAGCTTGGGGGTACATCGATCAACTGGCTTTCCGGATCGATGAAGAAGTCAATATGCAGCTCTTTGGCGTGATTATATTTGCCGATTAAAAAAGCTGCGAGAATCGGATGGGGAACGGCCCGGGCGAGAAAGGCGATAAGCCCCTGATAGCCGGCAGACTCGTGGCTGATGAGTTCCAGTGCCTGCTGGGCATGGCCGATCTGGATGAGCCCGGCGATGGTATGCAGTTTGTTGGAATATTCATGGGTCTGGGCGCGCAGCATCTGGGAGTATTCCTTGACCTGGGAGAGTTGACGGGCCAGGGTGTCGATCTCGTCCTTGCTTCTGAAACTGGCTACGGCTCCGCAAATGACACCTTGTTCAATCATGGGTACCGTATTGATAATCAGGGCACGGTTGCCTACGATCAGTTCCTGGTCGATCCGTTGTTCTCCGCCGTCGAGTATTTTGCTCAGTTTGGCTCCTGGTAGAACGTCACGAATGTGGCGCTGCAGCACATCCTGTTTGTCCTTCTTGCCGAGGATTTCCAAAGCCTGTTGGTTGACAACCGTTACCCTGGCATCGCGATCAATGGCAACAATCCCTTCGCGGATTGATTGGATGATGGTATCGCGTTCAGTAAAAAGATGGGCAATCTGCTCCGGTTCCAGATCAAAAATGGCTTTCTTGAAGCGGCGGGCGATGGTAATGGCACCGATAATGCCCAGCAATAGCAACAGGCCGATCAGGCTTGCGGCGCGTAGCCGCTGTTTGAGAACCACCTGTTCGACATCATCAAGGAGATAACCCACGGAAACAATACCGATAATTTCACCCGACTGAGCAACTACCGGGGCTTTTCCGCGGATTGACGGGCCGAGGGTGCCGATGGCGCGCGAAACATAAAACTCCCCCAGCACCAGTGCACGTTCGTTGTCACCACCCACCATCTCCTTGCCGAGGCGATCCGGCAAGGGGTGAGAAAAACGGATGCCGTCACGATTACCGATGACAATAAACTCAGCACCGGTTTCCAGCCGTAACTCTTCCGCCAGTGATTGCAGAATTCCCTGGGGGTCGCCGGTGCTAAGCTGTTCTTTCACCTGGGGCAATTGGGCAATCACGCGGGCGGACTGCAGTGCTCGCTTGCCGATTTCATCCTCAAGTACTGCGCCGATCATCAGGGTGTGCAAGCCGCCGGTGATCAGCGTCAGTGGTAACACCAGCAGACAAACCAGCAGGATCATGCGGCTTTGCAGGCTGGAAAAGAGCTGGGGTAATAATTGTCGCACGGTAAATAGTGATCCTTTGACAACAGCAGGAATGTGTTGCGGACGGTTGCATTATTCTGACATGAACAAAATGAACAGAATAGCCCTTATGAAACAAAAAACCATTATGGCAGATTTCTTTACAGGCGTGCATCAGGGGGTAGAATACTTATTAAAATCAAACGCTGTTTTTTGGTTGGTGTTTTTCCCTCCACAACCCTGCTTAAAGGAGATCATCATGAAAATGCTTAAAGTTTTTGCTCTGGTATGTGCTTTTTTGTTTGTTCAGCAGTCGGCTATGGCCTTCGAACCACGCAATGTTCTGTGTATTGCGCCTTCCGACCCAGGCGGTGGATGGGATTTCACCTGCCGCAATATGGCGCCGATTCTTTCCGATCTTGATCTGGTGAAAGGTCGCATCCGTACCCAGAATATGCCGGGTGCCGGAGGTGGTGTCGCTTACGCTCATGTGGTTGGTCAGCAAAAGGGCAATGCCAATCTGCTGGTAGCCGCATCGACGGCAACAACGACCCGCCTGGCGCAGAAAATGTTCCAGGGCTTTGATGCCGATGATGTGCGCTGGCTCGCGGCTCTGGGTGCCGATTATGGTATCGTTGCCGTATCCCCCAACAGTCGTTTTAAGACCCTGGATGATCTGGTTGCAGCTCTTAAAGACAATCCCGCCGGAATGAGCTTCGTCGGTGGTTCAGCCGTCGGTGGCTGGGATCATCTGAAAATGCTGATGCTGGCGGACGCCGCAGGCGTTGAGAACCTTAAAGCCGTGCGTTATACCAGTTTCAGCAGCGGCGGTCCGGCGATTATCGAGATTATGGGCGGTCGTGCCGATGTCTTCACCGGCGACGTCAGTGAAAGTCTGACTCAGCTTGAAGCTGGCAGTCTCAAGGTGCTTGCGGTCCTTGGTGATGCCCGTCTGCCAGGTGTGTTGGCCGATGTGCCGACAGCTAAAGAGCTTGGCTACGACGTCATCGGTGCCAACTGGCGTGGGTTTTACCTGCCTGCCGGCGTTTCAGATGAGCAATATGCCTACTGGAGTGATGCCATGAAAAAGCTGGCGGCATCCGAGAAGTTCAAAACCCTGCGTGAGCAGAATGGACTCGCCGCTTTTGAGCGGACCGGAACGGAAATGGATGAGTTTGTTCTGAACCAGGTCAAATCGCTGGAAAAACTGTTTGCCCGCATGGGGCAGTAGCCTGAATTGTTGATTTATCGGGCCCAACCCCCTTTGGTTGGGCCCGATAACTGCTTGATTCGAGAAAAGAGCGGGATCATGAGCGATCGTATTGTTGCTGTCATGCTGCTGGTACTGGCACTGTTGTTCGGTTTTCAGGCCTGGGCTTATGTGCCGATTGGATTTACCGACCACCTGGGCGCACGGGTTTTCCCTCTGGCCGTTGCTCTGTTTATGCTGCCCTTGACCCTGGTGCTGTTTTTTGGCCGCCATGTCGCCGGGGCCTGGCCCAGTGCGCGAGCCTGGCGGGTGGTTTTTCTTGCCCTGTCGGTGCTGGTGGTGTACGCGCTGGTGATCGAATTTGTCGGGTTTCTCATTGCGACGATGGGTGTGTTTATTGTCTACGGGATGCTTTATGGCGCCCGTTGGTGGAAAACGATTATTGCCGGAGTTGTAGCATCGCTGATTTTGTATTTTCTGTTTGTCTGGGCCCTGGATATGTACCTGCCCCTCGGGGCCCTCTTTGAGGAGTTGTTGTGATGGATGCTTTTCAGTCACTCATGCAGGGGTTTTCCGGTGCGTTGATTCCCATTAACCTGCTGGTGGTTTTTCTTGGCGTTACGGCCGGTACCGTCATCGGTATGCTCCCCGGTATTGGTCCGATCAATGGCATCGCAATCCTGATTCCCATCACTTTTGCCTTGGGGATCGATCCGACTGCCATGCTGATTCTGTTTGCCGGGATTTATTACGGCGCCCAGTACGGCAACTCCATCAGCACCATTCTGCTCAATGTGCCGGGGACACCGTCTTCGGTTGCCACGGCTCTCGATGGTCACCCCATGGCCAAGAGTGGGCGGGCCGGTCCGGCTTTGGCTATCTCCGCTATTGCGTCCTTTGTCGGCGGAACCGTTGCCGTTATTGGTTTGATGTTTTTAGCCCCGGTGCTGTCAAAGTGGGCGATTCGTTTCGGCCCGGCCGAATATTTTGTTCTGATTCTTTTTACCTTTACCATGCTTTCGGCCCTGTCGGGTAAGCAGTTTATCAAGGGGTTGCTGGCTACCGGCATCGGCCTGATGCTGGCGACCATTGGTATCGACGGCGGTACCGGGATTCCCCGCTATACTTTCGGCCATCTGGCTTTTTACGATGGGCTCGATTTTGCCGTGGTGACTATCGGCCTGTTTGCCATTTCCGAAGTGTTTCTGCTGATTGAACAGACCCAGACTGCTGGTGAGGTAAATACCAAACTGGGGCGGGTGATGGTGACCCTCAAGGAGTTTCTTTCTTGTTGGTGGGGGATGATTCGTTCTGCCGTTACTGGTTTCTTGATTGGGGTTTTGCCTGGAGCAGGAGCAACGATCGCCAGTTTTATGGCCTACGCCACCGAGCAGCGGTTGGTGGATAAAAAGGGAACCTTCGGGACGGGGGATATCCGGGCGGTGGCGGCCCCCGAATCTGCCAATAATGCTGCGGTTTCCGGTGCCCTCATTCCGATGTTGACCCTCGGTGTTCCAGGCAGTGGGACCACGGCGGTGATCCTCGGCGCCTTGCTGGCCCTTAACCTCAATCCCGGCCCCTTGTTCATTGTCCAGCATGCAGATATGTTCTGGACCCTGATTGCCTCAATGTACATCGGCAATATCATGCTGTTGGTTCTTAACCTTCCCCTGGTCGGTCTGTTCGTCAAGGTACTGCTGATCCCGCGTTATATCCTGGTGCCGGGGGTGGCGATGATCAGCTACGGTGCCATCTATGCCGCCAGTAGTTCGATGACCGACCTGATGCTGATGACCGGCTTCGGTCTGCTCGGTTACTTGATGCGCAAGACCGATTTTCCGTTAGCACCGGTGATTTTGGCACTGGTTCTCGGGCCGATGATGGAGACCAGCTTGCGCCGGGCCCTGTCGTTGTCCAACGGCGATTGGGGAGTGTTGTTTGCCTCACCGCTGGTACTGGTGCTATGGGGACTGGTGGCCGTATCAGCATTTGTGCCGCTTATTCGCACCCTGCGTCGGGCACGTCAGTACAACGACAGCGAACAGCATTAACGTCGGTAATTAAGCAGATTGATTCAAACACCAAGGGGGCTGACCGGAAGTTTCCCGGACAACCCTCTTGGTGCAGTAGCTGGAAGCAACTCAGCCTTTGCCGAATGTCTTCAGAAAAAGCTGCAGGATATCCGGTTGATTGGCTTTTATATCACCACTGAGAAAATCCTTGAGACCTGGTTGATAACCGTTGTTCCAGACCTTGAGAAAAAAAACAGCACCGGTTTTGCAGACACAGTCGGCATGGTCGGTAGTCCGGCCTGAATCAACGCGGCATTCCGTCGGGTTTAACCAGACCGTTCTCTTGATGTCGTCGATGGAAAAATAGATGCTGACCGGTTCTGTGATCATACCGGTTTGATAATTGTTCGGTAGTTCGGCAAAGATTGCTTCAACCGTCACGGATGCCCCCTTTTCTTAAAAAGCATTTTTCTTTCATTCAACCGCCGGCAATTTTTGCCGTCAGTAGCGGCACCAGTTGTTTCAGATCAGCAACCGCGAGGACGTCGGCAACCTCACCAATCGGCGCGTCCTTGTCGGTGTTGATGGCGATGACAAACTCCGACTTTTTCATCCCCGCCAGGTGCTGGATCGCCCCGGAAATGCCGCAGGCAATGTAAAGCTTTGGTGCGACCGTTTGGCCGGTGGTGCCAACCTGGCGACTGTGCTCAGCCCATTCAGCATCAACTACGGGGCGGCTGGCGGCATATTCACCGTTAAGGGCTTTAGCCAGAGCGTCGATCATACTTAAGTTTTCCGGCTTGCCAATGCCCCTGCCGGCGCTGACGATCACTTTGGCCTTTGACAAATCGACACCACCTGCGGCGGCGGCTTCGTAGCCATTGAAGCTGATCGTTCCCGGTTCCGCATCCGGTAGTTCAATGACGTGCGGCGTTGCGGATGCCTGGTCCTGAGGGGTAAATGCGCCGGCCTGCAGGGTGACTACGGTCAGGGCCGTTTTGACTTTCACCTGGCGTCGCAGTTTGCTGTTACAGCAGGGAACGATCAGAGTATCCTCTGTCAGATCAACCACTTCGGAAACCTGGGCGGCCTTGAGGGCCAGGGCGATACGAGGGGCCAGATCCCAGCCGTAGGACGAGTGGGGAAAAACGACCAGCTGCGGCTGTTCTTTGGCAATCACCTCCAGTAACAGTTTTTTGTGACCATCGGGATTGAACTCACCAGCGCCGGTGCTGTCAGCCAGGTACAAGGTTCCGGAAAAGTTGGGCAGAGCGTCTTTTGAGCCCACCAGAAACATGGTTGCTTCGCCGCCCAGGCGGGCAGCGAACTCAATCAGTTCGGCACAGGTTCCCAGGGTTTTACCATCTCGATATTCACCAACCAGAAGTATTTTCATCGTGGTCTCCTTATGCCAGAACCGTGGTTTTATCTTTAATGATCTTGAGCAGTTGATCCGCCAGTTCTGCCGGATCTCCCTCAAGGATCAGGCCGCCGCCGCGTTTTTCCGGTAAAAAGACGGCGACGGTTTGCTGTTGCAGTTCCGGCGTACTGAAGTCGGCAAGGGGAGCAGTCAGCAACTCTTTTTTCTTGGCTTTCATGATGTTCGGCAGGGTCGGGTAGCGTGGTTTGTTCAGACCCAACTGACAGGTCACCAGCGCCGGAGTGTTGCAACTGACCAGAGCCCTGGAGCCTCCCTCCAGCTCGCGTTTAGCGGAAATTGTTCCATCAGCATAGCTGAATTCTACCAGGGTGGTCAGGCTTGGAATGCCGAGCATTTCGGCAACCAGAACACCTACCTGGGCGCTACCGCGATCCTGGGATTGCATTCCGGTAAAGATCAGGTCAAAGTTGTGTTGGCGGGCATAGTCGGCAATCACAGCAGCGATGGTCATGGGGTCACGCTGATGACTGTCGGGGTCAAGGATATGCATCCCCTTATCCGCACCCATGGCGAGAGCTTTCTTCATGGTTTCCTTGACCCGTTCCGGACCGATACAGAGCACCGTCAGCTCAGCCGCGCCGACCTGTTCTTTGAGCTGTACCGCCTGTTCCACCGCGTACTCATCGTATTCATTCATGCGCCAGGCAAGATCGGTATCCTCATACCAGTTCCCTGCAGCGTTGACCTTGAAGCGGGATTCCATGTCGGGAACCTGTTTGATGCAGACGAGAATATTCATCATATAAACTCCTTTGTCGAGACTGCCTACGCAGCAGGCAGTCGTTTTACCAGTAATTCCGCCAGATCCAGCGGTGTGAGCTGATCACTTAAATCTGCCCCCTTGATGCCGTCTTCAAACATGGTCAGGCAAAAGGGGCAGCTAGACACCAGCGTGCCGGTCCCGGTGGCAGCGGCCATTTCAGCACGTACTTCGCTGATCCTGCTGCCAATGGTTTCATCGGCAAGGATCCGCCCCCCGCCGGCACCGCAACAGAAGGACTCCCGTCCATGCTTGTCCATCTCGGTCAGCTGTGCTCCGGCCGCCGTTAGCAGAGAGCGGGGCGCCTGGTAGAGATCATTATGTCGTCCCAGATAGCATGAATCATGATAGGTGCAACGGGTCTCTTGCGGTTGCAGTTGCAGCTGACCGCCTTTGATCAGATCAGCGAGGAAGTTGGTGTAATGCTGCACCGGCAGAGTCAGTCCGAATTCGCGATAATCCTTATTCAGGGTGTTATAACAGTGGGGGCAGGTGGTGACGATCTGCTGGGCGGAAGTCGCAGCGATGTTCTCGATATTTTCCCGCGCCAGGGTTTGATAGAGATATTCATTCCCCATCTTGCGCATCGGTTCGCCACAGCATTTTTCCGTTTTACCAAGGATGGCGACCTTGATTCCGGCGGCGGCGCAGAGGGTGACGAAAGCTTTGGCAACCGCCTGATTACGCTTGTCAAAAGAAGCATAGCAGCCGACGAAATAGAGAATATCCGCGTTTTCGGTGTTTGCATCCACCACCGGCAACCCCTGTGCCCAGTCACCACGCCCGGCAAACGCCAGCCCGAAGGGGTTGCCATTGACCTCGGTCTGATCCATGGCCGCTGTCACTTCGTCGCCGGGAAATTCTCCTTCCATCAATACCAGATTGCGTCTGACATCAACAATTTTACCGACATGCTCGATGGCCGCGGGACAGCTTTCCTGGCAGGCCAGGCATGTCGTACAGGACCAGATGACGTCCCGTTCGAGGGTCTCCGGCAGATTCGCCTGCGGCTGCTGGAAGGCAATCTCACCCACCTGCTTGACCAGTTTCATCGGCGACAAAGGCTTGTCCGTTGCCCACGCCGGACAGCGATCCTGACAGCGTTTGCAACTGGTGCAGGCATCGGCATCGAAGATATCCTTCCAGGTCAGGTCGGTTATGGTTGCGGCACCGTAGCTTTCAGTCTCTTCATTTTCAAGGTCAATCGCTGCCAACATCCCCTTGGGGCCGAGATCGGCGAAAAAGTAATTGGTGCTGGTAGTAAACAGGTGGCGCAGCTTGGTCAGGGGAATAATGGCGATAAAAAGGATCGCCAGCAGTAAGTGTCCCCACCAGGTAACCTGATGCAGGCTGCGCAGGGTCGCCTCCTCAAAACCGGCAAGGCTGTTGGCCACGAGCAGGCCGACGGGTGACCACAGGGCCAGAGGGGTGCCCAGTTCGGTGACTGCCATGCGCGCGCCCTCGATGATAAAGCCGCTGATGAGGATCGCCAGCAGCAAGCCGTGGATGATCCAGTCGTCGTTGATGTTGTCGAGGCCCGGCGGTCGAATCAGGGTGCGCCGAATTAATAGCCCTGCGAGCATGACAATGGCCACCAGCCCGGCCATATCGAGAATCAGGGAAAACCACAGATAGAAGGGACCGGTCAAAAAACGTACGTCAAACAGGGGATCGGTCAGGTCGGCCTGGATGAAAATCAATAGAGTGCCGATAAACAACAGTAAAAAGCCCCAGAAAAACAGGGCATGAGCGGTGCCCGGAAGGCGCTGGTAAAGAACCCTGGTTTGTAACAGTGTGCCACGGATCGCCTGTTTCAGGCGCGCGGGCCACTGATCGCAGCGGTCCAGGGGTTGTCCTTGGCGATAGACCTTGATGCGTCGTGAGAACTGATAGCCGAGGAAGGCGACAGCAGCTACCGCCAGCAGGTACATGGGGAGCAGGACGCCCAGGCTCTGGCCGATATTCCAGTAGATTTCGCGTGTATATTCCATGGCGCTCCCCAAAAAAAGACTGCGGGTTGATATTGCTCAATACAGATAAAACAGAGTATATACCAGAGCTGGAGGCAACATCTCGTGCTTTGATTTTATGTTCTTAACGTAAAGGTCAAGTAGAAAAATAACAGCATTATATTTTCATTGCAACAATTAAAAAACCTGTTGAATCAGCTGTCAGGCCTTGGATTGACAGCCTGATTCGAGAGTGTTATTAAGGATGAAAACTAACGTAAAGGTTACTATCGTGAAAAAAAATGATAATCAGTCAGTGCAGATTGGCGAGCTCGCCAGGATGTTGGGAATAACAACCCGAACGATCCGCTACTATGAGGAGATCGGCTTGATGGGCCCACCGGAAAGGCTGGTTGGGGGTACCCGGACCTACTGCCGGGAAGATGTTTTACGGCTGAAATTTATTCTCAAACTAAAAGAACTGGGGATTACCCTGAAAGAGATGCAACAGCTGGCGCAGAACTTTGATATCAATCAGCAGGATTTTCATACCATTACGCCAAAACTTCTCGAAATTCTCGATACCCATATCGGCAAAGTAGATAAAAAAATTGCCAGCCTGGCGTCTCTGAGAACAGAGGTTGTGGCATATCGATCCCGTATCCTTGATATTCTGAACGAAAGGGCTCCGGTCGTAAAATGAACCCTGCCGCCTTTCAGTTTTCGACCACAATCGACATCCGTTTTGCCGATCTCGATGCTTATGGCCATGTCAATAACGCCATCTATTTTACCTATCTGGAACATGCTCGGGTCAAGATGTTTCAGGAATATTTCGGCGCGTTCCTCGACAGTTCCCTGCTGTTTCTGGTGGTACGCGCCGAATGTGACTACCGTCTGCCCATCACCCTGAATGACAGCCTGCAGATCACTCTTAAGGTTGAACAACTCAGACATTCAAGTTTCACCTTCGCTTACCTGCTTCATGACGGTGGCGGCCGTGAATTTGCCACGGCCAAAACCGTTATGGTTGGCTATGATCCAAAGGCAAAAAAACCTGCCGCATTACCTGCTGAAATCCGTCAAACCTTTGCCCAGCTCGATCAACCCGGGGTAGAGTAACCGATGTGAGGAGCCTTTGTGACACAAGTGCAGATAAAAACCTATGAGATTGCCGGAATGCAGCCGATTTCCCGTGAATGTCTGGTTTGTGGGACGGAAAACGCCCTGGGAATCAGGGCACAGTTTTTTGAAACCACAACGAAGGAGTTGATCGCCCTTTTTACTTTGCATAATCAGCACCAGAGTTATCCCGGCATCGCCCATGGTGGTATCTCAGCGACAGTACTTGATGAAGTGATCGGGCGGGCGATTATGATCGATCATGATCACCAGACCTTCGGCATGACCCTTGATCTGCAGGTGCGTTACCGTAAACCGGTCCCTCTGGAGCTTGAGCTTAAGGTGGTGGGACGCATCGACGCCGACAAAGGGCGTTTGTTTGAAGGCAGTGGCGAACTCTACCTGCCTGATGGCACCGTTGCTGTCGAGGCCCATGGTAAATACATGAAACGTCGCATTGATCAGATTACCACTGCTGATTTTACTGAAACCTCATGGCTGTTACCGAAAGGGGAACCTCCGGCAACGATAGCCATATAGAGAGCAGGTATCAGGTGGGCGCTAAGGAAGAACCTTGTTCCAGCGATCAATCGTCACCTGCTCGAACAGCCCGGCCTTGGCGTAGGGATCGCCGGCGGCAAAGTTTTGCGCTGCCGCAAGGTCGGGCAGATCGAGAATGACCACCGAGCCGCACATCTGCTCATCCCTATCAAGTAGCGGGCCGGCGGCAAAGAGGTTGTCGCCGAAACTTTTCAGGTAGTCAACATGAGCCGGACGGTTTTCCTGGCGCACGGCAAGGTGATTTTTTTTGTCGATACAGCGGATGACAAAGAGCATGGCTGGTCTCCATTTTTTGTATGTTAATGGTTTTACAAGGGTCGAGATTAGCATAAACACACAGGAAAGGTGAGATGATTTATCCTAGAATAATAATCAGCTTGGTCCTGACTCTATGGCTGGTGGCCTGTTCCGGCGATAACCATCTGGAGATAGCGGCGGAAAATACCGAGACAATTACCCACTACGCCCAGTTTCGTGATCCGCAGCAGAATCGGGTGGTTCTTTTTGTCTTTGATGAAGAAACCAGCGCCATTGAAATAAAACAGCATGCCCAAGGTCTGGCACATGCAGATGACCGCTTGCTGGCTGCTTACTACTTTCCAGCAGGAGGAGTCAGTGTGCCGCCAACGCGTCTTTCGCGTGCGGGCGGCATTATCAGAGCACATGATCTGATGTATGACGACCCGGAAATCGGCCCCTGGCATTATGCCTTTCTGCACCCCTTTGCCGGTGAGCCACGTTTCACTGATTGTCTCAAAGCCCCTGAGGATGTTCTTTGCCGGCAGCAATAAGAATGGATTATCTGGTTATGTGCTTATTGCCACCCCTATTTGCCCGGAAACCTCTGACGCTGGTGGGTGAAAAGTTCTAGGTGATCTGAGATCCTTTTGCAGAACGAAATGCAAGACAGCCCAGCCTGGGGATTTCAGGTTGGGCTGGTTAATTTTCTGGATGGCGTTATTTATGAGAGAAGCCTCTGTTCCTGCGACAAAAAATTCATTGTTCATTCAATGTCGGTTGTCGTTTCGACAATTTAAGGAGTCGCTGTGAAATTTCCTTCGTATCATTGTAACTTCTTAAAAAATTCAACAGCCAAGGACTGTCCTTGCTTTGCTGCCAACTGAAACCAACGCTCTGCTTCGCTACGATCCTGCGCGACACCGCGCCCATGTAGATACATCCGGCCTAAATTGTACTGCGAACCAGCAACACCCTGCTCTGCTGCTTTTCTATACCATATTGCGGCTATTGTATAATCTTGTTCAACACCGAAACCCTGCTCATACCCTATTCCTAAATTATGCTGAGCGCCAGCATTCCCCTGCTCTGCTGCTTTTCTGAACCATTTCATTGCTTCATTATGGTTCTGTCCATTTAGATACAACCAACCTAAATTGGCCTGAGCATCAGCAAAGCCCTGTTCTGCTGACTTTCTATACCATATCTCGGCTTCTTTATAGTTTTGGTAACTCCGATCCTGAAGTTTAGAGTTACACCCCTCCCCAAACCGGCCTGAACCGGTGAGGTGGAGCGTTCATTGATAACAGAAAATTGTCGAAGTTAAGCTGTGTTGCGCAGATCTGGCGGTCGATCCGGCTTTTTGCCCCGGCTTTGGGGCATGAATTTTCCCGACTTCGGGTGCCAATGGCTGCGGATATCGACATGGCGAAAAATCCTTTGTAGTCCTTGGCGAACACGCCCGGCAGTGATCGGCTGGTTGTTCCGCCAAGGCGATGTGGAAGCGAGATCTTTAACTTCATCACTGTTTTTCTGGGCCAGCAACTGGGGCAGTGCATAGCTGGTCGAAAGAATCTGGGTCCAGCGATGCAGCACCTGACGACTTTGCTGCCAGGCGTCTTTCCAGCCCCAACGGTTCTTGAGCTGATTGAACAGGTCCTCAATGGACCACCTGCGGTTATACGCCAGCAGGATGCGGGTTGCCGACAAGCCCAGATCAGTACTCAAGATGAGCCGGGGCTGACGCAAGGATCCATCGTTGTTTTCAATCTGCGACCAGACCGCCCGAACCTGTTGTCCATCAAGAAAGCGGGCTCGTGCAAGGCAACTGCGATAGTGAACCGTCTGCCGTTGCCCATAGATAAAAAGTCTTTGGCTGATCAAGGGCAATTCAGCGACACGTTCAGCCGTCAGCTTGTCACCATATTTACGGGGCCGCCCGCGCTTGCCATTGTGACACGGCGGCGGCAGATACAGCGCCGTGTCCTTGCGCACTTGGCCGATGACCTGATAGCCCATCGCTTGAGCGGGAATCAGCAGAGATTTGCGCATATACCAGGAATCAACCAGCAGGGTCACGATGTGATGAACAAAGAGGTCCTTGGCTACGCGGAGCAAGGTTTTGGCCGCGACCAGTTTACCGCTGTTGCCCGTGCTTCTGGATAACCGGGAAAGAATCGGCAACGCCAGTGAACGCCACCCTTGAGGTAACACCAGCGCCAAGGTGACCCAGTTCTGTCCCCGTACATAGACGGGACGATTGACCTTGCATCCATGCTGATGGTGGATGCGTGACTCAGGCGCTTTGCGCGAACAGCGAAAGACGACCGTATCGTCGATGGCGACATAGCAGCGTTTCTGGGTAGCTTCCTGCAGTGCCAACCGAGCGGTTTGCAGCCCGAGTGCAACCCAGGACCAGCGGCCCTTTTGCAGCCATTTGAAATAACTGGTCCAATGACGCCGGGGCTTGATCGCCAACCAGGCTTCAGTAACAAAACCATTCTGGGTCAGCATGGCACCGAACAACAGTTCCAGAAACGTTGGAACCGCTCGTTTTGGCAGCGCCTGCGCCAGAAATGTGATAGCGTCGTACAGGGACTGGGGGATATTGCCGTATCCTTTGGTATCCATAGCGGCCTCCGGAAGAAAGGGGGAACTTTCTTCTAGAGGCCGCGCCTTCAAAGCTTTCTAAATTCAATTCGCTTTGAAGGCGCGGCCACACAGGGTGGCCCGTGTGTCAACACATTTTTCACCTTTTTTTTCAACTTCGACAAATTTTCAAAGATCACGAAACTCTAAACTTCAGTCCGATCATAAATCATTGCTAAATTGTACTGAGCTTCAGCAACACCCTGTTCTGCTGCCATTCTTGACCATGTCGAGGCTTTAACATAATCTTGTTCGACACCGAGACCATCAAGATACATCGCACCTAATGTTGCCTGAGCTTCAGCATCTCCCTGCTCTGCTGCTTTTCTGTACCATTTCGCGGTTCCTTCATAGTACTGCGCGATATCATAAATCACTGCTAAATTGTACTGTGCATCAACTTCTCCCTGCACTGCTGCTTTTCTGAACCAGATGGCGGCTTGAAGATTATCTTGTTTGACACCAAGACCATTTAGATACATCACACCTAAAGTGACCTGAGCTTCAGCATCTCCCTGCTCAGCAAGCTGAGCTTCAATTTTAAATACCCCCCCATAGTCAACAGTAGCAAAAGTTGGTGAGGCAATTAACAGTATTAGAATCAACAGTGTCTTCATATTAATTTCTCCGGTCTTGGATGAATGAGGAGGTCAACTGCGTGGCAGATAGCCACACATTAAGGGTACTAAAATTGTAGATGGCATCTCGGGTTACATACTCAAGGACGAGGTTGCCTCCAAGAGTAGCCACATCGCCAAACAGGATCAGCGTGAGTACGAAGATGCTGCTGCATGAGCTTCTTGTAATTATTGCGGGTGATCAAGCTGAAGACCTTATGGCAAACAACCATAAAAGTGGCGACGAGCGATTAATCATTGATAATTATAAATGAAGATATATTTATCATCAAGAGAATATGACTAGGCATTGGGCTTCTGATAAATCATAAATCAGGTTAAAGATCACAAGAATAAGGCTGAGCTGGGATTTGCTCTCAGAAGCCCTTATGAAGGTGACGCCTAGCGAAGTTAGAGCTGGCGTAAAAACAGATAAGTTTCGTAAAAAGCGAAGCGCCTTACCATTATTAAATTTATTGATTTGATTTTCCCCTGCCCGTAAGATAAGAACAGATTAATATTTATATGCAACTGAAAGGGCTGTTATGTCCATGCTGAAGGTGGGGGAAATCTACGACCGCGTCGAAAGTTATTTTGATAGGCACTCTGAACAATTATTTATTTTAAAAGCCGTTGTTCTGGTCATGGTACTCAAACTACTAGAGGATATTCTCTATCTCTGGTGGTTTACCATTCTCCTGCTGGCTCCTCTTTTTGTTTTTTTACTGCTTCGCATTATGTCGGTCCACCAAGGCAAAAACATGCTGCAGGTCATCAGGGAAAATCTAACCCTGATTCCTGCCCCATATCTCGATCGGGACGAAAAATCACCTGTCCTGCCCTGTGTCACCTATCTGCTGATCCTTGCCAATGTTTTGGTCTTCTACACAGTCATGCCGTTTTTGGAAGAAGACACCTTATGGAATTTATTTTTTGTACCGCAGGATCTTTATTTCATCAACACACTGGTGGCACAAGTCGCAAATATATTTCTCCATGCTGATGGATGGCATTTGTGGGGGAATATGGCCTTCCTGTGGGCGATGGGAACGGTTTTGGAGAAACGGATTGGGCCTGGATGGCTTTTTGGTTTGTACATGGCGACAGGGTGTGCCAGCAATCTGCTCTTCCTGTTTGCAGACTTTTTGGTTACCGGTTTTTTATCCCCGTCACTGGGGGCTTCAGGTGCAATATCTGGTTTGATGGGAGTCTATGCCGTCCGCTGCTATTTTAAGACCATGGTTTTTCCTTTTCCGATTTTTGGATTGTTCTCTTTTTTTCTGCCGCTACACCTCAAAGTCAGAATGAACGCCCTGGTTGTTGTCGGGCTTTTCTTCTGGGCCGACTTGAGTTCAGGAATTGACCAAGCCCTCGGAGTGATTTCAAGCAATGTGGGCTATGCTGCTCACCTTGGTGGAATGATAGTCGGTGCGCTATTGGCTTATGGGATCAATCTTAGCGATCAGGCTTTGCAGGAGAAACGATTATTTACTGCACGGCAAGCTTTCGGCGGTCAGGAATGGCTTGGTGATGATGTGGGCGAAAAGGCCATCAGGGAATATCTCCAACAAGATGAAGCCAACCCGGAGGCTTTGATCCTTCTGGCACGAAAGCTCTCTCAGTATTCGACATCTGAAGAAGGTCGCGAGCTTTACCAAAAAGCCATCGATCTTCAGATCAAAACAAATATCACGGAAGCGTTGTCTTATTATCGGGAATACTTCAACAAATACCTACGCCCGCTTCGCCAGGATCTGCAAGTCCGAATGGCCGTTATCGCGGAAAAAGAAGGGGATGATGATTTTGCGGCACGAACCCTAGTACCATGTAACATTTAAAGTTTCGTAAATATGCGGACTGTTGTATAATCATGGCAACCCAAGGAGGCTGCCATGGCACCAAGATACCGAGTTACCCTGACAGAGCAAGAACGCAACTATCTTGAAGCGTTAACCCGGAACGGTAAAACCGGGGCAAAAAAGTTCATCCATGCCCGTGCGCTGCTGCTCTGCGATGCAGGCCCTGACGGACCGGCTTGGACCGTTGCCAATGTTGCTGTCGCGCTGGGCGTCACGTCGCGCACCATCGAGCATCTCAAGCAACGCTTTGTCGAGGAAGGCATTGAGGTCGCCTTGGAGCGTAAGCCCAGAGAAAAGCCGCCGCGCGAGGTTCTTTTTGATGGAGCGTTTGAAGCACGGTTAATCGCCTTGGCATGTTCCGATGCCCCAGAGGGATTTGATCGCTGGACGGTCAGACTGCTTGCTGACAAGGCTGTGGAACTGAAATTTGCATCATCTGTTTCGCATATGACCGTGCAACGGGTTTTAAAAAAAACGAACTTAAACCTCACCTCAGCAAATACTGGAAAATCCCGCCACAAGGCAGCGCGGCCTTCGTAGCGGCAATGGAGGATATTTTGGAGGTCTATCATCTGCCGTATGATCCCGATTACCCGGTGGTGTGCATGGACGAATCCAGCAAGCAACTGATTGGCGAAGTTCATGCACCAATACCCTGCAAGCCAGGGCAACCGAAGCGGATGGATGACGAATACGTCAGACACGGTGTCGCCGAAATCTTTATGGAAGTTGAACCCTTGGCTGGCAGACGTCATGTTGCGATAACTGAGCGTCGAACCCGGAAAGACTGGGCGCAACAGATCAAGCAGATGCTTGACGAGCGTTATCCCGAGGCCATTCAGGTGCGGTTGGTGATGGACAATCTGAATACACACAATATCGCCTCACTTTATGAAACATTCGAACCCAAGGAGGCTCGGCGTTTGGCGGAGCGGTTGGACATTCATTACACGCCCAAGCATGGAAGCTGGCTGAACATGGCCGAAATCGAGCTCAGCGTGCTAAAAGGGCAATGCCTCAATCGTCGTATTGCCGAGATGGTGACCATGCAAGCTGAGGTCGCGGCCTGGGAAAGTCACCGCAACAGCAAAACGAAGAAAATTAACTGGCAGTTCACAACCGCTGACGCCAGGATCAAGCTGACGCGACTTTATCCGAAACTATAACTGTTACAAGGTACTAGCTGTAAACGATCTTTTTAAAAGGGTTGTTGCCTTTACCGAATTAGCCGCCAGTCCGGGTTGAGCTTTTCTGCCTCCCTCCGGAGTGGCGGTTTTTTATTCATCAAAAGTTACGGCATTTTGGG